>JAUNJB010000069.1:4887-17671 GCA_030535375.1 Clostridia bacterium | reverse complement strand
CCGGCGTATGATCGGTCAGCGCCAAATCGTTGTCGATCGTCTTCGGCACGCCGAGAAAGCGCTGCGGCTTGCCCGTAAGCAGCGCGTAATCGGAAAGCTTCTTGATCGTATCCATCGAATCATTGCCGCCAATATAGATGAAGCACTCGATGTTCAGCTTTTCAAGAATCTCAAAGATCCTTACATATATCTCCTGATTCTCGTGGATGGCGGGGAGCTTATAGCGGCAGGTGCCCAAAAACGCCGAGGGCGTGTGCTTGAGGATCTCGATATCCAGCTCATTTTTGATGTAATCCGACAGATCCACATACTTCTCGTCCAAAAGACCCTGGATGCCAAAGCGCATGCCATACACCTTGTTGAATCCACGGTCGATGGCCGTTTTGTAAACGCCCGCCAGGCTGGAATTGATGACGGCCGTCGGGCCTCCGGATTGTCCTACGATAACGTTGCCTTTCATGATCAGGTACCTCCTCGTGATGATATGAACGAACCGTACTATTACTATATATCATATCATGAAAAGTGAAAAAACACCAGAAATATGCAGAAAAAAACCACAAAAAATGATAAAAGGGTTTTCCCCTGCACTCAGTCAGAGGAAAACCCTTAAAAGCCATATATTTCCGGATCAATAGCGCGGTGCACGATGCATGGCAAAGCAGTCGCGGCAGTACACGGGCTTATCCCCGCGCGGCTGGAAGGGAACCTGGGTCTCCTTGCCGCAGTCCGCGCAAATCGCGGTGAACATCTCGCGCTGCGGACGGGCATTGCCGTTCTGCGCGCGGAAAGCGGCGCGGCACTCCGGGCAGCGGCGCGGCTTGTTCTGGAAGCCTTTCTCCGCGTAGAACGCCTGCTCAGACGCCGTGAAAATGAATTCCTTGCCGCAGTCACGGCAAACGAGGGTTTCATCCTGATACATATTCTGTATCCTCCTAAAATAGATTGACCTTCACCGATTGGCACTCAAAGCCAGACTTCCTGTTGGCGACGCGAAGGCGAATCCAAGGAGGCCGTGTTTGGGATGAGACGATGGTTTAGGTTTCATACAGTATATCACAAATCGGGAAAAAGCGCTACATTTTTTGATTTTTTTCCGAACTCTTCCTTGGATTTAGAGGTTTTTTCTCAATTTCCTCGAATGCTTAAGGCATAATATGCCAGAAGGGAGTCCGACCATGTTCATACGCGTTGACTATAAAGGATTGGGCCGCCGCGTTCAAAGCGAGCGGACCGCCCTGGGGCTCACGCAGGCCCAGGTTGCAGAGCAAATGGGCATTTCCACGCAATACCTCGGTCTGATCGAAAACGGCAAGCGCATCCCCAGCGTCGATACGCTTGTCGCGCTTTGCTACGCGCTCAATGCGCCCGTCGAATACCTGCTTGAGGATTCCCTGCCCGAAAATCTGTTTCACGATCGCGCGCCTCTCCCCGTTCCCGGCAAGAGCAAGCGGCTTACGCTGCGCCAGGTGATGGGCGCGCTGCACAATACGCTCTCCGATTTGCTGAGCCCCGGCGTTCCATACGAGGACGATGCCCCCGTCGATCTGGGCAAGCTCCCGCCGATTGGCTTTATGGCGCTCGATGAGAAAATCGACTCCGATCCATAAGCGTGCCCCGTCTCAGGCCGTTTAGCGGGCAATTGTCCCGTAAAAGGCGCGAGCCGGGGCTTTCTGGATAGAATGGACAGAAAATCCTTTCCGGATGGGAATTCTCAGGCAAAGAAGCCGCCCAGCACCTGGTTGACCAATGCGCCGTCCGCCTTGCCTTTGACGCGCGGCATCAGCGTCTTCATGATTTTCCCCTTGTCCTTGGCCGTCGGCTGCGCAATCTCCAGCTCGGCGAGCACAGCGGCGATGACCTCGCGAATCTCGCTCTCGTCCATCAGCTTGGGCACGAACTCGCTGTATACGCCGATGCGCAGCTTCGCCTCCTCAATGATCTGCGTGCGGTCGGCTGGCGTGGTGTCCACCGTCTCCTGCGCCTGCTTGATCTCGCGGAAAATGACGGCGTTCTCCTCTTCCTCCGTCAGGTCCGCACGCTTGTCAATCGCCTTGCTCTTGAGCGCGGAAAGCAGCAGGGACAGCGCATCCTTGCGCGCCTTATCCTTATCCTTCATGGCCTGCATCATCGCCGCGCGGACGGTATCGATCTTCGACATATCGCATTCGCTCCTTTATTCAGTCAAAAGAGGCCCGAGGTTCCCCTCAGGCCCCGCAAATCTCTTACAGGATATACTCCGCCTTGAACGCCGGACGGCCGGTCATCTCCTGACGGGCGGCGTCGTACTTGGCGTCCGTATTGCCCAGAATCGCGTAGGTCGCGCGCTTGCTGGTCTCCACGCCCGGCTGGTTGAAGGCGTCGATGTTGAGCAGCTCGCCCTCGTACGCCGTGGCCATCTCCAGGAAGAACATCAGCTGGCCCAGCGTGTAAGCGTTGACCTCCGGCATGACGATCGTCTGGTTCATGCGCTTGTTGACGTAGAGCGCATACTCGGTGCCCTGGCGCTCCGCCTCGATCAGCGTGTTATGCGTCATGCCGCCGAGGAAGGCAACGTCCTTAAACTCCTCGCAACCCTTGGGAATCTTCGTCTCGCTGCGGAAGTTTTCCACCTTGATGAAGGTGATGACCTTGTCAAACGGGCCCTCGTTGTAGAGCTGAAGCTGGCTGTGCTGATCGGTGACGCCCAGCGCCTTGGCCGGGGTCTGTCCCGCGTGACAGGGCGTGCCGTCGCGCTTCACATTCTTGCCCAGCGATTCCGCCCACAGCTGGCAGAACCAGTCCGCCATGTACTTGAGAGAATCCGCATACGGCAGCATGACCTGCACATTGCGGCCCATCTGCTCGGAGGCGATGTACTGGAGAACGGCCTCCAGCAGCGCCGGATTCTTCATCATGTCGTCGCTCTTGCAGCGTGCGTCCATCGCGGCGGCGCCGGCCAGCATCGCGCGGATATCGATGCCGCAGCACGCGGCGGGCACCAGGCCCACGGGGCACATCTCCGAGAAGCGTCCGCCGACACCGTCCGGGATGAAGAACGTCTCGAATCCGTTTTCCTTGGCCAGCTTGATCAGGTTGCCCTTCTCATGATCGGTGACGGCGATGATCTGCTTGGCCCATCCCTCGCCCACCTCGGCCTTGAGCGCCTCGGTCACGATCAGATATTGGCTCATGGTCTCTGCCGTCGCGCCGGACTTGGTGATGATGCAGAAACAAGTTTTGGGCAGCTCGATCACGTCAAACAGCGCCGCCATGCGCTCCGGATCGATATTGTCCTCCACGTAGAATTTCGGGCCCGGGCGCTTGCTCGCCGGCAGCTCGTTATAGTGCAGATGATTGAGCGCCTGATGCACCGCGATCGGGCCCAGCGCGGAACCGCCGATGCCCAGCACGACGAAATACTCATACGTCGCGCGCACATGCGCGGCAACCTCTTCAATCTTGGAGACGATCTCCTCCTGATTATAGGGAAGCTCCATCCAGCCGAGCCAGCCCTTGCCGCGGTTCGCTTCCACCGCGTGCTGCGCGGCAGCGGCGGCCTCCTGCATCGCGGCAAGCTGCTCCTTGGTGATGCCATGCTCGCTGCCAAGCATGTCCGCCATCATGTGATTGACGTCAAGGCGAATATTTTGTTCCATGGTGCACAAATCCTTTCATCATAGAATGTCATCCGTTTCCTTCATTTTACTCCCATTGGCAGATTTCGTCAATCATACCCGGTGTATTTTGTCCGATTTCTTTTCTCAGCCCCGCTCGGCCAGGCGCATCTGCGCCCGCAGGAAATCAATGGAGCGGGAGAGCGCCCCGTCGCTGCCGATCAATTCAAGATACGGCTCCATGATGACCGGGCCGTCGTATCCCGCCTCACGCAGCGCGCGAAAGAGCGCCAGAAAATCAAACGCGCCCTCGCCCGGCAGAAACAGCTTCCCCGAGCGGTCCCAGTCGCACACGTGCACGTTGCACAGGGCATCCCCCATCGCGCGGACGAATTCGATCGGGTCGCAGCCCGCAAGCATCGCCTGCTTGATATCCAGCGTAAAGCGCACCTGCGGCAGCGCCGCCTTCGCCTCCCGCACGCGTTCGGGCGTGGTCAGCTGGCACCAGAAGACGTTTTCCCACGCGATCACCATGCCGCGCTTTTCCGCTTCCGCGCACATGGGCGCCAGCGCCGCGATATTCTGTTCCAGATTCCAGGGCAGCGCCTCCAGCCGCGGGCTGTGCCGTCCATGATACACATAGGCGCGCGCGCCGAGCACCCGGCCCGCGTCCAGCACGCTGAGGAACACATTGAACGTGTCCCGCCGCTGCCTGGGCGAACGGCTCACGATTCCGTTTTCAAAGCAGGTTCCCAGCGGATGCACACTCGTACAGGGGATGCCCGCCAGCCTCTTTCTCGTCTCCTGCGCAAATTCCAGCGTGTATTCGCCGGTCGTCTGCAAAAAGACCTCCGCACAATCGAGCGGAAGCCGCGCGATTCGCTCCGCCGCCTCCTCCGTCTCCCACCGGCCGTAAAACGCGGCGGTCGACAATCCGAGCTGCATACGCCGTCCCTCCTTCCATAATCCGCCCTCATTATAGCGCATCCTCGCGTGGATGTCACTTTCTTTTTGCCGCGAATTATGGTATAGTGAATGGGTATTCAATCTGATTCGACAGGAGATTTCTATGGCAGACCGCCTTCTCTTCCCGCCGACCACCGTCGGGGATATCCGCGCGCGCGGCTGGGACGCGCCCGATTTCGTCTACGTCTGCGGCGACGCATACGTCGATCATCCCTCCTTTGGCGCGGCCGTGATCACCCGCACGCTGGAGGCCGCTGGCTATCGCGTCGCCATCCTCGCCCAGCCCGACTGGCGCAGCACAGCCGATTTCAAGCGATTCGGCCGCCCGAATTACGGCTTTCTCGTCTCCTCCGGCGTGATCGACAGCATGGTAAACCACTATACCGCCGCCAAAAAGCGCCGTTCCTCCGATGTGTACACGCCGGGCGGCAAGGCCGCCAAACGGCCCGACCGCGCGGTCATCGTCTACTGCAACCTGATCCGCCAGGCATACGGGGATATTCCCATCGCCATCGGCGGCGTGGAGGCCTCCCTGCGGCGTTTCGCGCACTACGACTATTGGGACGACAGCGTCCGCCGCAGCATCCTCGTGGACAGCACGGCCGACCTGCTGATGTTCGGCATGGGCGAGCGCTCGATCCTCGTCACCGCGGACTGGATGAGCCGCGGCGCTCCCGCATGGGAATGCGCCAGGATGCGCGGCGTGTGCTACATGGCACCCGCGCCGATGCGCGCAAGCATCGAGATCCCCTCCTATGAAGAATGCGCGGCCAGCAAACGAAAATACGGCGAAGCGTTTCTCGTTCAGTACAACGAACAGGACCCCTATCGCGGCCATCCCATCAGCCAGCGCCACGGGGACCGGTATGTCGTCCAGACGCTGCCGGATACGCCGCTCTCCCGCGAGGAGCTCGACCGCACCTACGCGCTCCCCTATCAGCGCACCTGGCACCCGGATTACGACGGGCTGGGCGGCGTGCCCGCCATCGAAGAGGTTCAGTTCTCCATCGCGCACACGCGCGGCTGCTTCGGCTCATGCTCGTTCTGCGCCATCACGTTTTTGCAGGGGCGCATCGTCTCCACCCGAAGCCACGAATCCGTGCTCGAGGAGGCACGGACGATCACGCAGATGCCGGGCTTTAAGGGATACATCCATGACGTCGGCGGGCCGACGGCCAATTTCCGCCGTCCCTCCTGCGATAAGCAGCTGAGGCACGGCACCTGCGCCGCCCGTCAGTGCCTCTTCCCCAGGCCCTGCCCGAATCTGACCGTCGATCACACGGATTACATCCAGCTTCTGCGCGAAATCCGCGCGCTGCCCAGGGTGAAAAAGGTCTTCGTCCGTTCCGGCCTGCGCTACGACTACATCATGGCCGATAAATCCGATGCCTTCCTGCGCGAGCTCTGCCAATACCACATCAGCGGCCAGCTCAAGGTGGCGCCGGAGCACGTCAGCCCGAAGGTGCTTGCCGTGATGGGCAAGCCGGGGCGCGACGTCTACGACGCCTTCTGCGCCAAGTATAAGCGCATCAACCAGGAGCTGGGCAAGGAGCAGTACCTGGTGCCCTATCTGATCTCCAGCCACCCGGGCAGCGATCTGTCCGCCGCCATCGAGCTGGCGGAATACCTGCGCGATATCAACCATCAGCCGGAGCAGGTGCAGGATTTCTATCCCACGCCCGGCACGCTGTCCACCTGCATGTTCTATACCGGATACGATCCGCGAAACGGCAAACCCGTCTTCGTCCCCCGCACGCCGCATGAAAAGGCCATGCAGCGCGCGCTGCTGCAATTCAAGCGCCCCCAGAATTTCCCGCTCGTGCGCGAGGCACTGCGGCAGGCCCATCGGGAGGACTTGATCGGCACGGACAGGCATTGCCTCGTGCCGCCGGAGGGCGTCAAGAGCGCGGCGGAATACGCGCAGATTCGCCGCGAACGCAAGGAGCGCATCGAGCGGCGCGAGCAGAAAAACGCACGTTCCGGCAAGGGAAAGCCCGCCGCCCGCGCATCCGCAAAGCCCGGCGAGCGCCACGGCACCAAGGCTGCGCGCACAAAAGAAGCCCCCTCCGGCAGACGCCGCTGAGCAGAAAATATATCATCACAGCAGAACGCGGGCAGACAGCGCCGCGTCCTGCTGTTTTTATGCGGTTTCAACGCCGTTCGCGCGCCCGGCAAAACATGCACAGCGGCACGAAACGAAGGAGCATCCGAGGGACGCAAGCGTGTCTGGCCGCCGCCCCTCTTATCCGCCGATCCTCAAAGCCGGATTAAACCGCCCTCGGCGGACAAAGCCTGCCGCCCGCCGAGGGCGGCTCTGCTGTTTTCCCGGCATGCCGTCAGACGGCCGAACGGCCGCCGAAGCCTTTCTTCAAAAACAAAATGCGTTTTTCGATATGGCGAATTGCGATTTGGGCATTCAGGGCGGCGTCATATCCATGAATGGTTCCTCTCGTTTCATTTATCTCCACATTCGCCCCTGCTTCCCGCAGTTTCTCTCCATACAGTACGCCCTCATCGTGCAAACAATCGTACTCGGCGGTTTCAATATATGTATCCGGGATAATTTGCGGCAACACACTATGCATGGGAGAAGCGCCATATGCATCCTCGGCCTGCAGATTTCCGCAGTAATACGACCACATGCGTCTGTTATTCTTCGAGTTCCATACCGGTGTATCCGAAAACCTCTTCATCGAATCCGTCTGCATATCCATATCTGTCACGGGGTATATGAGCATTTGGATACAAGGCCGTTTCAAATGTTCATATTCATAATGGTTGCAGATCAATGCAGCGATTGATGCGCCGGCGCTGTCTCCGGCCACGCCAATCCTTTCACTGTCAACCGCCCATTCCTCCGAGTGATCCATGATGCATCGGTACAGAGCCAGAACATCGTCATAGGCCGCCGGATATGGATACTTGGGCGACAGATGATAATCGGGGAAGTACACCCTGCATCCGGCTTTAAGCGCATACATACACGCCAGCTTTTTGTGGCAGGCAGACGCCTTATAGCTGAATGCGCCTCCATGCACATCAATCAAACAGGGCAGCTTTTCTTTGGCATTTGCCGGTTCAAATATCTCTGTTTTGAATTGAAGCCCTCTGTGTCCCTCAACAGTGATGCGCCTGTTGACAACCCCGCCGGGAATCCCCGCGAAATGAAAGGAGATCGCCTGAAAGACATTGGCACACCTGATGATTCCCTTGTGATATGGCACATTTCTTGCCAATTGCCTCAGTTCGGGATCAATCCGCTCTTTGTATTTCATTTCAGGCACGTCCTTCCCCGGTTCACCCCGATTCGCTCTTTCGCGGAATCTTGGGCGTCACCGCCCCCGTTCACCAGCCGGCCCACGCCTCTTCCACGGAAAGCCTCCTGCGGCCTGAACGAATGGCGTATCCGCCCATCGCAGAAGGGGCTGTTATCCGGGCAAGCCACCCAGGGGGCGTTTCAAGCGCACGGAATCGCCGCCTCTATTTCAACCGCACCGGAGAGGTATACGCCGTCCTCCCCTCCCTGTCGATGACCTCGGCGCGCACAAACGTTTCATGCGGCATGAGGACGCAGCTCGCCTCGGTGACGTTCTCGCCGCGCGTCACACGCTGCCTGTTCCATATCGCATCCGAGTAGAATACCACGTGCGTCGCCGGGGAGCACTTCACCTTTGCCACGCCGTCCTCCACCGTCAGGCGCACGCTCGGCCCCTGCGTCGCGTAAAAATCGCCCGCCCGCAGCGCCTCCAGCACCGCCTCATGCGTGCGTGCTCTGGCATGCACCATGAGATAGCTTTTGAGCGCATCCTCTTCGTATTGGTGCGCATCGTCCGCCGCCATGCAGGGCAGCAGCATTCCCAGCGACGCCAGCTGATCGACAAACAGCCCGGCATACGGGCGCGCATTCATCGGGAATCCGCTGGTCGTGTTATAGATCTCCGTGCCGCACAGGCCCGTCAGGCGGCTGACCGCCTCCGCGCTGTTGAGCGACCACGCCGGATGCGCCAGGATCGCCAAACCGCCCGCCTCGCGGATGGCATCAATCACACCCTGCGCGCAGAGGCCCGGCTGTCCGCGCACGATCGCGGGTTTGCGCTCCATGCCCACGCCGACGATGTGATACACGCCTTGCGCAACCCGCTCGCCCACATTGTATTCGCATCCCGGAAACAGCAGCATGCCGCCCGGCGTAACCTCCCAGTCGGAAACCACCCAGTGATCGGTCACCGCGATAAAGTCATACCCGTCATGCTCATACAGCGCGACCGCTTCCTCATAGCGCAGGCGGCCATCGCTTCGCGTGGTATGCATATGCAGATTGCCACGCAGCCAAACACCCTCGTTTTCTCGCAACATTCTGTGATCCTTCCTGTAAAAATCCGCCGCTTTCCGATATCACGGCCCGGCCGCAGCCATAAGCAGCCCGATACATGAAAGCAGATTATATACGCCATGTGCCAGCATACAGCACAAAATTGATCCCGTTTTGAGATACAGCGCGCCCAAGCCCACTCCGCAGACAAACGCCGACAGCGACTGCACGATATTCAGATGCATCAGCGCAAACAGCAGCGAGGAAATCACCAGCGCCGCCGCCGCTCCCCGCGCCCGCCGCAGCCCGCCGAGGACGAATCCCCGCATCAGGATCTCCTCCACCACCGGCGCAATCACACAGACCCGAATGATTCCGGAGGCGGGCGCGCGCATCAGAGAGGAGATCCCCTCCCGATATGCCTGTTCGCTTTGTGGAAACATCCGCGCAAAGACCAAATCCATCCCACGGTCGAGCATCAGGCACAGCGCAAACGCCAGGAGGACCGCCCCTGCCGCGCCTTTGACGGACATATTTTGAAGCAATCGCACCCTGTACCCCGTTTTTCTTTGCATCCTTGCCACAAACGCACCCGAACAGAGCGCAATAGCCGCCAGATTCAGCGCTTCCCGCATGCCCGGCGCCATGTTTTTCCACAGCGCGACATCCGCAAGCGTATACAGCACGATCACGCCCAGATAGCCCACTGTCCACAGGACGGACGAACGCACCGTCAGCTCATGCTCCTCCACGCCAGTCACCCTCCATGATATTGATTATACCGCATCCGGCGTTTTCTGTCATTTCTTTTTTGCCCGGGCGGACAACTTCTTTCCCTCCTTCCCATATACTTACCATATACTGGCCGCAGCATCCTTGACGGTTCCTGAATCACGCAAATTCTTCGTTTTTATTGACTTCTTTTGTACGTTTGGTTATAATATCCAGACAATCGAAAATTTGGAGGGGTATTTCCATGGTCGTCTCTGTTCTCCTGTTCGCATTCGGGCTGGTGCTGCTCATCAAGGGCGGCGACTGGTTCGTGGATGCCGCGTCCTCCGTTGCGCACCGCTTCCACATGCCGGAGCTGCTCATCGGAGCGACCGTCGTCTCCATCGGCACCACCCTGCCGGAGGTGATGGTCTCCGCACAGGGCGCGATGGTCGGCAGCGGCTCCATCGCCTTTGGCAATGCAATCGGCTCCGTCATCTGCAACACCGCGCTCATCGCGGCCATTACGCTGGTGGTCAATCCCACCAGGACCGACCGCAAAACGCTGATTCTGCCGTCCGCCGCCTTCTTCATCGCCGCAGCATTCTACTGCTTCAACGCCTACGCCTTCCATGCGTTCAGCCGTCTGTCCGGCATTATCCTGCTGGCGATGTTCTTCGTCTATATGATTGTCACCGTCATGCAGATGAAGAAAAATCCGCAGCCCGCCGATGCGGAGGATGACCCGCAGGAGCCGGAAACCACCCTCACCCGCGATATCGTGATGCTGATCGTGGGCGCGGCCGTCATCGCCATCGGCGCCCGGCTCCTGGTGGACAACGCACAGATCATCGCCACCGCGCTGGGCGTGCCGGAGAGCGTGATCGCACTGACGCTCGTCGCGCTGGGTACCTCCCTGCCGGAGCTGGTCACCGCCATCACCTCGCTGATCAAGGGCTGCGGCGCGCTGTCGCTGGGCAACATCATCGGCGCGAACCTGTTCAATCTCGTGCTCGTCTCCGGCATGGCCATCACCATCAGCCCGTTCGACCTGTCGGCCGCCAGCTCCACGAGCCTGACGGTCGATATCCCGCTGATGCTGGGCGTGATGCTGGTGATGACGGTTCCCGCCCTCGTGCGCGAAAAGCTCAGCCGTTGGCAGGGCGCGGTGCTGCTCGTCGCCTATGCCGCGTACTGCGTGTTCCTCTTCATGGCGGCATAACAGCAAAAAGTTGTAAAAACTTGAGAATACCGCTTGCAATTCCGTGCCGAACGTGATACAATATTTCATGCTGATTATCTGAATACACCTGAGGAGGTGAATTCCTTTGCCGAATATTAAGTCTGCTATCAAGCGTGTCAGCGTGACTGAGCACAAGACCCTGCGCAACAAGATGGTCAAGTCCGCTACCAAGACCGCTGTGAAGAAGTTCGATTCTGCCGCGGCCAGCAAGACCGCGACTGCCGAAATGCTGAGCTCCGCCGTTGCTGCTGTCGATAAGGCCGCTGCTAAGGGCGTTATCTCCAAGAATGCCGCGAACCGCCAGAAGGCTCGCATGGCTCGTGAGCTGGCTAAGGCTGAGTAATCGCCAAGTCTTCCCTCCCCATTGGGAGGGTTTTTTCTTTGTCCTTTCCCATAAAAAGCTGCCAGGCCAAGCATCCGAATATTCCAAGAAAGCGCGCCGTGCGCGCTCCCACTTCCGAAGCACTTCACACTCCAAAATATTTCTGTGCTCGCTGTCCGGTTTTTGGCGCAGCGGCCAGTGGCCGCCTCCATTCCAAAAATCGCCCGATTACGGCGAACGCGGCCGTTTTTTACGCAATTTCTTATAGGGTCAAAAAGCAGCAAGTGCCCGCTCCCACTTCCGAAACACTCCACACTCCAAAGTGTTTCTGTGCTCGCTGCACGATTTTTCGCACAGCGGCCAGTGGCCGCCTCCACTTCCGAAGCACTTCACACTCCAAAGTGTTTCTGTGCTCGCTGCCCGGTTTTTCGCGCAATTCTTATAAAGTAAAAAAACAAAGCATCTGCAGGTTCCCAAAGAAACTGGCTTAGAAAACCTTAGAATGCCTGGGATGATCCCGACAGCCCTTTTGATTATTGTACATCTGCTCACGGCGCATATGATCCGCGGCGCCGATACGCATCGCCGTGCCGCGGCGGCAGAATATTCGGCAATGGACGGAGCTTCAAAGGAAGCCCCTTTGCCGGCCAGTCATAAAGCCGCGGGACGCAAGCGTCCCGCGGCTTCATAGTTTGCCGGTCAGGAGAACATATTCTCCAGCTCCTCATATTTTTCGTGCGTGATCAGCGCATCCTGATTGGTTCCCACCAGATGGACAACGTACGTCCACCGGCCATAGGGCGTGATGCTGTCGATCACGTTCAGATTGATGATATAGGACTTGTGGCAGCGGAAGAAGATTTTGGGATCGAGCCGGGCCTCCACATCGCCCAGCGCTTCGCTGGTTTCAAAGCGGCGGCCCTCCGTGGCGTAGAGCACGGTCGAGCGGTTTTCGCGCTGCACGAGCAGGATATCCGCCTGATTCACGAAGTTGACGCCCTCCTTGTGATGGAGCATGATGCGTCCCGTCGCCGCGCCCCGCGCGACCGCGTGAATCGGCGCCGCCGGTTCCGCATTCTGTGCGCCCTTGCCGCGCCTGAGCGTGACCTCACGGATGCGTTCAAGCGTCTTCATCACGCGCTCGAGCTTAAACGGCTTCACCATGTAATCAAACGCGTAGACCTCAAACGCCTGCGCCATGTAATCGTCATGCGCCGTCGCAAAGACGAGGATGGTCTGCGGATCGGTATCCTGAATGGATTTGGCGCACTCCAGCCCCGTCATCCCCGGCATTTCCACGTCGAGAAAGCAGACCTGCGGCCGGTATTTTTCCACCAGTTCGAGCAGCTGCGGCCCATTTTGCGCCTCGGCGCAAAGCGTAAAACCCTCCGCTTTGGCGATCATCTTGCGCAGAATCATGCGCATTCCATCCTCGTCGTCCGCAATGACAACGCGAATTTGCTCGTTATCCATTATGCTCCCTGCCTCTTCATCTGTGCAGCCCGCTTGACGGCCCTGCGCTCAGCCGGTCTTGTCAAAATCTCGCTCATGATCACGCCGTGCAGCACATCCTGCGCCAAAGCGTCCCGATCCTCGCTCTGTGAAGCGTAGATCGGAGAATCGTACACCGCGCT
>JAUNJB010000069.1:0-4787 GCA_030535375.1 Clostridia bacterium | reverse complement strand
CCGACATGGCAGGGGTCCTGTCCCTCCCCAGCGGCGCTCATCGCCTCCTGGGTCGTCTCATGCAGATGGATGCCGCGCTCATGTCCGGGCATGCCCGGATGGCAGGGGTCCTCCCCCTCCCCAGCGAGCTCCATCTCCATCTGGGTGACCATGCGTTTCGGGCGTTCTTCCCGCGTCTGCCGCTTCGCCTCCCCGGCGGCAAATGCCGCGCCGAATCCGCGGTCATCGTGCTTCTCCGATGCCTGCCGCGCGCGTTTTTCCGCCTTTTCCTTGGCTTTTTTGTTGATCTTCTTCCGGCTCGCGCCGGCGGCAAGCGCGTAGATGACGATCAGCACGATGATTCCAAACACATCGCCCACGCGCATCCCCTCCTTCTACAGCCTTACTTCTTGGGCGTGCTCTTCGCGCTGCCCTCGCCCAGCGAGGCGATGGACTCACGCATGGACGTATCCGCGATCGTGTTCTGCATCTGATAATAGTCAAGCACGCCGAGCTTTCCCTCGCGCAGCGCCGCCGCCATGGCGCGCGGCACCTCGGCCTCGGCCTCGATCACCTTGGCACGCTGTTCCTGCGCGGCGGCCTTCATCTCCTGCTCATGGGCGACGGCCATCGCGCGGCGCTCCTCCGCCTTTGCCTGCGCGATGCGGCGATCCGCCTCGGCCTGATCCATCTGAAGCTGAGCGCCGACGTTGCGGCCGACATCCACATCCGCGATGTCGATGGAGAGGATTTCAAACGCCGTGCCGGCGTCAAGGCCCTTGTTGAGCACGGTGCGGCTGATCAGATCCGGGTTTTCAAGCACGGCCTTATGCGTCTCGGCCGAGCCGACGGTGGTGACGATACCCTCGCCCACGCGGGCCACGATCGTCTCCTCGCCCGCGCCGCCGACCAGACGCTCAATGTTCGCGCGGACGGTCACGCGCGCCTTGGCGCGCAGCTCAATGCCGTCCTTCGCGATTGCGGCGACGACCGGCGTCTCGATCACCTTGGGATTGACGCTCATCTGCACGGCCTGAAGGACATCGCGTCCCGCCAGGTCGATGGCACAGGCCTCCGGAAAATCGAGCTTGATGTTCGCGCCGCGCGCGGTGATCAGCGCCGTAATCACGCGGTCCAGATTGCCGCCCGCGAGGTAGTGCGCCTCCATCTTGCTGATCTCCATCGCGAGTCCGGCCTTTTCCGCCTTGATCAGCGGCCCGACGATCTTCGCCGGGGACACGCGGCGGATGCGCATGCCCACCAGCGTAAAGATCGAGACATGCACGCCGGACGCCAGCGCGGAAATCCACAGATTCAGCGGCACAAAGCTCAAAAACACGAGAATCGCAATGATGATCACGACAACCAGAATGATCCCTTCAACCATAGATGACAACCCCTTTCCTATGCATCAACCTCATTAACCGTTCTTCTTCGGGCGCACGACGATGCGCGAGCCATCCACGCTGACGATCTCGATCGGCGTGCCGCTCTCGATAAAGCCGCCCTCCGTGACGACGTTCAGGCGCACTCCGTCAAAATCCCCGATGCCCGCCGGACGCAGCACGCTTGTCGTCATGCCTGTCTTGCCGACGAGCACCTGCATGTCTCCCTGCTCCCGGTGAAGCTCCTCCTTATCGCTCAAAAACAGCTCAGAACGACAGACGCCGCCCCTCGACGCCGAGCGCAGCACCCAGGAGATGAGCACCGCCAGCACCGCGATGAGCACCAGCAGCACGCCGACAGCCGTCAGCGATCCAAAGTGCATGCCAGCGATGACGATGCCCGCGCCGATGAGCACGATGCCGGAAATCCCCGGCAGGCCGAAGCCCGGCAAAAACACCTCGACGATGATCAGCCCAGCGCCCAGCACAAGGCACAGCGCCATCGGCAGGTTGGTGACCAGGTTCTGAATCATTTGATTTCCCCCTTCATTCGTGTTCTCAGCATACCATAGCTGAGGCGGCAAAGGAAGCCCTTTTGTCTCAAATGTCCGTTTTCATGTTCAAAAGCGCAGGAGCGCGCCGCTTACAGGGCATGCACACGCTCCGCCAGTGCGCGCACATCCTGCTCATAGACGGGCTCCAGCGAGCGGTTATAGATCAGGCTAGCCGGGTGATAGAGCGCAAACAGGGGCAGCCCCGTCTCCCCGGCCGTGATCCACCGGCCATGCACCTGGCCGATCGTCTCCTTCCCGCCCGTCAGCGCCTGAAGGGGCACGTTTCCAAGCGTGGCGACCGCCATCGGCGCGATCTCCTCGATCTCCCTGATCAGCCACGGACGAAAGAGCGCGATTTCGCTCTTCGTCGGCGGGCGGTTGCTGACGCGGCCGGTCTTTCCCGTTTTGGTCGGGCGGATCTTGACGGCGTTGGAGATGTAGATCTCCGCCCGGTCGAGGCATACAATTTCGAGGAAGTGGTCAAGATTCTTGCCCGCCTTGCCCACAAAGGGACGCCCCTGCAGGCTCTCCTGCTCGCCCGGCGCCTCGCCGATGAGCATGAGCCGCGGCTTCTCCGGCCCCTCGCCAAACACCAGCGCGCTCTCCCGCCCCGGCATCACGCCCGCGATAAACGCGCGCAGCTCCTGTTTATACTTATCCCCCACGAGGATGCACTTCCCTTCCGGTCACGCCTGCGGCGGATACGCGCCGAGCTCTATCAGTTTGTCCCGAATCGCCTGAAAATCCACCCAAGCCGGGCGTTTTTTATCCTGGTCACGCAAAAGCGCCGCCGGGTGATACGTCGGCATGAACCAGACGCCCTTGCGCAGCTGCCACACGCCGCGGTCGCGCGTGATGCGCATGTCATCCCCCAGCAGGGCGCGCGTGGGCGTGGAGCCCAGGCACACGATCACCTTCGGGCGCACCAGCGCCACCTGCTGCCGCAAATACCCCATGCACACGGCGCGTTCATCCGGCTCCGGCACGCGGTTCTGCGGCGGACGGCACTTCACGATATTGCAGATGTACACCTGCCCGCGCGTCAGCCCAATGGCCGCAAGCATCTTGTCAAGCAGCTGGCCGGCCGCCCCGACAAACGGCCTGCCGGTCAAATCCTCCTGCTGTCCGGGGCCCTCGCCGATGAACATCAGCGCCGCATGCAGATCGCCCTCGCCCAGCACCACATTGTGGCGCGTCTGGCTCAGCCTGCATTTTTCACACGCAAAAACCTCCTGTGTCAGCGTCGGCCAGGATGTATTCATGCAAAGGCCTCCTCATCATTGGTTCGCATTTTCAAAAACAGCTTCCTTCCGCAGGAACGAAGCTGAATCCGTTATTTCTTTGCACTGTCCGTGACGAGCACGGCGTCGGTGATATTGTCCGTCAGGTCCGCGAAGGTCATCGACAGATCCTGCCGCAGCCAGGAGAACAGGCTCCCCATCATCAGCAACAGCACGACAATCGCCAGGGAAGCCGCCGCCACGCCGAAGACATCCATCACGCCCGCGGCGACGCGATAGCCGATCCGGCTCTTTTTCCTCTTTTTCACGAAGCCACGCCCTTTCTTTTATAGCATTATTCTACATGATCGCCGCTATTCCTGTCAAGCGCGGCGGGATGGCGGAAGTTTATAGATAGTCCATCCATGCGCCGGGCTCCTCATCGCGCCCGGTAAGCGCGCCGTGCGTGAGCAGGTGCTCAAAATCGTGCTGACGCAGCGCCTCATAGGCGACGATCGCCACGGAGTTGGACAGATTCAAACTGCGCGCGCCCTCGACCATCGGAATGCGGATGCAGCGATCGTACACGCGCTCAAGCAGATTCTCCGGAAGGCCGCGCGACTCCCGCCCGAAGACGAGGAACACATCCTCCGGATACGACACCTGCGCATAGCTGCGCGGCGCCTTTGTGCTCGCGTAGTAAAACTGCGCGTCGGGATAGCGCGCGAGCACGTCCGCGAAATCCTTGTGCACATGCACCCGGACAAGCGGCCAGTAGTCAAGCCCCGCGCGCTTCAAATACTTATCCTCCAGCTTGTAGCCAAGCGGCTCCACCAGGTGCAATTCGCTCCCCGTTGCGGCGCACGTGCGGGCGATGTTGCCCGTATTCTGCGGAATCTCCGGCTCGACCAAAACGATATGCAGCATATGTCCTCCCGTGTAGTTTCTTCCCTCAATCGTCGATGAAGCGCACGTTTCCCATCGCCATCAGGCGCTCATACAGGAAGCAATCTGGCTCATGGTCGTTGATCATGCCGCACGCCTGCAGATGGGAAAAGACCGTGACCGAGCCGAGGTATTTGAATCCGCGCTTTTTGAGATCGGCGCTCACCGCGTCGGACAGCGCGTTGCTCGCCTCCCACTGCCCCCTGTGATGCCTGCGATAGACATGGGTTTGTCCGTCCGTAAAGGCCCACAGATAGCGGTCAAAGCTGCCGAATTCCCCGATGATCCCGATAAAGCACCTTGCGTTGCCGATGACGGCATTCACCTTGCGCGGGGAGCGGATCATCCCCTCCGTGGAGAGGATGCGCTCCACATCCGCCTCGCCGTAGTTCGCGATGGCGTTAAAGTCAAAACCATCGAAGCATTGGCGGAAGATCTCCCGCTTTTTGAGCATCATCGTCCAGTTCAGCCCGCACTGCATGACCTCCATCATCAGATACTCAAAGTGCCTGCGATCGTCATGCAGCGGAATGCCCCATTCCGCGTCGTGGTATGCTTCGTTCACGCCGCCGTCCCTGCACCAGGCGCACTTGTACATGCATGTCACCCTCCCCGCGTATCGTTACCGTCTATTGTATCGCAAATCCTTCCCGCGCGCAAGCGCCCCTTGACAGCCCGTGCCCGCAGCCTGTATGATAGGATTA
>JAUNJB010000068.1 GCA_030535375.1 Clostridia bacterium | reverse complement strand
AACAAGGGGCAAAGCGTCCGCCTTGCCCCTGTTCGTATCGTTTTCGTCACTGCTGCGTCAGATACTCCGCCTCCGCGATGGCCGCCAGGCGCCTTGTGATGCGCATGATGCCGTCCTCGCGCGTGGAATTGCAGCCGTTGGTCATCACGCAGATCACAAGCTCGCTCTCCGGCTCGACGTAGAGATTGCAGACGATGCCCTCGTCCGTGCCCTGATGGCCGTAAACCGTCCGCCCGTCAAACAGCGTATCCTGGCGGATGCAGAAGAAACTGTAGGGCGAATCCTCGGTAATCCCCGTCGACTCCTCGCTCTGCGCCTGCCGCATGGCGGCAATCGCCTCCTCGCTGAGCACGCGCTCGCCGTCGAGCGTACCATCCCCGCAGAGCACGATGCCCAGCCGAGCCAGATCCCGCGGGCGAATCCACAGGCTGCCGACCGTGATGCGATAGTGCTGATCCGGCAGGGATTGTGCAATATACTCCTGACGAAGCATGTAGGAGGGCGCGGCATAGAGGGAACCGTCCTTATGGTAGGTCGCGGCAATGTAGTCCGGCTCCGTCAGCTGCGTGACGGTGTACGCCGCATCGATTCCCAGCGGCTCAAAGAGATACCCGCGCATGTATGTGGAGACATCCTGTCCCGTCACGGATTCGACAATCGCGCCCGTGATGCCCGCGCCAAAGTTTGAATACGTGTACTGGCTGCCCGGACGCACATCCCTGAAGTTGGAACGCGCCTTCTTCTCCACGTCGATCATGTCCGAAAGCAGGCTCGACTTGCTGCTGTAGGAGCTGTTCTCGTTGAGGCCGGCGGTGTGGGACATCAGCATCCGCAGCGTGATGGGCACATCCATATAGCGGGGATTGCGCACAGTGTAGCCCAGATAGGTGCTGATGTCCTCATCCGGGGCGAGCAGCCCGTCGTCCATCATCTTCATGAGGCCGATGCCCGTCACCAGCTTGGTCACCGACGCGCCGCGGAAATAGGTGTTCTCCGTCACCGGCACGCCGGTCGTCTTCTGCTGCACGCCATAGTAGCGCTCGTAGACGATCTCCCCGTGCTGCGCGACGACAAACGCGCCGCCGACCGCCTTGGTCTCGCGGAAAATCTTGTCCACCTGCTCATCCACCGTCATTTCCTCACCCAGCACACAGGCCGGAAAGACCAGCGCAAACACAAAAAACCACAGGAGCAACGTCCTTTTCATCGCTTATGCCTCCGCACGTATTTCTTCGGTTACCTTTCGCGCTTCTGCCCCTCAAAGATCAGGCCCACGGCCTCGGGGCCGGTGTTGGAGCACACCGCGCAGCCCAGATGGAAGACCAGCGCGGGCGGATACCCGAGCGCCTTCTCGCACGCGGCCTTGTACTCATCCTCGAATTTGTGATCCGCCACGGCGATATAGTACGGCGTGCCCTCGGCTATGCGGCTCTTGAGCAGATTCACCATGTTGGTGACAACGAGCTTATCGCCGCGCACCTTCTTGACCACCTGGCTCACGCCGTCGTTGAGCGTAAAGATCGGATGGATGCCCAGCAGATCGCCCGCGATCGCCGCCGCCGCGCTCACGCGGCCGGACTTGCGGATGACCTTGAGCGTGTACGCCGTCAGCAGGATCTCCACGCGGGCAAACTTATCCTCCAGATAGGCGACCACATCGCTCATCGGCGTGCCCTCGGCCAGCATGTCGTGCGCACGGCAGACCTCCGCGCCGTAGCCCATGGAATAGCAATGGCTGTCCACCACGTCGATGGTCATGGCGCTGTCCGGGTGCTCCTCCTTAAACTGCGCGGCCGCCGCATGGGCCGCGGCGTTTGTGCCGGAGCCGCCCGCATTGATGGAGACGTAGAGCACCTGCTCCACCCCCCGGCGGTCATACTCCTCAAACTTGTCAAAGAACTCGAACTGCGTCACCTGCGAGGTCGTCGGCAGTCCGGAGGATTTGCGCAGCATCTCGCAGAACTGCTCCCCGTTAAAATCGACTCGCTCCGTATATCCCTCGCCGTCGAGCGCGATTTTAAAACACATGATATCAATCTGGTGCTTATCAGCAAGCTCTTCGGGCAGATCGCATGCAGAATCTGTCAGCACGACAAACTTTTTCACCGATCATCATCCTTTCGTCTTTCCGTCCCAAATGAAATGCAGACGGCCGTGAGGCCAACGGAACCATCATACAATATTTGAGCGTTTTTTTCAACCCATCGCGAACAATTTGCCCGCCGCGCATGCAAATAGCCGCCCCGGAATCCCGGAGCGGCCATAAGACTGAATTACGCCTTGCCGTTGCAGCCCATCACGTTGACGATCTTGTGACGGACCATGTCGCGCAGCGCGATGCGCGCGGGCTTGAGATACTGACGCGGATCGAACTGATCGGGATGCTCCGCGAACTGCTTGCGGATCACGCCGGTCATCGCCAGGCGCAGGTCGGAGTCGACGTTGATCTTGCACACGGCCATGGACGCCGCCTGACGGAGCATCTCCTCCGGCACGCCCTGAGCGCCCGGCATGTTGCCGCCGAACTCGTTGATCATCTTCACGTACTCCGGCATGACGGAGGACGCGCCGTGGAGCACGATCGGGAAGCCCGGCAGCTTCTGGGAAACCTTCTCCAGAATGTCGAAGCGCAGGTGCGGCTCGCCCTTGAACTTGAACGCGCCGTGGCTGGTGCCGATGGCGATGGCCAGGGAATCGACGCCCGTCGCCTTGACGAACTCCTCCACCTCGGCCGGATCGGTGTACAGCGCGTCGTCCGAGGAGACCTTCACATCGTCCTCGACGCCGGCCAGACGGCCCAGCTCGCCCTCGACGACCACGCCGTGATCGTGCGCATATTCGACAACCTGGCGGGTCAGCTTGATGTTCTCCTCAAGCGGCAGGTGGGAGCCGTCGATCATCACGGAGGTGAAGCCGCCGTCGATGCAGGCCTTGCAGGTCGCAAAATCGGGGCCGTGGTCAAGGTGCAGCACGATCGGCAGATCGACGCCGCTCTCCTGCGCATCCAGCAGCGCGGCCTCCACCAGCTTGACCAGGTAAACATGCTTCGCGTACGCGCGCGCACCCTTGGAAACCTGCAGGATCACGGGCGCCTTTTCCATCGTGGCGGCCTCGGTGATGCCCTGGATGATCTCCATGTTGTTGACGTTGAACGCGCCGATGGCGTAGTGGCCTTCGTACGCCTTCTTAAACATTTCGGTCGAAGTCACAAGACCCATTGTCAATCACTCCTTCATCATTGCGGCTGTTCACGGAGAACCTTTCCCCGCTGATGCCGTCTGTATTCGCTTTCTCGCCCTTACAGTATACCAATTTTTTCACGATTTGAACAGTCCCCAGAACTGACTTTCCACCCTTTTCGCAAAAAAATATCTCCCGTAAGGCATGAAAGTGCCGCGCGCAGGGACAAAACGATT
Source organism: Clostridia bacterium (assembly GCA_030535375.1). Taxonomy (GTDB): domain Bacteria; phylum Bacillota; class Clostridia; order Christensenellales; family Aristaeellaceae; genus Ventricola. Next base: position 14,377 of record JAUNJB010000068.1, on the reverse strand, counting down.
GACGCGGATTCGCCCAAACTGCTATACTTGTCATCGGTTATACGCAAAGGAGGAGCTTTTTTTGACGCAGTATGAATGGATTGCCACGGCCGCCTTCGGCCTGGAGGGCGTCGTCGCCCGGGAGCTGGAGCATCTGGGGCTCCGGGCAAAGGCCGAAAACGGCGGCGCGCGTTTTCACGCGGGATTTGAGGACGCCATGCGCGCCAACCTCTGGCTGCGCTGCGCGGACCGCGTGCTGCTGGTCGTCGGGCGGTTTGAGGCGCGCAGCTTCGAGGAGCTGTTTGAAGGGGTGCGCGCGCTCCCCTGGGAGGATTTCATCGGCGAGCACACCCGCTTCCCCGTCAGCGGCAAATGCGCCCGCAGCCAGCTGATGAGCGTGCGGGACTGCCAGGCCATCACCAAGAAGGCCATCGTCGAGCGGCTCAAGGGCCGATACCGCACCGGCTGGTTTGAGGAAGACGGCGAAACCGTCGCCGTGGATGTTGCGCTCCACGGGGACGTCGCCCAGCTGACGCTCGATGCCAGCGGCGTGGCGCTCAACCGCCGCGGCTACCGCACCTTCAACGGCGAGGCCCCGCTGCGCGAAACGCTGGCCTCCGCGCTCGTATCGCTGAGTCCTTGGCGTCCCGGCATGGTTCTGCACGATCCCATGTGCGGCACGGGAACGCTCGTCATCGAGGCCGCCATGCGCATGGCTAACCGCGCGCCGGGACTGACGCGCGAATTCGCCATCGAATCCTGGCGCGGCATGCCGAAGGAGGCCTTCGCCTCCCTGCGCAGCGAGGCGCGCGAGGCATTCGATCCCGCCCGGGTGGAGAACATCTCCGGCGCGGATATCGACCCGCAGGCAGTCGAGCTGGCACGCCGCCATCTGCATCAGGCGGGGCTCGACCGCTGTGTCCGCTTCGACGTCGCAGACGCGCGGGACTGCCGGCTGCACGCGGAGCATGGCGCGTTCCTGTGCAATCCGCCCTACGGCGAGCGCCTGAGCGACCGCAAGAGCTGTGAGGCGCTTTACCGCGAGATGGGGCTGCTGCTGCGCCGCCATCCTGGCTTCACGCTTTCGGCCATCACCTCGCATCCGGGCTTTGAGCGCTGCTTCGGCCGCCGCGCGGACAAAAAGCGCCGCTTCTACAACGGCCGCCTGGAGTGCGAATTCATGACCTTTGGCCTGCCGCACCCCAAGAAAAAGCCATCGTCCGTGTGAATTAAGGAGGGAACAGCGCCATGCTCCGGCAAGCGATCAACGGCACCGTCGCCGTAGGAAACGCATCCATGGATTACGCCGCCTTCGGACGCGGCCGAAAGCATCTGGTCATGATTCCCGGCCTGGGCGACGGCCTCACGACGGTCAGGGGCCTGGCTCTTCCGCTTGCGCTGATGTACCGCGCCTATGCCAAAGACTACCGCGTGCACATCTTCAGCCGCCCCGATCCCCTTGAAGACGGCTGCACGACGCGCGATATGGCCCGCGATCTACACACGGCTATGGCGCGCCTGGGGATCGGGCGCGCGGATGTGCTCGGCATCTCCCAGGGCGGAATGATCGCCCAGCACCTGGCGATCGACTTTCCCGGCTCGGTCAACAGGCTTGTGCTGGCTGTCACGCTCTCCCGCCCAAACGATGTGATACGCCCCGTCATCGGCCGATGGATCTCCATGGCACAGGCCGGCGATTACATGGCGCTCATGACCGATACAGCCGAAAAATCCTACTCCGAGAGGAGGCTTCGCGCCTATCGCCCGCTGTATCCCATACTGGGGCGCGTCGGGAAGCCGAAGGATTTTCACCGCTTTCTCGTTCAGGCGCGCTCCTGCCTTTGCCATGACGCGCACGATGCCCTTGACCGTATCGCCTGCCCCACGCTGGTGATCGGCGCCTGCGAGGACAAGATCGTCGGCGTTCAGGCCTCCTCCGAGCTGGCGGAACGGATTCCGGACAGCCGGCTCTTCCTGTATGAGCGTCTGGGACACGCCGCTTACGAGGAGGCCGGGGACTTTCACGCCCGTGTGCTGCGCTTCCTTACGCAGGCATAGCGCGCCGTGCGCGCTACCACTTCCGAAGCACTTCACACGCCAAAGCGTTTCTGTGCCCGCTGTCCGGTTCTTCGCGCGATTTCCCAGCGGCCAGTGGCCGCTCCCACTTCCGAAGCACTTCACACTCCGAAGTGTTTCTGTGCCCGCTGTCCGGTTCTTCGCGCAATTTCCTAGCGGCCAGTGGCCGCTCACCTCTCCCGAAAATCGCTGCAAATCGCCCAATTCAGGCGAACGCGCCCGTTTTTTACGCAATTTCCTATCGAGTCAAAAGACGCTCTGTGCGGAATCCTTCTCCCGCGCAGAGCGTTTCTGTATCCTTGTTTTTTCACATATTGGCCACAAAATAATTTTGAATAGCCGCCACGGCCGCCTCCTCGTCTTTGCCTTCCACGGTCACGGTGATCCTGCTTCCGCACTGCATGTCGAGTCCCATCACGGCGCGCTGCTCCTTGAGCATCGCGTCCTTAACGCCGTTGCTCAGGCGCACACGGCTTGTGAAGCGGGCGGCTTCCCTCATCAGGTTGCCCATGGGTTTGGGTTGCAGCGCACCTTCATTGGTCAGAACGTAGCTGAACTGTTTCATGAACATGCACTCCTTTCTCACGCACGGCGGAGCATCCGCCGCACATTCTAGACCACGGACGGTATTATAATCCATTCCCCCGGCCCGATGCAAGTGGAGCGCGTTTCATCCCGGTTCCCGCAAAAAAAACGGACGAATTTTCACCCTCTCCCTTTGTCAAAGCGGACGAGGCTCTCCCCTCGCCTCAGGAAGAAAATGCCTTCCTCTTTCCCCATTCCGCCGAAAATCCAGCGCTTTTTTCCGCAAAGCCGCCGATTTATCGCGGCAAACGCGCGGACGGATGCTCTTCCGTGCTTGACGGCGGCGAATTGAGGCGCTCTTTGGCAGATGGCCGCAATTGATCTTGTGGTATGCCATCCGGTATGATAGAATACTGCAAAGGACGGATCAGACACCCGCCGACAAAAGGAGGACTGCAAATGATACGAAAGGCCACTCAAGCCGATTTGAACGCGGTGTCGGAGATATACGACCACATCCACGACCAGGAACGTCAGCATAAATTGTGCATCGGCTGGATTCCAAACGTATATCCCACACGGACAACGGCGCAAAACGCCCTCGCGCGCCACGATCTGTTCGTATATGAAAAAGACGGCGCGATCCTCGCCTCGGCCATCATCAATCAGGAACAGGTGGATGTGTACGCCGGCGGCGCGTGGCGCTACAAGGCGCCGGATCGCGAGGTGATGGTGCTGCACACGCTGGTGGTTGAGCCTTCCGCCGCCGCTCACGGGATCGGCAGGGTCTTTGCCGGGTTTTATGAAAGCTATGCGCGCGAAGCGGGATGCAGCGTTCTGCGGATTGACACAAACGCAAAGAACGCGGTCGCCCGCCGGTTTTACAAAAAACTCGGCTACCTAGAGGCGGGCATTGTCCCGTGCTGCTTTAACGGGATTCCGGATGTTCAGCTTGTTCTGCTGGAAAAGGCCATCGTCTGATTCTCCCGCCCGGCCGTCTCTGCGGATCACTGATTCAGAAAGCGGAGCATTTCGCGTGTCAGCTGCTCCGGGTGATTCATGATCTCGCCGTGGCCGTATCCCTCAAAGCACCGGAGGGTCAGCCGCGGATAGACGCTTTTCAGCTTTTTGACGGCCTTTTTCATATGGCCCTCTTTTTCCCCGTACCAGCAGGCCACCTCGGCCTCTTCATCGACGGGAAGCGCCGTTCTGTACAGATTCAGGCCCACTTCCCACGTGGCGCGGATGGATTCCGGGCTGATATGGTCCGGAATCCTGCTCAGCATGGTTCTCATTCCCTGCTCCGTCTGCCCCATGAATCTGAGGGCCCACGCCGGCATGGATTTTTCCCTGACCGTTTTGTACTGCTTCCCCGGCATCACGCTCAGCAAGAGCCCATTGAGCGGGCCAAAGTCCAGATACTCTGGCCCGCTCAGGATCATACGGCCGATCTGCGCCCTGCCCGTCGCCTTCAGCAGGATGGCAGGCCCGCAGCCCAGCGATTCCGCAAACAGCATATCGATCCTGCCGCCGCAGTTTTCGATCAGATACGCATCCAGCTTTCCGGCCTGATCCTGCGCATTCGTGTACGTCGTTTCCCCCGTACCGTCAAATCCGTCAAAGCTGACGGCATACACGCGATAATCCCGCTCAAGGAGCGGGATCACCTCTTCAAACTGCCTCCAGCACATCAGATTGCCGTGCAGGAGCATGATCGTTTTCCCTGCAGGATGACCGAAGGTCTTTATCTCCATCGTCGCACATCCTTTGCACATTCGTCTTTTTCAGCACCATATTATAGCATAATCCGGGCATTTTCGCCATCCCCGGGCATAGTCCGGATGTAGCCGAGTAATGCCCGCCTGACAGCCCCTTTGCCCCTTTCCTCGTCTCGGGCAGCCCCCGGGCAAAATGAAAGCCTCCTGTCGCAGCGTTTCTTCGCCCAGCGGCAGGAGGCTATCCTATTTTATCGTCCTTTCAGCGGCCCGGCCGGCGCTCTCTTTTCGTCATTCAAACTCCAGATACTCCGTCATGATATATCCCCGCTTGCCGTCCGGCGTGACCACGCACGTCCACTTGACGCCGTAATCGGCCACGCGCAGGCGCTCGCCCGTGCGCGCCCTGCCGATGATTGCGCCGGTCTGGCTGTTCGCCTCGCTGCGCAGATTGACCTTGTCCGTGTTGACAAACGCCGTCAGGTGCGTCGTGCTGGCGGGGGCATTCAGCTTGGCCAGCGGAATGAAGCCCGTGCGGTCGGCGCTCTCGCCGGAGATATCCAGTCCAACGCTGTCGCCCGCCTGGACAAAGGCATAGTCGCCGCACACGCCCAGCATGTACACGCGGCTGCCGGAGGCCACCGACTCCTCCTCCTGCGCCCCCTGGGACGGCCCATCGAGCAGCGCCGCGTCCTCGCGCAGCGTCGCGCGCTGCGGAATGCGCTCGGACGGGCTTTCATTCGCGCCCAGCAGGCGGATTTCGCTCTTGCGGATGTAACCGGTCAGGCTGCCCAGCGCCACCTGCACATAGTCCGTCTGGGTGTAGTCGACAATGCGCACCTGCGCCCCGCTGCACAGCGCGCCGATCATCTTGCCGTCCGCGTCCGGCTCGTCCAGCAGCACCGACGGCAGGTCGTCGTCATCCACCTGCGCCACGCCAACGCTGCTCGTCGCCTGCGTCAGCGTCAGGTCGGACAGGCTCACATAGCCGAAGTCGCCGCAGTCATACGCGCCCGCGCCGCCCTCATACGTGCGCACGTACGCGTAATTGTCGTGCTCCGCGAGCACCTCCACCTTCATGTTCTGACCGAGCGTCATATACTGCTGAGTGAGGTCGCCGCTGACGGAGTAGAGCAGCGCGTCCGTCTTTGTCTGCATCATCAGCGGATAATAGGGAATCGTATTGCGCTGTGAGGCATCGGTGAGCGCCGCAAGATTTCCCGCCTGCGTGTACTTCACCCAGCCCGTCACGCCGCCCACGCGCACCTTGCACCAGTTGCCCTCCTTGCGGCCAAAGAGGTTGAAGCAGGCCGTGCCGTTTTTGAGCACCATGATCTCCTTCGCACGGTCGTTGGGCGCATCATAGAGAATGGTTTTGCTGTCCGCCTTCGCGCCGGAGACGATGACCACCTTGTACGCGCCCACATCCGTCAGCGCATCCAGGGCGATATAGCCCATCAGCCGCTGGCCGTCGGCCTGCGCGGCGACATACGCCCAATCGTCGATGATACCCACCAGCTCCACGGCCTGTCCGTCCGAAAGCGTGCCCAGCGTATCGCCCTGCAAGTCGGTGGAGGCGAGCAGCGGAATGGTCGAGCGCCACAGGCCCGTCAGATCGACCTCGGCCGCCCGGCACGTGCCAAAGCCGCTGTCCGCGCCATAGCGCGCCTCGGCCTCCTCCGCCGTAATCAGGTATTCGCTGGCCATATAGCCGGTCATACCGCCGATCTGCACCTTGGTGTAGTCCTCATTTTCCCTGCCCAGAACCTCCACCTCCGCGCCCGTGTAATACAGGCCGAGGATTCCCCCGTTTTTAGATGGTTCTGCGCGCAGATTGAGGCGCTCGGGATAGATTTTATCCGTCTCTCTATTGTCCACAAACAAGCTTTCACAGACGCCCAATCCTGCCAGCGCCGTCAAAAGCGCCATCGCGAGAAGCATGCAGCATATCTTTTTCATGATCTTCACTCTCCTTCTGTACTCATTTGATTATATGACGAATCCGACACATTTTTTCATCCCAAAATGCCAAAAATTTTAAAAAGAAGGAAATTTCTTCCCTTCTTCGGATTCTCAGCCCTCTTATGCGCCGCATTTCTGCCGCTTTGCAAAGCATCTGCACCCCAGGCATGACGCGAGCGCACCCACAGCCGCCGAAATAGGCACCGCCGCCATGGCAAGTATCGGCGTATCGTTTCCCACGCTCATCAGCTCGCTGAACTGGATCAATCCAACGGGCATCAGTGCCAGCGCCTGGCCGGCCGGCGTCTTCACCGAACAGGACAAAAACACCGGAAAGAGCAGCGCAAGCATGGACAAGACGAGCGCGGAAACAACGTTCCTGCTGAGCGCGGACACCAGAAGCGTCACGCCCGTCGCCGCGAACACGCCGCAGAGCATCAGCCCCGCCTGCCAGGACAGCATCTGTGCGCAGGAGATGCTTCGCTTCATGTAATGTTCAAATTCCAGCGGACAAAACAGCACATCGGCGTCCAACCCCTGCATGCCGTAAAGGGCCAGCGCGGCAGCCGCGTTGACGGCGAGCAGCGCTGCGGTCATCCCCGTCGTCACCATCAGGGCCGCAGACGCCTTCGCCAGTACGCAGCGCGTCCGCCCGCAGCGGCTTGACAGGATCAGGCTCTCCATGCCGTCATACTCTCCGGCAAATACGGGCGCCGTCAGAATCATCGCCGCGATCAGCAGCGCGACGCCGAGTTTGATCATCTGCCTGCTGAAGCGCAGCCACCCCGCGTTGTATCCCACTTCAATGCGCGCCGTGCCGAAGACCTGAGAAACCGTTTTGCCGTTCCACCTGCCCTGCGCATCGGCAAAGCGGCTGTGAACGGCGGACTGCATCGGCGAAAATGTCACGTCCCCGACGCTGATGCCGCGCAGCATATCGAGGCGCTCCTGCGTCGGCAGATAGTCTTCAAGCATCCGCTGCACCTTCTCATCGTCCAGTTCTCCGGCATAGCGCGCCGCTTCCTGCTGCTCGCCCTTGATATCCCTCTCTCCAAGGTTCAGCAGGATGCTGCCATCGAGCAAAAACAGCATCAGCATCGCCGCCATCGCCAGCCTCTTCGTCCATATTTTTCTCAATTCAAACCGGATGAGCATCCTCATCTCCGTCCGCCTCCTTCGCAGCAGTTCATATACACCGTTTCCAGGTCATCGTTTCCCCCGGCATAGGCCTCTTTAAGCTCCCGGATCGTTCCGCAGGCCATGATGCGCCCTTTTTCCATCATCACCACCCGGCTGGCGATTGCTTCCACGTCCGACACAATATGCGTTGAAATCAGCACAACACTCTTCTGACCGCAGCGCATCACCAATTCCCGGAAACGCACGCGCTCACGGGGATCAAGCCCCGCCGTCGGCTCGTCCAGCACGAGAATCCGCGGGCTGCCGATCATCGCCTGCGCAATGCCGAGCCGCCGCTTCATCCCGCCGGAAAACGTTTTGACCTTTCCCATGCTCTCCCCCTCAAGCCCCACTTCCCGCAGCAGCGCATCCGCACGCGTCCCGGCCTTTTCCGGCCGGATTCCCTTGAGGGCCGCCATGTACAGCAGAAAATCCCTGGCGGAGAATTCCGGCTCAATCGGAAAATCCTGCGGCAGATATCCCAGCAGCCGGGTATACGCGCCGCTCATCGTATCCACCGGCGCGCCGTCCAGCAGAATCCTTCCCTCCGTCGCCCGAATCAGGCCGCAAAGCATCCGCATCAGCGTCGTCTTTCCCGCGCCGTTTGCCCCCAGCAGGGCATTCACACCGGGCGCTAAGCACACGCTCACGCCATCCACCACAGTTCGTTCCCCGTATCGCTTTGTCAGGTTATCCACGGTCAGCAACATGTTCTCTCTCTCCTCTCGCTCCTTGGTTCTGTCTGAAAAGCGTCTTGTTTTTCGCGCAATTTCCTATAAGTTAAAAACAACTCTCCCTTTGTGACAGGGAGAGTATAGCCGGAAATCTTCTACTTTTTATCTACTGCGCAGGCGCTTTTGCAAAAAGGCGCGCCTCTACCCTCGCCCCGCCGCGGGCATCGTTTTCGATGATCAGCCCGCCTCCGTGACGCGCGCAAAGCAGCCGGCCGATGTACAGCCCCAAACCAAAGTGCTCCTCCGTGCGCGCCGCGCGCGTGTAATAGGGTTCGCCCGCCCGGGCAAGCCCCTCCGCCGTAAACCCTGGGCCATCGTCCGACACCGTGATCCGAAGCTCATCCCCTTTACGATCGACATTGACCCCGATGCGCGAGGCCGCATAGCGCGATGCGTTGCTCATCAGATTGCCAAAGATCTCGAAGACAAATTCCCGGTCAAGGAACAGCTCCTCATCCCCGCTCACGTCAAATTCAAGCGTCTTCTCCGCCTGACGGCAAATCATCTCCGCCTCAGCGCGCAGCTCTTCGGCCAGCGCGCCAAGCACGACGGGCCGCATATCGGGCCGGACCTCCTCCAGCCGCTGCAAGCTGCTCATGCTTTGCGCGTAATGCGTCAGGCGCACGGTATGCCGCTGCATCGTCTCCGCCGTCCGGCGCACCTGCGGATCACCGTGCGCAAAGAGCATCTCGCTGTACCCGCGCAGCACGGTGAGCGGCGTGCGCAGGTCATGCGCAAATGCCGCGTTCAGCCGCTTTCTCTCCTCCATCTGTCGCCAGACCGCCGTGTGTCCCTCCTTCAGGGCCGCGCGCATCGTTTCCAGCGCGGTACAAAGCCGCCCCATTTCATCTTCGGAGGGATAGACGAGCGAAAAATCAAGGTCATTATCCGCGATCTTTTGCGCGGCCTGCGTCATGAGACGCAGCGGCTCTTTGAGCTTCACGCGATAAAAGAGCAGCGCCGTGCCCATCATCCCCAGCGCCGTATTGACCGGCAGCGCAAGAAATTCCACCGCACGGATCAGCGCCAGCGCGCGCTCCTGCTTCTGCGTCAGCAGGCCGGGCTCCCGGCTGATGACCGTCCCCTCGCCAAGCCGCCTGCCGTCCTCCGTGGTCAGATAATAGCGCTCCCCCAAAGCCTGAACGCTCGTGCGGAGGACGCGCTCCCGGGCCGCGTCGCAAAATGCCAGCTCAGCCGCACTCAGTGCGATGACCAACGCAAGAAAGCACGCCATACACAAGACAATGCTCCTGCGCAGCGGCATATCCCGGCAGCACCGCTTTACCTTTTCCATTGATATCCGCACCCCCAAACCGTGGCAATCCGCGCTTCTTCCCCCTGCGCGGCAAGCTTCCTGCGAATCCGCCGGATGTGCTCGGCGACGACGCCGCTGTCCCCCTCCGCATCCCATCCCCAGACACGCTCATAAATCCGCTCTCTGGAAAAGACCTGCTCCGCGTTCTGGGAAAGCAGCTCCACGATGTCAAACTCCTTTCTGGCCAGCGGAATGCACACATCGCCCGCGTAAACCCTGCGCGCCGCATAGTCAATCGACAGCTTTCCCAAAAAGCGCACATTGGCGGATGACCGGCCGCGCTCCTCCCTTCTCAGATGCGCGCCGACCCTCGCCTCCAGCTCCGCCAGAGAAAAAGGCTTGGTCACATAATCGTCCCCTCCATATGCAAAGCCGCGCAGCTTGTCCTCCTCTTCAACCCGCGCCGTCAAAAACACAATGGGGCAGCCGACAAAATCCCGGATGCGGCGGCAGATACAGAACCCATCCTCATCCGGCAGCCCCACATCCAGCAAAATGATATCCACCCGGCGCTGAGCGAGTTCAAGGGCACGGGCGCCGTCCTCCGCGATCATGACCTCATAGCCCCTGTCTGAAAAGAATTGTCCCAGCATCTGCGCGATGTCCGCCTCATCTTCCACGATCAGAAGTCTCATATTCAGCCCTCCCGCAGCCAGTATACATCCTCTTTTTCAATAAATCATCAACTTTTTTCATTCCATCACAAAAAGCGGCGAAAGCCTTCGCCGCTTTTAGATGACACAGGCATGACGCTTCAGAAAGCAATTTACCAGGGTGTGTTTCTAAAGCTTAGAATCACCGGATTCCTGGCCCGACAGCCCCATTTGATGCGTGGAAGGCGACAAGAGGGAATGGGCGGGAATCTGAGAGGCCCAACGATGCGTCAAGATGCCGCTTTCTGCGCCGACCTTTGGGGCCGCATCATATTCAGCGCGCCCGGCATCACCGCAAATCGCGCCTCGTCCATCCGCTCCAGCCTGCCGTCGATATTGACCACCATCCCGGGCGCACGCAGCGTGACCTGCCTGGCCCGCCTGACACGCGCGACGGGCAGATACACGTGCACGCCGAGGATGAACAGCGGCAGCAGCATCGGTATCAGCACCCGCGGCACGCGCCGCACAATCACCACATCAAACAGCCCGTCATGGAGCATGGCCCCCGGCGCGACGCGCATGCCGCCGCCGATGTACTGCCCGTTGGCGATCTCCACAATCGTCGCCGGTCCGCGCATGGGCGCGCCTCCGTCGATTTCAAGCTCCGCTTCCAGCGCCCGGTAATGGCGCAGCGCCTCCCCCACGGCCTTCCGGTACGCCATCTTGCCCGGATACACAGCCTTGAGCTCCTCGGTCTTTCGCAGCACCTCGACATCAAAGCCGGAGCCCGCGACGTTGATGAACGCGCGGCCGTTGACGCTTCCGCAATCGACGCGCACCGGTTCACCGTCCAGCTGGGCAGCAAAGGCCCGCACGGGGTCATCCGGCAGGCCGAACGCGCGGGCAAAGTCGTTCCCCGTTCCCCCGGGGATGACATAGAGCACCGCGCCGCTGCCCGCCACGCCGCCGACAACCTCGCTCAGCGTGCCGTCGCCGCCCACGCAGACGACCGCCGTGCAGCCGTCGCGCAGGGCCTGCTTCGCCTGGCGCGCGCCGTCCCCCTCGCAGCGCGTGGGATACATCCGGTGCGCCTTTCCGCGCACGCGCAGCGCCTCCAGAATCCGTCCGATCACCGCGCCGTTGCCGCCCGCGCCCGATGCGGGATTGACGATGATGCCAAACACGCGCATTCCCCTCTCTTTTGCAGATATCGGTCAGTCCTGCTCCGCCCGCGCCTCTTCCGCCTCGCGCAGGCGCGCGAACGCGCCCGGCATCACAAAGCGCACGGGATCGATCGTGACCGTCCCGGGCTTCTTCCTGAAGATCACAAACTTGATCGGCACGCCCAGCTCGGTGAATTTCTTCTCGTGCTCGCTGATATAATTGGGCGTAAATCCCGCCGCGTGCAGGTCGTTCACCAGATAGCGCATCTCAAAGCCGCACGCCTCAAAATACGGCAGAGACTCCGTAAACAGCGGCATATCGTCCGTCTTGAACCAGATTTCCCCGCCATCCGTCAGGAACTCGCGGTACTGCATCAGCTGGCGTGGATGCGTCAGCCTCCGCTTGGCGTATTTGGGCCGCTTCGTCCACGGATTGCAGAAGTTGATGTAAATGCGCTCCACGCGATCCTCCGGCGCAAAGATCTTCTCGATAAACGAGATATCGTAACGGGCGATCATCACGTTCTGAACCGGCGCATCGCCAAAGGCCGCGGCGATGTTGCGCCGGGTATCCCCAAGCACATTGCAGGTGATGTCGATCACCACGTAATTGATCCGCGGATTGTCGTAAACCATCGCCGCGGTGGATACGCCCTTGCCGCAGCCCAGCTCCAGATACAGCGGCTGCTCCCTGGCAAACAGCCCGCGCCAGCGGCCGCGAAAACGCTCCGCCTCATCCGTAAAATAAGGACAGACAGCCAATTCCGGCTTTGCCCATTTCTTCGTTCGCATGTGCATCGGGTTGATTTCCTCCCCTGGAAAAAGTAAGTGGTCTCAGTATACCATGCTTTTTGGGGCCCGGCAAGCTCACAGGCGTTTCTCATAACAGAGCCAATGCTCGTCCCAGGCATCCGCCTCTCCGCAGATTTCAAACCCCAGTTTGCTGTAGGAGCACTGCGCGGGCGTATTGTGCGCGCCCACGAGGAAGCGCACCGCGTCGCATCCTTTCTCTTTTACGCACTCCATGGCATGGGCGAGCATTCTCCGGGCGATTCCGTGACCCTGCATGTCCTTCGCCACGCCGAGACGCCCAAACTGCGCCCAATGTCCGACGTCGGTGTACCAGGGCGCCAGAGTGTCAAACTCGTCAGACTCCTCGTTGACCATCGCCGCGACGATTCTGCCCTGCCCGTCGCGCATGACAAAGACCTCGCTTTGCGCGAGATCCTCCTCCACCAGCTCCCGGCTGGGATATTCCTCGTTCCATGTGCCATACGGCATATCGATCAGCGAGCGATACAGGGCATAAATCTCGTCCGCGTCCTGCGCCCTCGCCCGCTCGATATACAGCCCGTCTTCCATCCTTTGTTCACCTCGTTCATTTCTGATGCGCGCGCTTTCGCGTGCCCGTTTGCTCGTTCCTGGTGACGATATGCGTCACGCCCTGCGGCAGTTCCGGCAGGTAGTCCGCCAAAAACGCGGGAAACGCCCGGTACTCACGCAGGCGCTCAGCGGGCAGCCAGTGCATCGTCTCGCGCTCGCCGCCGTTCGTCGTCCCATGCGGGCGCAGCGTCCGCGTGCCGCGCGGCTTCATGAGAAAATACAGCGCCACCTCATGGCAGATGGGATATCCGGCGAGCGTCCCCCTGCCCTCGAAGAGGTTTTCATGCACAAAGACGAGCCTCTCCGGCTCGTAGGACACGCCCGTCTCCTCCAGCACCTCACGCCGTGCCGCCTCCTGCGCCGTTTCACCCACACGCACCGCCCCGCCGACGGAGTAATAGTAGTCATCCTTATCGTTCCCCGCGAAAAGCACACAGCCCTCCTCGATGATCAGGCCGCACGCCCTGTAGCGAAACCACACGCCTTCGCCCTTTAAAAAACAGTCATTCTCCTTCATCGCCACGCCCTCCCCGGCCGAACCATCCATGATGATAGCATGGATATGCGCGGGCGTCAACCTTTGTCCCGCCCCGTCAGGCGGCCCGCTGGGCGCTCTGCGCCACCCCGGACGGACACGCGAAACGCATGAGCAGGGAAGCTTCCCTTCTCATCCGCGACGGATATCCTCATAAAACTCCGAAAGCCGTGCGGCGAGCGCTCCGGGTGCATCCGCGTTGAGCGCATGGCCTGCCCCCGGGATCACGCACAGACGCGCGGCGGGCAAGAGCCGCTCAAGCTGCCTCGACGCCCTCAGGTTTGCCCTGTCCTTCTCCCCGCACATCACCAGCACGGGACAGCGCACCCTGTCCAGCATCCCGGAAAAATCCAGATCCGCCATCGAATCCGTCAGCCGGATCATGGCTCTTTTACCAAGCCCCGTCTCGCGGAATGCCGATTCGGGCATCAGGCCAAACAACACATTCTGGAGCTTCAAAAGCGCCCTGGGCATCTTAAACTGCGCACCGAGCAGCGCCATCGACCGAACCGCCTCCGGGTGCTCGACGGCGTAGTGCAGAGCAAGCACACCGCCAAGCGACAGCCCGCACAGATCAAGCGGCCGTTCCAGCCTCCCGCAATACGCCGCAAACGCGGAGTAAAGCGCCGGATAGCCGGTCTCGGCTTCCAAACTCGGCGCGAAGAGCTCGGGACATACGCTCGCCTCCCGCACGCCATCCGGCAGACGGGAAACCGTTTCCTTCCAGCCCGCCGCGCTCTGCCCCAGGCCATGAATAAAGACATATGGCATCGGTTTTTTTCCCCTTTCCGGCTCACAAATCGAGCCCCATATCCATCGACGTATCCCCCGGACTGTCGTTGTAGCTTTCGAACCCAAAGCGCTTATACACGCGCATGGCACTTTTAAGAAACGGAAGCGTACCGAGCAACATGTGGCGATAGCCGATGCTCTTCGCATCCGCGATGACCTTCCGCACGAGCAGTTCGCCGATATGGCGTCCCCTGAACGCCTCGCGGACGTATAGGCGCTTCATCCCGCAGCTTTCATCATTCAGCCTTCGCAGGGCAATGCATCCCACCGGCACTCCCGCCGCGAGCGCCAGATCAGCTTGAAACGCTTTGTCGCCCCCGACGAGCATATGCGTGTATTCCGCAACAGCCCGCCCAACGCCCCGGGCGAATCATACGCAAGAGAAACGCTGATCTCCATTCGTTTTCCTCCACGCGCTTCAGG
>JAUNJB010000232.1 GCA_030535375.1 Clostridia bacterium | reverse complement strand
CCCGCGCGCAAGCGCCCCTTGACAGCCCGTGCCCGCAGCCTGTATGATAGGATTATTCGCTCACCAAGGAGGCATTTGCTTGCAAAAGCCGGTTACAAAGGCGCAGGGCATGCTGCTGCTGATCTTCGTCAACGTGATGTGGGGCCTGTCCTTCATCTTTTCCAAGGCCGCCCTGTCCGAGGGCATGCCCACGATGACGCTGGCCTTGATCCGCTATGTGATCACCGCCGCAATCCTCGTGCCCCTGTGCCTGCGCCAGGAGGGCGGCATCCGCCTGCGCAGGTGGGCACCGCGCGCGTTCGTGACGACGCTGCTGGGCATCACCGTCTACTACTATTTTGAGTACACCAGTCTCTCGCTGACCACGGCCTCCGCCGCGTCGCTGATCGCCTCTCTGATTCCGATGATGACGCTGCTCGCGCGCATGCTGTTCTTCCGCGAGCGCATCGGCGCACTGCGCTGGGGATGCGTGCTGGCCTCGCTGGCGGGCGTCTATCTCGTCATCAGCGCGGACGCGGACGGTGGCGGCGGCTCGCTCGCGGGCAACCTGATCATGATCCTCGCCTGCCTGTGCTGGACGGGCTATATCCTCATCTCGCCCAAACTCATGCAGGCGTGCAGCGCCACGCGCGTGACAACCTGGCAGGCTGTCGCCGCCGTGGTCACGCTCTTCCCCTTCGCGCTGGCGGAGCGCAGGGACTGGGTTCCTCTGTCCGCGCACGCGTGGCTGTGCGTCTTTTTGCTGGCCGCCGTGTGCTCCGCGCTTTGCTATGTGCTCTACGGCATCTCCATCCGCTCGGTCGACTCGCTCACCGTCTCCCTGAGCATCAACATCAATCCCATCGCCGCCTGCGTGGGCGGCGCCCTGCTGCTCGGCGAATCGCTCACCGGCGCGCAGCTCTGCGGCGGCGCGCTGATCCTCCTCGCCGTGCTCACGGACGCGCTCGAAAGCGGCGGCGTGCTGCATAAGCGGCAAAATTGGGGTTGACAACCGCTTTTTTTCCTCTTATAATACAATCACTGCGAGGAAGGGAACAAGTACACGCTCCGTCCGCAAGGAAGAGAGCTGCCGGTTGGTGCGAGGCAGCGTTGCCAGGCGCGTGGAATACATCCCGGAGCACGGCCCCAAACGTCGGATTGCGATCAGTAGGCGGCCGCCGGTGCGCCGGATACAGCGCGTAGCCCGTGTCAGCGGGCGGTGAGGAGGTTTGCCGCAAGGCGGCCTTAAACGGAAGTGGTACCGCGTGTGTTCACGCCTTCCCGATCATGACCGGGAGGGCGTTTTTTCGTGCCTCCCCACAAATCGACCACGTATCAAGGAGGAATTTCCCATGGCGCAGCACATTCTTGATCTGCTCAAGGAGCGCGGCTTCATCGCGCAGATGACGTTTGAAGACGAGCTCTACAAGCAGCTGGAAACCCCGACCACCTTCTATGTCGGCTTTGATCCGACCGCCGATTCCCTGCACATCGGCCATTACATCCCGATCATGGCGATGGCGCACATGCAGCGCGCCGGTCACCGCCCGATCGCGCTGATGGGCGGCGGCACCGCGATGATCGGCGATCCGTCCGGCAAGACCGATATGCGCAAGATGATGACCGTGGAGACGATCGACAGCAACGTCGCCCACATCAAGGAGCAGATGAGCCACTTCCTCGACTTTTCCGAGGGCAAGGCGATCATCGCCAACAACGGCGATTGGCTGCGGCACCTCAATTTCATCGAGTTCATGCGCGACATCGGCTCCCTGTTCTCCGTCAACAAGATGCTCACGGCGGACTGCTACAAGGCACGCATGGCCACGGATAACGGCCTGTCCTTCCTCGAATTCACGTACATGCTCATGCAGTCCTACGACTTCCTGGAGCTGTTCAAGCGCTACGGCTGCCGCCTCCAGATGGGCGGCAACGACCAGTGGAGCAACATGCTCGGCGGCGCGGATCTCATCCGCCGCAAGGAGCGCGAGAGCGCTTACGCCTGCACCTGCCAGCTCCTGCTCACCCACGACGGCCGCAAGATGGGCAAAACCGAGGCCGGCGCGCTCTGGCTCGATCCCAAAAAGACCTCACCCTACGATTTCTATCAGTACTGGCGCAACGTGGACGACAAGGATGTGCAGAAGTGCCTCGCGCTGCTGACCTTCCTGCCGATGGACGAGGTGCGCCGCCTGGGTGCGCTGGAGGGCAGCCAGATCAACGAAGCCAAGAAGGTGCTCGCCTACGAGGTAACCAAGCTCGTCCATGGCGAGGAGGAAGCCACGAAGGCCCAGGAGGCCGCCGCTTCCCTGTTCGGCGGCGCGGCGCTGGGCGGCTCCATTCCCACCACCGAAATCACCCGGGATGATCTGGCGAAGGACGCCCGTGTCACCACGCTGCTGGCGGCCTGCGGCCTTGCGCCGTCCAACTCCGCCGCGCGCAGGCTCGTACAGGGCGGCGGCGTCAGCGTGAACGATCAGAAGGTCGCCGATGTCAATGCCCTGGTGACGGAGGACATGTTCGGCGCGGAGGGCCTGATGCTCAAGAGCGGCAAGAAAAAGTTCCACCGCATCGTGCTCAAGTGAGCTAAATCCCATCAGAAGGCTTTCTCCCCGCGAGGGAGAAGCCCTTCCTGTCAAAGCAATGGAGATGACGTCATGGCAGATCAGCTTTCCTATAAGACGCTGCGCGAGGAGAGCTCCGCGAAGTTTGTCATCAACAAGTCGCGCTTCATCGGCTACGGCTGTCCCTGCCAGACGGAGGAAGACGCGCTTGATTTCCTCGCGCGCATTCGCCAGAAGCACAAGGATGCCACGCACAACTGCTACGCCTACATCATCGGCCTGAATGCGGGCATCATGCGCTACAGCGACGACGGCGAGCC
>JAUNJB010000067.1 GCA_030535375.1 Clostridia bacterium | reverse complement strand
GATTATTTATACATAGTACATTACAGTGTACTGTCACCCAAATTCAGGAAAGGATACAGGACTAAAATGACATACGATGAATTTACAAAAAGAGTAGGAAGTATCATATTAACAGAAAACGGGAATTGTCCAGTAACACCAGTCATCGCTATGCTACAAGGAAAATGGAAATTACAAATCCTCTATGAGCTGTGTATCAAAAGCCCTCTACGGTTTGGTGAGTTAAAGAGAATCTTAAATGGCATAACAAACACCATGCTTACCAACGCTTTACGGGAACTGGAAGCAGACGGACTTATATGCAGGAAACAATTCAATGAAATTCCGCCCCATGTGGAATATTCCCTCACGGAAAAAGGAACGGATTTATTGCCTGTTTTCCATGCAATAATGGAATGGGGATTAAAATATATATCATAATCAATCCGTTAAAAAGTGCGGAATAATGAGCCGCTGTCTATCACATGCTCGTCTGTTGCTTTATGGCACATGGACATGGCCTGGGGATGGGAAGCACCAAAGGACGCGGGCCGGCTGACCGTCCCGCGTCCTTATGCTCTGTCCGACCGGATCAGAGCCGCCACTCCCCGCTCTCCTGCTGGAGCGTGAACAGATTGTGATAGATTCCGTGTTTTTCAAGCAGCTCCCCGTGCGTACCCTGCTCGGCCACGCGGCCGTCCGAGAGCACCACGATCTTATCCGCGCCCGCCACCGTGCGCATGCGGTGCGCGATGATGAGCACGGTCTTCCCCCTCACAAGCCGGGAAAGCGCGGCCTGCACGGCCGTCTCGCTCTCCACATCCAGGCTGGCGGTCGCCTCGTCAAGCAGAATCACATCGGCGTCTTTAAGCAGCGCACGCGCGATGGAGATGCGCTGGCGCTCGCCGCCGGAGAGCGTGGAGCCGTTCTCCCCGATCAGGGTTTGATAGCCGTCGGGCAGGCGCGAGACAAACTCATCGCACTGGGCCGCTTTGGCCGCGGCCAGCACCTCTTCATCGGAGGCGCCGCGCCGTCCAAGGCGGATGTTCTCCATGATCGTATCGCGGAACAGCACCACGTCCTGGAACACGATGGCATAGTGCGCCAGCAGCGCCTCCGGCTCCACGGTGGAAACATCCACGCCGCCCAGCGTGATCCTGCCGCCGTCCACATCCCAAAAACGTGCCGCCAGCTTGGCCGCCGTGCTCTTTCCGCCGCCGGAGGGGCCGACAAGCGCCGTCACCTCGCCCTGCCTGGCGGTGAAGGATACATCCTCCAGCACGCCCTCGTCCTTGTTGTATGCGAAACGGACGTGATCAAATACGATGTCGTACCCCTTGGGCGCGTAGGTTTCCGTGCCCGTCTGCACCGGCTGCTCCTCAATCTGCCGCATCCGCTCGATGCGCACCTGCGCGGCAAACGTCGCCGCCAGATTGGCGAACACGCCGCTGACGGGATCATACAGCCGCGTGGCGGCGAACAGGAAAATCAGCAGGATGAGGAAAGAAATCTCCCCGTTTACAAGCAGGGTGATGCCCACCAGCGCCGTCGTGGCGATGCCCAGCTTCAAAAACGCCTGCGCCGCCGTGATGCTGCTGCCGGTGATCAGTTCGGATCGGATCGTGCTCCTCTCCGACGCCTCCAGCCTGGCCTTCAGCCCCGAGAGATAGGCGTCCTTTTGATTGCAGGCCTTGATATCCTTCATCGTCTCCAGCAGCTCCTGCATGCTGTCCGTGGCGGCGCGCTTGTCGAGCATGCTCCTCTCGCCGTACTTCATCTGGATGCGGCGGGTGATCATCACCAGCGCCGCGGATACCGGAATCACCCAGACCACGGCGAGGCCCATGCGCCAGTTCATGGCGATCAGCCCGGCCGCGATCAGCAGCGAGGACAGGCCCGTGCCGATCGCCTCGGGAATATAGTGGGAGAATGTCTGCTCAAGAAAGCTGCAGTCGCCCATCATCGTGGCGGTCAAATCGGACAGGTCTCTGTGTCCGAAGAAGGACAGCGGCAGCGCCCTCAGCTTTTCGCCCAGGCGGATGCGCCGGTTCGCGCTCTCCTTGTAGGTGGAAATGTACAAGGCGTCGTATAGCTTCCACTGGATCATGAGAATCACCAGAATCAGCGCCGCGCCGATGAGCACCGTGGAAACCATACCGCTCATGGCCGAGCCTTCGCCGCCGAGCACGCGTACAAAGCGGTCGAGCACGGCCACAAGCAGGCCCACGGGCAGCATCAGGCTGATGTTGGCGGCAAATTGCCACAGGGATGCCCGCAAAAGATCCTTTGCGCCCTGCTCCGTCAGGGCAAACACCCTCTCCAGATATCGAATCACATCCGTCCCTCCTTTCCGACCTTCCACTGGGCGGCCGTCTGATAATCCCGCCACATGCGCGCGTAGATTCCCTCTTGTCCGGCCAGCGTCTCATGATTGCCGCGCTCGGCAATCCGGCCCTCCTTCATCACCAGAATCTGGTCCGCGCCGACAATCGTCGACAGCCGGTGCGCGATCATGATGACCGTCTTGCCCCTGGCCAGGGTTTCAAAGGCCCGCTGAATCAGGATCTCGTTCTCCGGGTCCGCGAAAGCGGTGGCCTCATCGAGCACCACGATGGGCGCATCCTTCAGGATGGCGCGGGCCAGCGCAATGCGCTGCTGCTCGCCGCCGGAGAGATAGACGCCCTTTGCGCCGATGACGGTGTCCAGACCGCCGGGCAGCTTGGCAAGGATATCGTCGCACTGTGCGGCGTGCGCGGCCGCCAGCACCTGCTCGCGCGTCGCGTTCGGCCGTGCGGCGCGGATATTATCCAGAACGCTCGCTTTGAACAGGCGCGTATCCTGGAAGACGAAGGCCACGTGGTGCATCAGCTCGTCCGTGGACAGGCTGCGCACATCCGCGCCGCCCACCAGCACCTGTCCCTCCTGCACATCCCAGAACCGGGGAATCATGCTGGCCGCGGTGCTCTTGCCGCCGCCCGACGGGCCGACCAGCGCAACCGTCGTGCCCTGCGCCGCCTTGAAGCTGACATCCCTGAGCGCGGGCTGCGCGGCGCCCGGATAGGCAAACGTCACGCCGCGAAACTCCACGGACGCATCGCAAATCCGCTCAGGCTTCCCGGCCTCGGGCAGCGGCTGCACGCTGAGGATCTGATCCAGCCTGCGCACGGCCTCGTCCGCCTCCATGAACGCCTGGCCAGCATACATCAGCCTGTTCGTCATGTACGCGCAGAAGGGCGTAAACAGGATGTAAAAGATCAGATCGGCCACCACGCCCGCGCCGTCCGCCGCGCTGGCCAGCAGGAGACCGCCCAGCGGCAAAAGCAGGATGAACGTGCTGTTGAGCACGGTGGTGAAGCTGATCATGGGCATCTTGCAGGACATGGCGTAATCCGTCGCCAGCTTGCTGTAGCTCATGATGGAGCGGTAAAAGCTCTTGAAGGAGTGGACCGTCTGCTGGAATACCTTCACCACCGGGATGCCGCGCACGTATTCCGTCGCCTCCGCGCTCAAATCCTCAATGGCCACCTGATACTTGCTGAAGAAATTGGCGCTCTTGCCGCCCATCATCATCCCCAGCAGCACCATGCCGATCGCAATGGGAATCAGGCTCACCAACCCCATCCGCCAGTCAAAGGTGAACAGCAGCACAATCGCCGCCAGCGGCGTGATGATCGCGCCCACGGTATCGGGCAGCTCGTGCGCCAGCAGGGTTTCTGTCATGCCCGCGTTATCGTCGATCTGCTTGCGAAGCCGGCCGCTTTCATTCGCGCTGAAGTATCCCAGCGGCACGTTCACCAGATGCTCCGCCGCGGCGGCGCGCATATTGCGCGCCGTTCTGAACGCGGCCAGATGCGTGCACATCAGCGCCGCAAAATAGATCAGCGCGCCGGCCAGCGCAAAGCCGAGCGCCATCCATCCCCAGCGGATGAGCCCCTCCGCGCCCGTGAAGTCCGGCATGGTATCCAGCGTGCCCCGAATGATATACCAAATGAAGACATAAGGCGCGATGGACAGCACCGCCGAAATGCCGGACAGCACGCATCCCAGGAAGGTCAGCCTTCTGTGCCCGCCCGCGTAGCTGAGCAGCCGCAGCAGGCTGTTCGGTTTCTTCTCCTTTTGCAAAAAATCAGCCCCTTTCAAAAACCGGATTTCAATAGTTAGCAAACACTAACATATGACGAAAAACCATGGCCTGATCGCTCAGACCATGGACAGTATAGCATGGGCGCCCGTGTATAAACCACTCCGCCCCGGCATTTTTTGGCTCCAAATTGTCAGAAAGCGTTCCTCACGCCAGCCTCCAGCTGACGGCCTCCCGCCTGGCGTTCAGGAAATCGGCGTACAGCCCGGGCTGACCGGCCAGCTCCGCGTGCGTGCCCTGCTGGACGATGTGCCCGCCATCGAGCACGAGAATCCTGTCTGCGTGCTCCACGGTGGCCAGCCGGTGCGCGATCATCACGATGGTCTTGCCGCGCGTCAGGGCCTCGATGGCAGCCTGCAGCTCCGCCTCGTTTTCAGGATCAACGCTGGCGGTGGCCTCATCCAGCAGGATGATGGGCGCATCCTTGAGCATCGCCCGCGCGATGGATATGCGCTGCTTCTCGCCGCCGGAAAGGCTTCCGCCGCCCTCGCCCACCACCGTGTCATAGCCGTCCGGCAGCGCCATGATGAAATCGTGGCAGCAGGCCGCCCTGGCCGCGGCGACAACCTGCTCATGCGTGGCGTCCGGCCGGCCGAATTTGATGTTGTTTTCGATGGTATCCTGGAACAGATAGACGTTCTGGAACACCATGGAGATGTTCCTCATCAGGCTGTCCAGCTTGTAATCCCGCACGTCGCGGCGGCCTACGCGGATCGCGCCGCCCTGCACATCCCAAAAGCGCGCGATCAGGCTGCACATCGTCGTCTTGCCCCCGCCGGACGGGCCGACAATCGCCGTGGTGGTTCCCGCGGGAATCGCCACGCTCACGCCGTCGAGTATCCTTCGATCTCCGTAAGAAAAGTCCACATGGTCAAAGACGATGCTGCCATCCTTCGCCGGCACGTCCGCGCCGTCGATGTCCATCACAGGGGTTTCATCCATCTCGTTGGCCTTGTCCATGGAGGCGTCCAGCATCTGCAGCAGCGCCGACATATTGCCCGCGCTCTCCAGCTCCTTGTAGACCATGAACGAGGCGACGAGCATGAGCATGCACCTTTGCAGCTCCATGCTGCCGCCGAAGTAAAACGACAGCGCCGCCGCGATGAATACCACGCTGAACACCCGAACGACGAGCTGCTGCGCGGCCAGCCACGGCACGGTGGTATGCTCCACCCCCAGCGCCTTTTGGCTGGAATCGTCGATCGCATGGCGCACGGCCTGATGATTGTCCCGCTCCAGGCCAAACGCCTTGACCACGCTCATGCCCTGAATGTATTCAAGCACCGCCTCCACCAGCGTCTCCTGCGCGCGCTGGCGCGCCGGGCCGGATCTGACGGCATGGCGCTGGGACGCCTCGGTGACGAGCAGATAGACGGCGATGCCCGCGATGGCGATCACGCCCATTCGCCAGTCCGCGCAGGTGAGCATCAGCATCAGCGCCAGCGTGTTGAGGAAGCCGCCGAGAATGATCACTAGGCAGCGGGAGGCAGAGTTTTCCACGTCCCCCAGCGTCGTGGTCACCACCGCGGTGATGTTGCCCAGGCTGTTTCGGTTGAAATAGCCCATGGGGATGTAGCGCAGCCTGTCTCCGATGTGGACGCGCTTTTGCGCCACCATGAAATATCCCGCCTCAGTCTCGCCATTGGTGGATTGATAGGAGCAGAACATCCGCCCGGCAATGGAGACGAGCATCACGCCCAGCGTCACCCATATGATCGCCCCCGCCTCCCTGCCGCCGACGATCACATCGAGCGCCAGCATCAGCGCCAGGAGCTGCATGGCGCCAAACACCGCGCCCACGAACGAGAGCACCATGGAGCGCACCAGCACGCCCCGCTTCTGCCCGGAAAAGGCGAATATCTTTTTCAGTACACCAAACACGCGTTTTCCCTCCCTTACGCGCAGTCCCGCGCACGCATGTGCGCCTGCCACATCTCTTTGTACAGCGGACACGTATCCAGCAATTCACGCTGCCTGCCCTGCGCCGCGACGCGTCCGTCCTTGACCACGACGATGTTGTCGGCATCCTCGATGGTGGACAGCCTGTGCGCGATGACGATGAGCGTCTTCCCCTTCGTCAGCGCGGAGATGGAGCGTTGAATGGCCGCCTCGTTTTCGGGGTCGATGCTGGCCGTGGCCTCGTCGAGAATGATGATGGGCGCATCCTTGAGCATCGCCCGCGCGATGGAGATGCGCTGCTTCTCGCCGCCGGAAAGGCTTCCGCCTCCCTCGCCCACCACCGTGTCATAGCCGTCCGGCAGCGCCATGATGAAATCGTGGCAGCAGGCCGCCCTGGCCGCGGCGACAACCTGCTCATGCGTGGCGTCCGGCCGGCCGAATTTGATGTTGTTTTCGATGGTATCCTGGAACAGATAGACGTTCTGGAACACCATGGAGATGTTCCTCATCAGGCTGTCCAGCTTGTAATCCCGCACGTCGCGGCGGCCTACGCGGATCGCGCCGCCCTGCACATCCCAAAAGCGCGCGATCAGGCTGCACATCGTCGTCTTGCCCCCGCCGGACGGGCCGACAATCGCCGTGGTGGTTCCCGCGGGAATCGCCACGCTCACGCCGTCGAGTATCCTTCGATCTCCGTAAGAAAAGTCCACATGGTCAAAGACGATGCTGCCATCCTTCGCCGGCACGTCCGCGCCGTCGATGTCCATCACAGGGGTTTCATCCATCTCGTTGGCCTTGTCCATGGAGGCGTCCAGCATCTGCAGCAGCGCCGACATATTGCCCGCGCTCTCCAGCTCCTTGTAGACCATGAACGAGGCGACGAGCATGAGCATGCACCTTTGCAGCTCCATGCTGCCGCCGAAGTAAAACGACAGCGCCGCCGCGATGAATACCACGCTGAACACCCGAACGACGAGCTGCTGCGCGGCCAGCCACGGCACGGTGGTATGCTCCACCCCCAGCGCCTTTTGGCTGGAATCGTCGATCGCATGGCGCACGGCCTGATGATTGTCCCGCTCCAGGCCAAACGCCTTGACCACGCTCATGCCCTGAATGTATTCAAGCACCGCCTCCACCAGCGTCTCCTGCGCGCGCTGGCGCGCCGGGCCGGATCTGACGGCATGGCGCTGGGACGCCTCGGTGACGAGCAGATAGACGGCGATGCCCGCGATGGCGATCACGCCCATTCGCCAGTCCGCGCAGGTGAGCATCAGCATCAGCGCCAGCGTGTTGAGGAAGCCGCCGAGAATGATCACTAGGCAGCGGGAGGCAGAGTTTTCCACGTCCCCCAGCGTCGTGGTCACCACCGCGGTGATGTTGCCCAGGCTGTTTCGGTTGAAATAGCCCATGGGGATGTAGCGCAGCCTGTCTCCGATGTGGACGCGCTTTTGCGCCACCATGAAATATCCCGCCTCAGTCTCGCCATTGGTGGATTGATAGGAGCAGAACATCCGCCCGGCAATGGAGACGAGCATCACGCCCAGCGTCACCCATATGATCGCCCCCGCCTCCCTGCCGCCGACGATCACATCGAGCGCCAGCATCAGCGCCAGGAGCTGCATGGCGCCAAACACCGCGCCCACGAACGAGAGCACCATGGAGCGCACCAGCACGCCCCGCTTCTGCCCGGAAAAGGCGAATATCTTTTTCAGTACACCAAACACGCGTTTTCCCTCCCTTACGCGCAGTCCCGCGCACGCATGTGCGCCTGCCACATCTCTTTGTACAGCGGACACGTATCCAGCAATTCACGCTGCCTGCCCTGCGCCGCGACGCGTCCGTCCTTGACCACGACGATGTTGTCGGCATCCTCGATGGTGGACAGCCTGTGCGCGATGACGATGAGCGTCTTCCCCTTCGTCAGCGCGGAGATGGAGCGTTGAATGGCCGCCTCGTTTTCGGGGTCGATGCTGGCCGTGGCCTCGTCGAGAATGATGATGGGCGCATCCTTGAGCATCGCCCGCGCGATGGAGATGCGCTGCTTCTCGCCGCCGGAGAGATGCCCGCCGCCGCCTCCGCAGACGGTGTCATAGCCCTGGGGCAGAGCGCGAATGAACGCGTCGCACCCGGCCGCCCTGGCCACGGCCTCCACCTCCGCATCCGAGGCGCCAAGACGTCCCATGCGGATATTGTCGCGCACAGTCCGGTCAAAGAGGTAGTTCTCCTGAGAGACGTAGGCAATCTGCGCATTCAGCTGGCTGAGCGGGATCTCTCGCAGATCCGCTCCGCCCAACGTGATGCTGCCGCCCGTCACGTCAAAGAAGCCCGCGATCAGCTTGGCTATGGTGGATTTGCCCGAGCCGGATGGGCCGACCAGCGCCGTCACCGTGCCGGGACGGATGCGCAGATTCACGCCACGAAGCACATCGCCGCCCCGTGCCGAATACGCGAAGGAGACATCATGGAGGACGATTTCCCGGCCGTTCAGCCTCGCGGGCTCGGCGGGACGCCTCAGTTCCTCGCCGTCCAGAATGCCGGATATCTCCTCCACATTGCTGGATACCACGGCCAGGTCATCCACAAAGGTCATCGCCGCCAGAATGGGCCCCATCAGCCCCAGGGACAGCACGATGACGGTCAGGAAATCCGCCGTGCTCAGACTGCCGCCCAGATTGAGCGCCAGCCCCACCGGCAGCACCGTCACCAGCACGGCGGGCACCACGCTCTGCCAGCCCGCCATATACTTCTGGCTCTCGGCCATCCAGTCCACATAATACGCCGCGTTGGCGTTCACCGCATCCGCGTACTTCCTATACGAGCCCGCCGACTGGCTGAACGCCTTCACCACCTGAATGCCGCCCACGTATTCCACAATCGCCGCGTTCATCGCGCGTCCCACCTTGACAGCGCCGTCCCACCGGGCGCCATAGGTCTTCATGCTGCCGGTCATAAACAGGAAGCCGACCACCAGCGTCACCACGGAGCACAGCGCCATGCGCCAGTCCAGCGCGAACAGGTAGACAAAAATCGCCGCCGGGATCAGGATGTTGGAGGTCATTTCGGGAATCAGATGGGCCAGCGTCGGCTCCATGCCCTCCACCCTGTCCACAATGGTGGTCTTGTATTGCCCGGAGGGCGTATCCAGAATCGTGCCCATGGGCATCCGGGACAGCTTGTCGATCATCCGCTTGCGCATGTCCCGCAGGGTGTGATAGGTCGCCGTGTGTGAAATCGACGTAGAAGCCGAGCCGAAGATCACCTTGCCCGCATACCCCGCCAGCGCGGCGAGGCACCACGCCAGGCATCCGTCCAGCGGGAGGGTTCCCTCCAGCAATCCGGTGATGATGGCCGCCACGCAAAAATAAGGGATCATGCCGCAGGCCACGCCGAGCACGGCCAGCAGCACAGCACTCACAAATCCGCCATGATACGGCCCTGCCCATTCCCAAAGCTTCTCAAAGGCCGACGGCTTCTTCGCTTCCTCCATAAAAAACCACTCCTTTAGTTAGTTTAAGATAACACATGGTCAAAGACAAAGGGAAATCAGTCTCCCGAAATCCCCAAAATCTTAAACCAGCCCGCCGAATAAAAATCCTTCAGTCGTTCCATGTAGATATACGCCTTTTCCCTGGGCATATCGTGGCGCACGGTTTCAAATATTCCCTGAAACAGCGCGTTTGACATGATGTGGATGAGGTCGTCGTCGATGGGCTGCAGCTCCATCCCCGCCTCTGTCATCTTGTCGATGAGCACGCGGCCCGCATTGTCCTCAATTTCCACCAGCACGTCGATATAGTGCTCGTATCTCGTACCCACTGAGCAGCTTGCGATCAGCTTAAAGGCGTCGAAATGCTCATAAATATAGTGCATCATCCACGCCTGATCCACCTTGGATACCTCCGGAAGGCTCGTGAGCTGCTGCTCCACCGGCTTCATGGCAAACGCCTGCTGAACCTGCCGATAGCGCTGCTCCAGCTCGCCCGCCGCGGGCCCCACCAGCGCGTCAAAAATCGCCTCCTTATCCAGGTAGTAGCGGTAGATCGCGCCGGTTGTGACGCCCAGGCTGGCGGCAATCCCGCGCATGGACGCCCCCTGAAAGCCCTTCTCCAGAAACTCGCGTTTGCCCGCCTCCAGGATATCCGCCGCCAATTTGTCGTTAACGGGTCTCATGGTTCACCTCTCAAATGGAATAACATCGTTATCAAATAACGATGTTATTCTACATCCGCGTGCCATATTTGTCAAGACCCGCGATCAAAAATCGCGATTGATCTTTTTCCCGCGGCGTGCTACAATGGATTCGTCGGCCGCCCCTGCAGGCAGCCTGTTTTTAAAAAGCATTGTTAGTTTGTGCTAATTATTTTTTCATGCAAACAGTCTGACAATTGGAGGGGCTTCCATGAACAGAAAAGAACCACCCGATCATCTGCCGATGTGCGGCGTAGGCCCTGTGTTCGGCATCACCATCATCGCCTGCACGGTGCTGGCGATCACGCTGACCTGTCTGGGGCTCATTCCCACGAAGGGGCCGGCGGGCATCGGCCGAATTCTCTCCGTTCCCGGTGCCGCGCTGATCCTCGGCGGCGCGTTTCTGTGGTACGCAGCGATTTTCAGGGCGAAAATCGATGACGGCATTTTGAATAACCGGCTGGTCACGACCGGCGTCTACGCCTGGGTGCGCAATCCCATTTACACCGCCTTTCTGATGTTCTGCACAGGCGCGCTTTTGATCCCCGGCAATCTGCTGCTGCTCTTCCTTCCGCCCGTCTATTGGGCCTTCTTAACCCTCCTCATGAAGCATACGGAGGAAAAATGGCTGGCACGGCGCTACGGTCAGCCCTATCTTCACTACTGTGAGCGCGTTAACCGCTGCATTCCCTGGCCGCCCAGGCGGTCATCTTAAACGCAGCCGGCCACAACTCGGCGGCATGTTCCAGTCTTTTGAACAAGGAGGTAGGCTTTTGATGGACTATACGCCCGACTTTACCGTGGAAAACCATGGCTTTTATGGAAAGCTCTTCAAACCCGCCGAGGATAGGTTTCCGGGCAAAGCCCTGATCCTGTACAGCGGAAGCGACGGCAGATTCGCGCTCCCGTGTCTGGTAGCGAAACTGTTCGCCGATCACGGCCTCACCGTGCTGGCCGGCGCATTTTGGAATGTGCCCGGTCTGCCCGACACGCTCAACCGGATTCCGCTGGAAACGGCGGAGCGCGCCGCGCAGTGGCTCAGGAATAGCGGCTATGAAAAAATCGGCCTTTGGGGCATCTCCATGGGCGCGGAATTCGTGCTTCTGGCAGGCATCCACATGCCGGAGCTGATCACCTGCGTCGTCGCCGCAAGCCCCATCTGCCTGAGTTCGCAGGGACTGGGGCACAAAATGCAAATCGTTCCCCACTCCGTCTTCACCTGGCGGAGCGAGGAACTCCCGTATATGCCCTTCATGATGTCCCGGCTTACGAAAAAAATGGTCTTCGATTACTGGCGCAGGAGCGGGGATTTCGGCGTCCGCTTCTGCTATGATCCATTGGTGGCCGCTCCGCAGGAGAGCTGTATTCTGCCGGTGGAGCGCCTGGGCGGCCCTGTGCTGTTCATCTCAGGCGGAATGGACAGCATGTGGCCCGCCGATGAGTCCGCCCGCATCCTGATGCGCCGGCTCGATGAAAAGGGCTTCGCCCATGAGCACAGGCATCTGAGCTATGAGCACGGCAGCCATTACATGGTGCCCCTTCATTTGTACAGCGAGAAGGTCTTCCGCGCAGAACGGCTGTACAAGCAGGACAGCGAGCGCTACAAGCAGGATCAGCTCAGGGAGACGCTGGCCTTCCTCAGCCGCTGGTGATACGGGGAACGGCCGCGCGCCTCACGCTCCCCTTTTTCCGTCCTGCCGGATAAACACATAGGTTTCCCCGTCCGATTTTTCCTCATCGTACCGATATCCCAGCCTGTCGAACATGCGCATCTGCTCCGGCTGTCCGATATGGTTTTCCGCCATGAAGCGCACCATCTCGCCGCGTGCCATCTTGCACAGCGTTCCCTTCTCGATCACCCTGTCCCCCTTCATCTCCCCGAAAACACAGGTGACCACCCGAACATCCCCGCCCAGATGCGGCAGCACGGCGTCGCTGTACTCTCTGGATGCCAGATTGACGATGACATCCGTCTCCCGCGTCAGGCTCTTTGCCAGCGTGCCGCCCCAGAACGCGTACAAATCCTTTGCGCCATCCACGGCAAGCCTGGCCTGCATCTCCAGCCGATATGGCGTCACGCCGTCAAACGGGCGCAGTATGCCGTAAAAACCGGAGAGAATGCGCAGATGCCCGGCCACATATTCCTCCTGATCGCACGTGAAAATCTGCGGGGCCATGCACTTGAACGCGATGCCGTCGTAAGCGAGCAGCGCTGGCGTCAGCCCCCTGCGCAGATCCATGTGCGCAAGGCGTCCGACGTTCTGCGCGGCAATCTGATCATTGCACTTCCACAGGTGCTGCAGCTCCGCCGGCGTCATGGCTCTCAGGGCTTCAAGCAGCCGCTCCGTTCTGTCAAGAAGCTGGGGCAGCGCGTGGACGGCCGGCGCGTCCGCGTCGGTGATCATCTTCTTCGCGGGGGACAATATGATTCGCATGGTATATTCCTCTCTGTCTTCGTGAGTCCGGATTCTTCTGTTTTGCAAAGCGCGCCTTGCGCGCTCCCACTTCCGAAGCACTTCACACTCCAAAGTATTTCTGTGCCCGCCGCCTGGTTTTTCGCTCAATTTCCCAGCGGCCGGCGGCCGCTTCCGAAAACCACTGCAAATCACTCGATTTGAGCGAACGCGGCCAATTTTTTCGCAATCTCCTATAAGTAAAAAACGGCGGGTACCGTCCCGCCGTTTTTTATGAAAGCATTCGGCTTACCAGCGCTCTTCCTTCACGACGAAGGCACGATAGATCGCGCGCACGGCGTTCTCAAAGTCGAGATTATCCACGCCGACGATGATGTTGAGCTCGCTGGAGCCCTGATCGATCACGCGGACATTGATGCCCGCCTTCATCAGCGCATTGAACAGCCGCGCGGATATGCCCTTGGAACGCACCATGCCGCGGCCCACGGTCGCGATGAGCGCCAGCCCGGAATGGATTTCCACGGAATCCGGCGAGCAGAGCTCATGGATGCGGTGCACCAGACGCTCCTTCTTGCCCTCCACGGACTCCTGGGAGACGACGACACACATCGTATCGATGCCGCTGGGCATGTGTTCAAAGGAGATGCCCTCCTCCTCCAGCGCCTGCAGGAGCCGCCGGCCAAAGCCGAGCTCGGCGTTCATCATCGCCTTTTCTACGGTGATGATGGCAAAATCCTTGTGGCCCGCAATGCCGGTGATCATGTACTCGCTCTCGTGATCCTCCGCCTCATAGCCGATAAACGTGCCCGGCTCATCGGGACGGTTGGTGTTGCGGATATTGGTGGGAATCCCCGCGATGCGCACCGGGAAAATCGCATCCTCGTGCAGAACCGACGCGCCCATGTAGGACAGCTCGCGCAGCTCGCGATACGTCACATAGCGGATCGGCTCCGGATTGCGCACGATGCGCGGATCGGCCATCAGGCAGCCGGAGACATCCGTCCAGTTTTCATAAAGATCCGCCTCGGCGGCGCGCGCCACAATGGCGCCTGTGATATCGCTGCCGCCGCGGGAGAACGTGCGGACATTCCCGTGCGTATCACAGCCATAGAAGCCCGGGACAACGGCGTACTTGTGCTCTTTCAGGATCTTGCCGAGCATCTCCTGCGTCTTTGCGCTGTCCAGATGCCCTTCCTCATCAAAAAAGATGCCCTTCTGCGGATCGACAAAATCCCAGCCCAGGTAATCGGCCAGCAGAATGCCGTTGAGGTATTCGCCGCGGCTGGCCGCGTAATCCGCGCCCGTGCCCAGCTGGATATTCTTCCGCACCTCGTCAAGGTATCCGTCCAGATCCACATCGAGCTCAAGCTCATCCGCGATGCTGTGAAAGCGCGCGGCAATCTGATCAAATGTCGGCTGAATATCCATCCCGGCGGCAGCCAGGCGGTTGCACTCGTAGAACAGATCGGTCACCTTGATGTCCACGGAGCTGCGCTTGCCCGGCGCGCTCGGCACGACGATGCGCCGGTCCGCGTCCGCAAACAGAATCTCCTTGACCTTTTTAAACTGCGCAGCGTCGGCCAGCGAACTTCCGCCAAATTTTGCTACTTTGATGCCCATTTCGGAAGCCCTCCGATTTTTCTATCTATAATCCGAATGTCACAAAAAACGAACAGATACAATTTTATAGAATCAGCCCGGCAAAGTCAAGAGCATTTCTTCCATCCGAGTGAAATATGCGTTTTTTTGCCGAAAACTGTCAGAAGATTTCAACCATTTCAAACATCTGCCTTAGCCGCTCCGGACGGCCCGATGAAAAAACAGCCGCTCTCCCTACGTCATCCTATGGCCGCGCGGTGCCCCGCGTGAGAAAAACAAAAAGGCGGAATCCCTGCTTTGGAACCGCCCTGTTTGTCCGTTTAAACGTGAAGGCCGCGCGCCGGCAAATCACGCCTTTGTCAGCTTTCCTGATACGCCGCGCGCACCTGCGGCGCCTTTCTGGGGGCGTCCTCGTCCTCGCCCATGGCCTTCAGCCCCTCCAACGCCTGGGGAATCATCTCCACGATGCGTTCCATCGGCGAAGCACAGCTGGCGCTGAGCAGGCGCACACCGTTGGGCGTGCATACAAGGAATCCCATCGGATGCACCGATACGCCGGCTCCCGCTCCGCCTGCGAAGGGCAGATCGCCCGGCTGGGCCATGCCGCCCGCATACTCGCCGCCGCCCGAGACAAACCCGAACGACACCTTTGAAATCGGAATGATCGTCGAGCCGTCCTGCGTCTGCACAGGATCGCCGACCACCGTATTGACGTCCACCATCTCGCGAATGCTCTCCATGGACGTGCCCATCAGGCTCTCGATGGGGTGCTGATCCATTTGAATCCCTCTTTCCGCGTCTTTTTCACAGCGGCTTTGATGACCGCAAACATAATATCGCCGGGCATCGCGGAAAATATGCAATGCGCCGTCAGCAAAAAGCATGGCGCACGGAAGTCGGCCTCCACGCGCAGATCGCACGGCGGCACATTTTGCAGGCAGGAAAGCAGCGAAGCGGCCGCCGCACGAATCGCGCCCGCCGTCACGGCCGTGCTCCATGCCTCCTCCATTCCCAGGCGCATGTGAAGATCAAGGCGTGTAAATTCGACCTCCTTCATCGCCGCGACAAGAAACGGCTTGGCCTTTTTCAGACTGCCCAGGGATCGCATGCGTTCACGCTTTCTGCGCTTGCTCACGCCGTAGCGCGGCGTCAGACGCAGCGCCAGACCACCCGCCTGTTTTTCAATGACGCCGTCAAACCGCACGCCCACGCCCAGGGCAAAGACGGAGGTCTGTACGGCGCTCTGTGCGTCGCTTAGCCCGATGGATGCGCGCACGGTCACAGGCATGCACAGCAGCAGATAGATCAGCGCAACCAGCATCATGCGCAGCCCTCCTTTTTTTCCCGCGCCCCTTTTCAATGTGGGGTGATATCCTGTATAATAACGGAAACGACCCCATTCTATGCGAACACGGAGGCACGTGAAACCGATATGAAATTGATTTCCTGGAACGTAAATGGCCTGCGCGCCTGCCTTGGCAAGGGCTTTGGCGATTATTTTGCCCAGCAGGACACCGATTTTTTCTGCCTGCAGGAGACGAAGATGCAGCCCGGCCAGGCGCAGATTCCCGCACCGGGCTACGCCGAGTATTTCAACTCCGCCGAAAAAAAGGGCTACTCCGGCACAGCGATCCTCGCCAAGCGCGAGCCGCTGTCCGTGGCCTATGGCATGGGCAGCGAGCTGCACGACCATGAGGGACGCCTCATCACCCTCGAATATGAGGACTTTTATCTGGTCACCGTCTATACCCCCAACAGCCAGCGCGAGCTGACCCGGCTGCAATACAGGCTGTGCTGGGAGGAGGACTTCCGCATGTACCTGATGCGGCTCGATGAAAAAAAGCCGGTCATCGTCTGCGGGGATATGAACGTCGCCCATCAAGAGATCGACCTCAAAAACCCGAAGACCAATCAAAATAACGCGGGCTTTACCCCGCAGGAGCGCGCCGCAATGACAAAACTGCTGGGCAGCGGCTTTGTCGATACCTTCCGTTATCTGCATCCCGACGAGACGGGCGCGTACAGCTGGTGGAGCTATATGTTCCAGGCCCGCGCCAAGAATGCAGGCTGGCGCATCGACTATTTTCTCGTTTCCGAGCGCCTGAAGGAGAAGGTGCGCGAGGCGCGCATCGACAGCGCGGTCATGGGCAGCGATCACTGCCCCGTCGTGCTCGATATCGATTTGTAAATTCCTCGCTTACTGCCAATCAAGAAAGGATGGATTCCCATGAAACTGATGTTCGCTTCCGATATTCACGGTTCCCGCAGCGCGACCGAAGCGGTGCTGCGCCAGTATAAAGCGGAGGGCGCCTCCCGCCTGGTTCTTCTGGGCGACCTGCTCTATCACGGTCCGCGCAACGACCTGCCCGATCAGTATGATCCCAAAGCGGTGACCGCCCTGCTCAACGGCATGCGCGATGACCTGCTCTGCGTCCGGGGCAACTGCGAGGCCGAGGTCGACCAAATGGTGCTCTCCTTCCCCGTCATGGCCGATTACGCGCTCTTTGATCTTGACGGTACCACCGCGTTCATCACCCACGGCCACCTGTTCAATCTGGATCATCTGCCGCCGCACAAACCGGGCGACCTGCTCATTCACGGCCACACGCACGTGCTCACCGTGCAGGAAAAGGACGGCATGACCTATATCAATCCGGGTTCGGCGGCCCTGCCCAAGGAGGGCAACCCCAAGAGCTACATGGTCTATGAAGACGGTCTGTTCACCATCAAAACGCTGGATGGAGAAACCATCCTCACACACAGGATTTAATCCGCACCAAAAAGGCGGAGGAGCGCCGGGCCATACGCCCCGCTCCTCCGTCTTTTGTCATGCGCTTTTCTCCGTCGTCCGGGGATGCGCTCACATCGCATCCCGCTCCTGGGCGATATCCAGCAGCTTTTTAAGCACCGGCACGTCCAGCCCGAAGAGCGCAAGGTTCTCCATCAGGCTGACCAGCTCCGTTGCGATCATGTAGGTCATCGCCGCTCCCGCAATCCCCTGCATCTCCAGCGCTTCGCCCACATACACGCCAATCGCCACCACCAGCCACTCGAGCCCCTTTTTGATCACGCCCATCGTCAGCGCGCCGGAGGAAACCCTGCCGCTCTGCGTCTTCCTGCTCCTGCCGCAGAGTGCGCACAGCAGCCCCGTCAATACATCCGCGCCCTGCACGATCAGCAGTGCCTGCGCGATAGCGGATAACCCCGTCCACCACGCCGCCAGCATGCCAAAGGCCGCGCCCGTCAGGCGCACGATATTCGGCCGAACCGCACTCATCGCCTCCGTCAATCGTTCCTTCATCGTCTCTCCTCTCCGGGGATGCCTTTCATCCCGCACCTTTGTCAATCCGTCTCCTCCTCGTCATATACGCGCACCGTCCAGCCTCCCACCGGGCAGAATGTGTTGCCCTCGCTGTCCTCCAGGACGATGCGCACCTCACCCGCCGCGCCCGACAGGATGCGCTCCAGATAACCCGAGGACGCATAGCCTCTTGCACCCCGGTAGTCAACCGCCCACCATTCCTCCTCATCGCTGAGCACGTCGACCACCTCGCCGCGCGGGATTTTGCCGATCACCGCGCCATTTGGCCTGTCCCGCAGATTCAACGGCCCGCTGCGCGTCGTCACGCGGGCACGATACAGTGTCTCCATCCACTTCATCTCCTCATAATTCACATCGTTCAGCGGTGCAGCAAAGCTCCATCCGCTAAGCGCATCCCGGGAAAAACCGCTTTTCGCTCCTTTGGCATTCAGCACATACCGTCCTGTGCCGTCCACCAGCCCGATATGGAAATAGTTTCCCT
>JAUNJB010000231.1 GCA_030535375.1 Clostridia bacterium | reverse complement strand
GTCTTTGAAGCGCACGAGAGCGAGCGGGCCGTCGTCGGCGCGATCCTGCGCGGAGAGATTTCCATGCGCGATGTCGATTTGACCCTCGCGGACTTCACCGATTTGCTCTGCGCCGAAGTCTTCAAGACCATGGGCGTGCTGGACAGTCAGGATAAGCCCTGCGACCTTGTGACCGTCAGCGATGCCATGCCCGGCGTGGAAACCGCAGCGCTCGTCGAGCTGATGCAGCAGGGCATGGTATCCGGCGCACAGTGCGGCGACTATGTGGCGACGATCAAGTCCGCCGGCATGCGCCGGGCCCTGAGCAGGACGGCGCAGAATCTCGCTGTGCTCGCCGCGGACGGCGCCGTCGAGCCGGGAAAGGCGGCGGAGGCCATTCGATCGGAGATTGACGAGCTGGCGAAGAATGGCCCATCGCAGGCGGTCACGCCGATCGCGCAGATCGTGGCACAGATGCATGACTGGCTTTTTGCGGAAACCAGGGTGGATGACAGCATCAAAACGGGAATCGGCCCGCTGGACGCGGTGCTCGGCGGCGGGATTCGCGGCGGGAAACTCTGCGTCATCGGCGCGCGCCCGTCCGTGGGCAAGTCCGCTCTCGGCCTGTTCATCGCCATGAACGCCGCGCACGAGGGAAAGCAGGTGCTCGTCGTCTCGCTGGAGATGGACGAGGCAGAGATCTATGCCCGTGTTCTGGCCCGATATTCCGGTGTGGCCGTGGACGTGATCGAGGCCAGGAGCTTCACGAACGATCAGATCGAGCGGGCCGTGGAGAGCTACGGCGATATCGCCATGATGCAGCTTTCGATCACCACGAGGGCGACCACGCCGGCGCAGCTTCGCGCCATCGCGCTGCGGCAGCGCCAGCAAAAGGGGCTCGATCTGATCGTGGTGGACTACCTGCAGCTGATGAACAGCGGGCAGAAAACGGGCAATCGCACGGAGGAAGTGGGGCAGATATCGCGCCAGCTCAAGCAGCTCGCGATGGAGCTTCGCATCCCCGTCATCGCCATGACGCAGATGAACCGGCAGAGCGAAGCGGGAACCGGAGAGGGCAGGATGCCCAAGATGAGCGAGAGCCGCGAATCCGGCTCCATCGAGCAGGATGCCAACCAGTTTTTGATCCTGCATGCGCCGGGGACGAACGGTGTGCCGGACAGCCAGCGGCAGATGGCTGAGAGCTGCCGGGCGCGCGGACAGACGTTCATGCTCATCGCGGTGGCGAAGAACCGGAACGGACGAAAAGGCTATCTGCCGGTGGCTTTTGATGCGCCGCATATGCGGTTCATTCCGTTTGATACACGGCAGGAGGCTTAAAGCGAAAAGGAGGAAAAGCATGGCACAGACATTTGGCAGCCTGGAAGACCTGAATTGTCTGATGGGTGGAGCGGTCAGGGAACGCTGGAAGGACGCGCTTGACCGGCTGGGCAAAAACGTGTTTGACCCCAACACCGACCCCAAGAAAAAGCGGAAAATCACGATGGTGCTGACCGTGGCGCCCAACGAGCGGCGCGACGGCGGAGAGATGACCTTTGACGTCAAGGAGAGCTTTGCGCCGCCGGTTCCGGTATCGCAGACAATCTTCTTTGACATGGCAGGCGACGGCAGTATCTATGCGACGCAGCGGCTTGACCAGATCCCCGGTCAGGTGGATATGAAGGGCGAGGTGACACCGGAGCCTGTCACGATGCCGCTTAGCAGAGCGGAGACTGATCCCGAGAATGTGATTTCGTTTCGATGAGAAAGGAGCCAAAATACATGAGCGAAGAGCTGAAAAATGAACACGAACATCGCCACGGTGAACCCCTCCATATGAGCGAGCAGGACCCGGGAAATCCACTTTATGCGAATCATCACAATCATCGGATGTCGGAGGCCCGCATCGGCGCGCGCAGGGAGGTTTCGTGCTTTCCTACCGGGGAGCTGAGCGCGGATGCAATGCGCTTTTTGTACGAGCTGGGGAAGCAGGACCGCGGCTATGCCGTGCAGGAGATCGACGGCCACATCTATGTCAACACGGACAATCTGCAGCGCGTGGAGCCTGTCATGCCGATGGAGCTGCCGGTCATGAAGATTTTTACGCTTAATGGATTCATAGCTTATATCCTCGATGATCCAGACAGTCTGATTGACAAGTTCGGCCGCCTCGTCGTGTCCGTGGGTGACGAGGCACATGTGTACCTGCACAGCGTGGCGTATGGCCCGGAAAATGCGAAGCGCAGCCTGCTGGCATTCTGTACGCTGCAGAGCAGGCCGTTCAGCTTTAACACCTATTTGGGGCAGGAGGATTTCATCGTCCGGCTTCAGGCGCAGTTTGAAAGGACGGAAGCGCGCGATAAGGTGGGGCAGGTGGTCGGCAATCTGGCGGCGGAACAGGGGGTTCATACCAGCGATGACGGCATCAGCCAGCGCGTCATTATCAAGCGCGGCGTGGCAAGGATGGGCGACGTGGTGCTGGAAAACCCTGTGCCGCTGAAGCCGTACCGCACTTTCCCGGAGATCGACCAGGTGGAAAGTCCGTTTATCCTGCGCATCAGGAACAAAGAAGGGCAAAAGGAGACGGAAATCGCGCTGTATGAGGCGGACGGCGGCATGTGGCGCAGCGAAGCCGTTGCCAGAATCCGTGCGTATCTTGCGGACAATCTCAAAGTGTTGATCGAGGCCGGCATGCTGTCCATCATCGCGTAACAAAAAAGGTGCTCTGCCCGCGTCTCACACGCGGGCAGAGCGGATCAATGAGCCGGCGTTTGGCTTGTCTTCCAGACGAAGAGAAGCGATGCGCTGCGAAAGAAAAAACGCAGCTTGAAGTGTTCAAGGAGGAGTGCGAATGAGGGAGATTGTTGTGGACAATTTCGCCGGCGGTGGGGGAGCATCTACGGGTATTGAGATGGCCATCGGCCG
>JAUNJB010000066.1:5840-18103 GCA_030535375.1 Clostridia bacterium | reverse complement strand
GCATGTGTCTGTGGCTCGGATGCGTTTTCAGACGAAGCGTCAGCCTGCACCAGCGGCTCGGAGGTGGTTTCAGGGGAGGCGTCGGAGTGTGCCTGTGAAGCGGCACGCAGCAGGCGGATGAGCTCATCCTCGCTCAGGCCGCTGTGGGGATCGAAGGTTGCAATCAGGGAGCCGTCCGTCTGCTCTTCGGCGGAGAAGATGGTCTTGCTGCTCTGAGGGGTGGCGGTGGAGAAGACCGGGAGAATATCCTCCACCGTCTGCGCGATGCGGCCGGTTTCCCGCCCATCGGCGTCATAGAGCACAACGTCACCGTTTGCATCCACAAGCATCACACCGGCATATGCGCGATAGACATAGGTGATGTGGACGGAGGCCAGATCGTGAGCTTCGCGGGCGCAGAGCTCGATGGTCTGCGTATCCCCCGGCACCGCCTTGCGCGGAAAGAAGACGCGCTGCACCCAGGCGCCCGTGTCGCGCACGCGCAGCACGCGATGGCTATTGACGAAGATGGAGGCATACAGATAGAAGGAACGCGCCTCGCTGCGGGTGGCAGCGGTGATGGTCAGCCGCGCGCTGGCTGCGCCGGGTACCGCGGCGGGAATGCCGGAGAACGTGTAATCCGCATGCGCGTTGAAGCCGCCTGACAAGCGGGTTACATCCAGCGTGAGGGAGCGCACGCCGCGCACAGCCTCGGTCATCCCGGCGGCATCAAGACCGTCGGCGGGGGCGATATCCGTTTTTGCCTGCGCGGGGCCGTAGCGATCGGAGGAGGAGGTTTCCGTTTCGATGCTTTCCAGCAGCCAGTAGCAATTGACGGCCTCATTGGCGGATGCCGCGCCGCAGGTGAGCGCCAGCGTGCACAGAATCAGAAGAACCGGCGCGAATATGCGAAGGAGGAATTTCATCTAAAGTGCTCCTTTCCGCAAGCAGGCGGCACAGCCGCGATGCGTTTGACGAACGGTATATTTCATTTATAGCATGATGGCGAATAAAAAGCAAGGCATCCCTGCAAAAAATTGCCAAAACGGCGCTGACCCTGATTGCCTTTTTAAAAGAAACCCAAATTTGGGGCTAGTCAGGTGTGTGGATTTAAGCTATAATGATGTCACAAGAAAACATGAAAGGGAGGGATTGACCGTGATCCAGGTTATCTTTGGCAAGAAGGGTTCCGGCAAGACCAAGCGTATTTTGGATATGGCAAACGCGTCGGTGAAGGAAGCGAAGGGCAACGTGCTCTTTGTGGACGACGACAGGAGCTACACCCTCAGCCTGAAGCCGCAGGTTCGCTTCGTGAACGCGAGCGAGTATGATGTCAAGGGCGTGGAGCCGTTCTACGGCTTTCTGGCGGGCATGCTTGCCGGCAACTACGATATCAGCGTGATCTACATCGATGCGTTCCTCAAGCTGGTCAAGGCGAACGCCGATGAGCTGGTCGACTTCTTTGCCAAGCTCGAGCACCTCGTGGCGGCTTCGAACTGCGACATG
The DNA here is from genome assembly GCA_030535375.1 of Clostridia bacterium. Lineage (GTDB taxonomy): Bacteria > Bacillota > Clostridia > Christensenellales > Aristaeellaceae > Ventricola. The sequence continues at coordinate 16,618 of JAUNJB010000066.1, read as the reverse complement.
ATCATCAGCTTCAGCGAAGACGCGGCCAACGTGCCGGAGAGCATCCGCAAGTATCAGATCTGAACTCAGGCCGTCTCCTTAGCAAACGTCGGGGAGACGGCTTTCTTTGTTTTTCTGTTTTTATACGATCGTGTGCGGGTGTATCCCGCGGGAGGAAATCATGCAGATGTTTTCAACGCGCGGCGCGCAGGCCGTGACGCCGTCCATGGCGATTCTGCGCGGGCTCGCGCCCGATGGCGGACTCTATGTGCCCGCCGAATTCCCCGAATTCACGCGGGAGGAAATCCTGGCGATGGTGCCCATGAGCTATCAGGAGCGCGCACTCGCGGTGCTCAGCCGCTTTTTGCCGGACTTTACGCGTGAGGAGCTTGAGCAGGCCATCGCCGGAGCGTACGGCACGGGATTTGACTGCGAAGCCGTCGCGCCGATGGAGCGCGTAGGCTCCTGGGCGCATGCGCTTGAGCTGTGGCACGGCCCGACGCTTGCGTTCAAGGACATGGCGCTCCAGCTGCTGCCCTATCTGCTCACGCTCAGCGGAAAGAAGAACGGCGAGGAGCGCGAGGTGTTCATCCTCGTGGCCACCAGCGGCGACACGGGCAAGGCCGCGCTAGAGGGCTTCCTCGACGTGCCCGGAACGCGCTGCTGCGTGTTCTATCCCAAGGACGGCGTGAGCCAGGCGCAGCGCCTGCAGATGGTCACCACCGGCGGCGCCAACACGCATGTCATCGCCGTGGAGGGCAATTTTGACGACGCGCAGACCGGCGTCAAGAGGATCTTCTCCGATCCCGCATTTGCCGAGGCGATGGACGCGCAGGGGCGCGTGCTCTCCTCTGCGAATTCGATCAACTTTGGACGCCTGGTGCCGCAGGTCGTCTACTACTTCTCCGCCTATGCCGATTTGCTTGCGGAGGGCGCGATTGAGATGGGCGACAAGGTCAACTTCTGCGTGCCGACAGGCAACTTCGGCGATATTCTCGCGGCGGATTATGCCGGGAAGGCCGGCCTGCCCGTGGGCAGGCTGATCTGCGCCAGCAACGAGAACAACGTGCTCACCGATTTCATAGCCACAGGCGTCTACGACATCAGCGGCCGTCCGTTCTACAAGACGATTTCGCCGTCGATGGACATTCTGATCTCCTCGAACCTCGAACGCCTGCTCTTCGATCTCGGCGGATGCGACGGGGAGAAGACCGCCGCGCTGATGGCGCAGCTCAAGGCGGAGGGACGCTATCAGGTGGACGCGGATATGCTGCGCAAGCTCCAGGCGCGCTACGCGGCGGGCTATGTGGATGAGAACGGCATTCGCGCGGAGATTGCGCGCACCTGGCGTGAGGATCATTACCTGATGGATACGCATACAGCGGTGGCCTCCGCCGTTCTGCGCGCGTACATCGAGAAGACCGGCGACAGAACGCCCAGCGTGATCGTCTCCACGGCCAGCCCGTACAAGTTCGGCGCGGCCGTGCTGGAGGCCGTGGCGGGCGAAACGGCCTGCGGGGGGAAGGACGACTTTGCCTGCTGCGAGGCGCTCTCGGCGCTCACGGGGACGAAGGAGCCCGCGCAGATCGCGCAGCTGCCCGCTATGCCCGTGCGGCATACCGCCGTCTGCAAAAAGGATGAAATGGCGCAGGCGGTACTGAACGCGGTGAAGTAAACGAATAAACAGGCAGGGGGATGCCGCATATCGGCGCGCGGCATTCCCCCTGCTTTCGTACGCTGTGAAGGGATCAGAGCCGTTCGGCACAGGAAATGCAATCTGCGGCGGGCATGCCGTTTTTTGCACACTCAGCGCGCCGCCCGTATAATCGGCATTGGAAAAGGGATGCCGTGCGATCCGGCGAGAGGTTTGCCGGAATACGATAAAAGCCGGTTCGAGGGGAAAACCTCGGGCCGGCTTTTTTGTATAGCGATACTGACGGAGCGGAAATCTTTATACGTCGTAGATCGACTGCGTGGGCGCGTAGTCGGAGCGATAGGCGATGATGCGGCCGAAATCATTCTGCGAGGCGATGCGCAGCATATCGGCCTGTGTACAGTGTACGCCGTAGCGCAGCAGCTGCGCCTTGCCCGAGTGTAGCATGAGCGCGGCATAGGAATCCGGTTCGACCGTGCCGGTCATGATCACGCGTCCGCCGCAGAGGAGAAGCCGCTGCATCAGGGAGCGCGCGTACGAGCTGTCAAGCTGAGGATCGCTGACGAAGTAAACCCCCAGGGCGACGAATTCCTCGGGAATGGGGCGGACAAAGCAATCGGCCAGCATGTCGAGCGCGCGCGGCTGCACCCACATGGCGGAGGCGTCCAGATGGTTGAGCTCGCTCAGGAAATGCGGATCGCCGAAGATGTCGGCCTCCGGAAGGCGTTCGGTGATGTAGGTGAGCAGGCCCTGACCGCGGCCGTATTTGGGCACGGGCAGCAGGACGGGGCGGCCGTCGGCCAGCGCGTCGGAAATCGCGCGCACGAGAATGTTCACCTGTTCCTCGCGGGAATTGCTGCTGGAAAGCGCGCCGTAATCGCAGTCGAGCACGGCCAGATCCGCGCGCAGGCCGACGATCGGATCGGCGATGTGCACGCGCGCGCAGTCGTAATAATCGCCGGAGAAAAGGAGCGTGTGTCCGTCCTCGTGCATGCTGAACCAGGCGCTGCCGGAGCAGTGCCCGCTGCGGCCCCAGGCGATGCTCAGCCCGCCGGGAAGCTGGACGGGCGCGTACGGCAGGCTCAGCCCCTCCAGGACGATGGGATCGTCGACTGGGAAGGGCAGCTGGCGCGCGGTTTCGGTGGTGAGCACGACGCGGCCCATGAAGCCGTTGGAGAGCAGATAGGGCAGCGCGCCGGACTGGTTCTCATGAGAATGCGTCAGAAAGAGGTAGCGGCTGGCACGGATCTGCTCGCCGGTGAGGTGGGGGCGCTCGTCACCCGGATAGCAGCGCTGATAGCCGCAGTCCACGATAAACGGAACGCGCTTCCCCTCCACAAAATAACAGTGCCGCTGTTGGGAGCAGGGATTGCCTGTCAGGTAGAGCTTCATGGATACCTCCTGGACGCGAGCGGAGCATTTCGAAATCTGAATGTAATATCGTATAGTATAGTACAAAAAAGCGGGGCCGTAAACCCAAAAAGAGGGAGGATTTCAGCTTTTGTTTAAACAGGCGGTCAGTTTGCGCGTTTTTTCGTGCAAATTCGGATGGTTTTCCTCTTTTCGAAAGCAGGGAATCCATGGTAAAATAGAATCGCGGAGAACGAATGTTACTCGTCTTTTTTTCAAAATGGCGGGATGGATTTGTGCCTGTGGTTCGTCTATATGACGAAGAGGAAAATTCTTCCTCGTCGCGGCGCCGCAGCGCGCCGCGGAGGCTGAGGTGATGGATATGGCAGGAATTTTAAAGACGGCGGCCGGATGCGCGCTGCTGGCGGGGATGCTGATGCTTTGCGGGGGCGCGTATGCGCAGACCGCCGTGGTGGACAACGGAAGCAACCCGGACAGCCAGCTCAATCTGCGCAAGGAGCCGAGCACGGATGCCGGCTCCGTGGGCAAATTCTACAGCGGCACGGAGGTGGAGATCGTCTCCGACGCGGGCGGGGGCTGGTCCGAGGTGAGCATCGGAGGCGGGCAGAACAGCGTAGGCGGATACATGATGTCCAGCTACTTGAAGAGCGGAAGCGAGGCTTCCGGCGTCGTCGACGGCACGCGAGACAAGCAGGTCGTCTCCCCCTATGGCACGCAGTCCGTCGTGCTGCGGGATCGGCCGTCCAATTCCTATGACGCGGTGGCGATGCTGGCGGTCGGCGAGTCGGTCACGGTGATCGGCGTGTCGGGCAGCTTCTATTTCGTGCAGATCGGGGATGATTCGGTGGGCTGCCTGTCGGGGGATGAGCTCAACTGAGAAGCGCATATTTCCTGTATGAGAATAAAAAAACGGGAGCTTATCCGGCGGTCAGCCGGATGAAGTTCCCGTTTGCTATATCGCACAGCCGCTGCGGATCGTCTCCGCGCAGGCGGGCAGCCTCGCGCACGCCGTCGCGCAGGACGTTGCCAAGCGCGCTCAGCGGGACATCGCCCAGCGCCCAGCACACGGCGGAGTAACCGTCCGTTTCAAAGAGGAGGCGCTCCGAGCGGACGCGCCGCGCCACGGCCCGCACGCTTTCGTTCCGGGCGATATCGGGGCCGATGGTGAAGTAGCAGTCCTTTTGCACAAAGAGGTCGAGCGTGTCTTCATCGCCGCTGTACCAGTGGACGACAAAGGGCACGGTATACGGTGCGATGCGCCGCGCAATCTCCGCCTCACAGCCCTTGGTGTGCAGTACGACGGCTTTCCCTGCGCGCTGCGCCCAATCGAGCTGCCACGTGAAGACATCCCGCTGGATGCGCATGGGTACGTCACACCACACGCTGTCCAGCCCGATTTCGCCGATCAGCGCGGCGCGCCGCATAAAGGGCTCCATATCGGCCGGGGCGATGTGACCGGCATGCCAGGGATGCACACCCGCCGTCAGCGTGTAGACGGAAAAGCGCGAGGCGAGCTGCTCTCCGCGCTCGGCTTCCTCCGGCGTGCCGCAGGAAAGCATCGTGCGGATGCCAAGGCGCTGGCGCAGCTCGCTCTGCGCGTCGCCCTCGCCCGCGTGGGCGTGCGCGTCAAAGACGGTCATGCGGTCTCTCCTTTGATGCAGCGGTAGATTTCGCCCCGCAGGCTGCCCTGCGCAAAGAGCCAGTCCCGCGTGCGGTTCTTCTCGGCGATGGGGAATTCGCGCACCACATGCGCCGGGCGGCCGCCGAGCACGAGAATGCGGTCGGATAGGTAGATGGCCTCATCGACATCGTGCGTGACGAGCAGCGCCGTGCGGGACAGGCGCGTGCGCATGGAGAGCAGCCATTGCTGCATGTCCCCGCGGGAGATGACGTCCAGCGCGCCGAACGGCTCATCCAGCAGCAGGATATCCGCGCTGCACAGCGAGGTGCGCAGAAAGGCGGCGCGCTGGCGCATGCCTCCGGACAGGCTGCGGGGATAGAGCTCCTCGCAGCCCGCCAGGCCGAAGGCCGCAAAATTCTCTTTGGCCTGGGCCTTGGCGTCCGCATACGCGCCGTGAATGCGGCCATAGAGGCAGACGTTTTCCAAAATGGTCTGCCAGTCGAAGAGCAGATCGCTCTGGGGCATATAGGCGAAGTGATCGCTGATGCCCGTGAGGGGCCCGCCGTCGACGAACATTTCACCCGCCTGCGGGCGCAGCGTGCCGCACAGCAGATTGAGGATGGTCGATTTGCCGCAGCCGGACGCGCCCAGAATGCTGACGAACTCCTGCGGCTGTACGCTCAGGGAGAGGTGATCGAGCACCGGCGTTTGGCCGTAGCCAAAGCGGATATCCCGCATCTCCAGCTTGGCGCTCACTGCGCGGCCTCCGGCAGAAACTCGTTGGTGTAGCACTGCGCAGCGGGAATGGCCTCGCCGATCACGCCGTACTCGACGAGCAGATCGGTATAGTGATCCCATACTTCATCCTTCATTTCGCCCCAGCGCGGCGCGTCCTCGCTGTATTTGGCGGACAGATAGGTCTGCGAGATGGTGAGCATCTCCAGGTCGTAATCCGGGGCGTATTTCTGGAGGATTTTCGCGCTCTCCTCCGGGTTTTCTTCGGCGTAGGCGTAACCCAGGGATGTCGCCGCCAGGAAGGCGCGCACGGTCTCCGGCCTTTCGGCGATCATCCTTTCGCTGGTGATGATCACCGGGGTGTAGTAGTCAAGGCGCGGGTCGAGCTGGCGCAGCTCCATATAGTCGATGGGGAAGTCCGCCAGCTGGCATTTCACGTTGTCCCAACCCTCGAAAAACCACATGATGTCCGCCTTGTCCTTGAGCGCGGCGAAGCCGGAGCCGTCGGAGATGACCATATTCAGCGCCGAAAAATCCGCTCCCGCGCGCTTCATGACGGCTTTGAGCACGGCTTCCTCGCCCGGACCGCCCCAGCCGGCATACGTCTTGCCCTCGAAGTCGGCGGGCGAGGTGATCCCCTTGCCGGCATATGTGGCGAAGCCGGAGGTGTTGTGCTGGATGATGGCGGCAATGGCCCGGATGGGCAGCGGGTCGGCGCTTGAAAGTGCCATGGTGACGTCCTCCTGATAGCTGATGCCGAATTCGCCCTTACCCACGGCGATGAGCGTGTTGGTCGCGCCCTCGGTCGGTTCGATGATGGTGACATTCAGCCCGGCATCGGCATAATAGCCCTGGTCGAGCGCCACGTACATACCGGTATGATTGGTGTTGGCCACGTAGTCGAGGATGACGGTGACATCCTCGCCCAGCGCCGTCGAGGGCGTCAGACACAGCGCAAGCAGGGCGGCGGTGACTAGCTTTTTCATGGGGCATTCTCCTTTTCCTTGTCACAGAGGTATGGCGCGCACAGGCGCTGGATCAGGCGGATCAGTCCGTTCATCAGCAGGCTGAGCAGGATGATGACCAGCACGCAGGCGAACACCTTGTCGAGCATGTAGTTGTTTTTGACGCGCAGAAGATAGTAGCCCAGGCCGCGCTGCGAGGCGATCCACTCGCCGACGACCGCGCCGGAGATCGAGTATGTCGCTGCGACCTTGAGCCCCGAGAGCAGCGAGGACAGCGCGGCGGGCACCTTGGCCAGCGTGTAGATCTGCAGGCGGCCGGCGCCGTAGGAGCGCAGCAGATTCTGATACGCCGGGCTGACCTGCGCCATGCCGTCCGCAAAGCTGACGACGATGGGGAAGAAGCACATCAGCGTGACCGTCAGAATCTTGGGCGCGAGGCCAAAGCCCATGTAGATGATGAAGATCGGCGCGAGCACGATCATGGGCACGGTCTGCGTGACGACGAGAATCGGGTAAATGGCCCGGCCCACCGCGGGAAAGGCATCCATGGCGATGCCCAGCACCAGCGAGAGCGCCAACGCGATGCCCATGCCCGCCAGGGCCTCCGACAGACTGACCAGCGCGTGAGAGGCGAGCGGCGGCGCGTCGCTTATGAGCGCGGCGATGACCTGCGTGGGCGCAGGCAGCACGTACAGCGGAATGGCGAACAGGCGCACACATGCCTCCCACAGGATGAGCAGCACGGCGATGACCAGCGCCGGCAGCGCATGTTTCAGAACGATCCCTCCTTTTATCAGAGATACGGCCCCTGTTTTGAAGCATGCGAAAACGCGGAGGACGAAACATCCCCCGCGTTGGCGGCAAATCCTCGTCCCTGCGTTGGCATGATCCAAATCAGGTTCAAAGGGTCGAAGCTCTGGCTTCCTCTCAGCCCGGTACACGGACTCCCCTCGAATGGGTTCATTATACAGTTGTGCGGCGCGAAAGTCAATGGGTGAATCTCACTTGGCGTAGCCCACGCGCATGACAATGCCCTGCGCGTAGTCGCCGAATTTCTCTCCGAAGAGGTTGATGCCGCCCACGTGCTCCGCCTCCGGGGATACGCCCACGCGCAGCGAAACGTAGTCACCGCCGTTAAGCGCGAGATCGCGCAGGCTGACGTCGGAGAGGTGCGTGCCGTCCAGCTTGGAGTCGAGCGCATCGACGCGCCAGGTTTTGAGCAGGCCGAACTGGGAGGATGTGTCGCTCCACCAGGACGGATTGAGCCGGCCGCGGCGGTTGCCATAGTCCCCGGGGCTGACCCAGGTGCCCAGCGTCCTGCCGTTGATGGCGACGAAGATGTCGCTCTTGAAGTCCTCCCGGTACATCGGCGCGTTGGAGGACATCTCCATGGAGAATTCGATCCATTCCACCTGCGCCGGATCGATCTCGCCCAGCGAGAAGCGATACTCCAGCGAGCCGGAGTCAAACCAAAGCAGCTGCGCCTTGAAGCGGTCGGGATGGTAAAACGTGCGCGGCGCGTTGCTCTCCCCGACCCAGGCGTGCTCGGTGACGATGCCGCATTCGGGGCTGATGCCCTCCGCGCTGGAGTAGCTGCCGATGGGCAGATTCAGCGTCAGGGCGCTGACGCCGTCCTGCATCTCGGGCGTCAGCCGCATGCTGACCGAATCGATCCGCCGGGAGCACAGCTTCATGGCCCCGCGGATGCCCGGCTGAATTTCCGTATGGATGAGCCCAGCCTCCTCAAGCTGGCGCACATTGAGCGCAGCCGTGGAGACGGGCAGGGAGAGGGCGTCGGCGAGTTCGTTGACGTTCATGGAGCGCACGCAGAGCAGCGCGATCATCTTGACGCGCATCGGAGAGGACAGCGCCTTGGCCACCGGGCAAAGGCGCTCAAGCTCATTCATGGAAAGGCTGATGTGTTTGGTTTCGTCTGCGTGGATAGACATGGTGAACACCTCCTTCTGCCGGGTGCTCCGGCGACAGAACCAACAAAGAGATTGTGTAATTGAAACATCCATATTCTTTTATTCATTATAAAACAGAAAAATTTAAAACACAAGAATATTGTTGGGAGATTTTGCAAAAAAGTGCAAAAAAAGCACCGTTTCCGTGTGTGGAAAGCGGTGCGCGGAATGTGAATCAATATTCCTCTTGCACAAATCGGCGGAATGCGGCGAGCGAACGCTCCACCTTTTTTGTGTCGATGCAGTAAGCGATGCGGAAATACCCCGGCACGCCGAAGCTGTCGCTTGGCACGAGGATGAGATCGTATCGAAGCGCCTTCTTGCAAAATGCCACGGCGTCTTCCTCCATTGCCCTGGGGAACATGTAGAATGTGCCGCCCGGGCGCACGATGTCAAAGCCGAGCGCCTTGAGCTCATCGTAGAGGATGTTCATGTTCGTCTCGTAGACGGAGAGGTCGGCCGTCAGGTCGCAGGTGTCGGCGACGGCGAGCTGGATCAGAGAGGGCGGACAGTTGTGGCCGATGCCGCGGGAAATCTGGCCGCACATGGACACCAGCATTTTGGAGACGCCGGACGCCGGATTGACCGCGACATAGCCGATGCGTTCGCCCGGAAGCGACAGGCTCTTGGAGAACGAGTAGCACGAGAGCGTGCGCGGATAGAAGCGCGAGACATAGGGGGCCTTTTTGCCGTCAAAGACGATCTCCCGATAGGGCTCGTCTGAAATAAGCCAGATGTCGTGGCCAAATTCCTGTTCCTTCTCGGCAAGGATGGCGGAAAGCGCCGTGAGCGTCGCCTCGGAGTAGACCGCGCCGGAGGGATTGTTCGGCGTGTTGATGAGCACGGCGTGCACGGCCGGGGTGAGCATCTGCTTAAAGGCGTCGAAGTTGATCTGGAAATCCTCCGTGTTCGCCGGAACGACGCGCAGCTTTGCACCGGTCAGATCCACATACGGGTGATATTCCGGGAAGAACGGCGCGAAGGTGAGGATTTCGTCGCCGGGGGCCGTGACCAGGCGGAAGGCATGCGCCAGCGCGCCCGCCGCGCCGCTGGCCATGAAGATGTCGTCCGCGGTGTAGTTCATGCCGAACCGGCGGTTGAGCGACGCGGCGAGCTTTTCCCGCACGCTGGGGATGCCCAGGCTTGGGCTGTAGCCGTGCACGGCCATGGAGCTCTGGGTGCGCAGCAGCTCCACAACGCGTTCATTAAACGCGTCGGGGACGGGCACGGAGGGATTGCCGAGGCTGAAATCAAATACGTTCTCGTAGCCAATTTCCTTGCCGCGGGCGGCGGCGTATTCGCTCAACTCCCGGATGACCGATTTGCCGCCCAGCATGGCCTGATAGGTTTCGGATATCATGAAGGATGCCTCCTCTTTTTGCGTGTTTATGCGTAGAGCTTCAGCGCTTCGTCGATCTTTGCCAGCTCCTCGGATGTGAGGGCGGGGAAATCGAGGGCCGCGACGTTTTCGACGATCTGCTCCGGACGGCTCGCGCCGATGAGCGCGGAGGTCACCACGCTGTCGCGCAGCACCCACTGCAGGGCGAGCTGCGAGAGGCTCTGCCCGCGCGCGTTTGCGACCTCCGACAGCGCAGAGATGCAGGCGCGCAGCTTGTCGGTGATCATGTCCGGCTTCAGATAGCGGGGATCATGCCCGGCGCGGCTGTCGGCCGGTATGCCGTTTTGATACTTGCCGGTGAGCCGTCCGCCCGCCAGCGGGCTGAACACGATGGAGCCCACGCTCTGTTCGCGCAGCACGTCGGTGAGGCCGTCCTCGATCCAGCGATCCAGCATGGAATAGCGCGGCTGATGGATGAGCAGCGGCGTGCCCAGATCACGCAGGATGGAGACGGCCCGCTCCGTTTGCCCGGCGCTGTAGTTGGATATGCCCACGTACAGCGCCTTGCCGCTGCGCACGATCTGGTCGAGCGCGCCCATGGTCTCCTCAAGCGGGGTGTCCGGGTCGGGCCGGTGATGGTAGAAAATATCCACATAGTCGACGTTCATGCGCCGGAGACTCTGCTCAAGGCTGGTGATCAGGTATTTCCGGCTGCCCCAATTGCCATACGGCCCCGGCCACATGTCATATCCGGCCTTGGTGGAGATGACGAGCTCGTGGCGATGGGGCTTCCAGTCGCGCTGCATGTGGATGCCAAAGCTGCGCTCCGCCTCGCCATAGGGCGGGCCGTAGTTATTGGCCAGATCGAAGTGCGTGATGCCGTGGTCAAATGCCGTGCGCAGGATGGACTGCTGCACGCCGAACGGCGTGATATCGCCGAAATTATGCCACAGGCCGAGCGAAATGGCGGGGAGCAGCAGGCCGCTCCTGCCGCAGCGGCGATAGGTCATCGAGTCATAACGGGATTCGGAAGGGATGTAAGGCATGGTCAAAGCTCCTTCTCACAGATGAATCGGACGAATGCTTAAGTCTTCGTGCCGTCGGGAAATTCGAACAGAATAGGAGGCGCCGCAGCGATTTTCGGGAG
>JAUNJB010000066.1:0-5740 GCA_030535375.1 Clostridia bacterium | reverse complement strand
CGGCCGCGTTCGCCTAAAATCAGGCGATTTGCAGCGATTTTCGGAAGTGGAGGCGGCCACTGGCCGCCAGGAAATTGGAAGGTGAAGAATCTACGGCGCCGGCCAAGGCTGCTTGGCGCATGCCATATTGATTTGCCGTTTCATCTTCATGCGGTTCACTTCTTCTGCATTATATCATATTGAATAAAGAAAGTGAAGCAATTCGTGAACGGCGCTTTGCAGCGAATCAATGCGGACAGGATGGATAAAACGATGAAGCGGCATCTTCTTCTACAGAATCTAATCCTTCGCGAAGTGATGGAGGCATACCTGCCGGCGGCCGGAGCGCAGTATGGCATGGGACGGCGAAAAAGATGGTGAAAAGCGCAGAAAAAAGCGACACGGCTGATGATGCGGGCGGTATGTCCGGCGGAAAGCTGCCCCAGGGACGTGCCGGGACGGAGGAATAAAAAAAGCGGATGGCCGAAACCATCCGAAGATTGGGGGAAAGCGGAACCGCTTCCCCGACGGGTGAGGATGCTGCTTCATAGCGCGGCGGGACGCTGAGACGCCGCTCAACCCCACTTGGGGCTTCGCCTCCTGCACCATGAGCGTTTCTACGGATTCAGTCCATGAATTCTACCCTGCGGCTCTTTTTGAGCACGGGGGCGAGAAACTGCCCGGTATAGCTCGCCTCGCAGGCGGCTACGTCCTCCGGCGTGCCCTCGCATACGAGCGTGCCACCGCCGTCGCCGCCCTCGGGCCCCAGATCGATCACATAGTCGCACGCCTTGATGACGTCGAGGTTGTGCTCGATGATCAGCACGGAGTTCCCCCCTGCCGCGAGCTGGCGCAGCACGCCGACCAGACGCTCGCAGTCGGCCATATGCAGTCCGGTGGTCGGCTCGTCGAGGACGTAGAACGTCTTGCCGGTCGAAGTGCGTGAAAGCTCCGTGGCCAGTTTGACGCGCTGGGCCTCACCGCCGGAGAGCGTCGTGGAGGGCTGGCCGAGGCGGATGTAACCCAGACCCACGTCATAGAGCGTTTGCAGCTTGCGGGAGATGCGGGGATACGCCTCAAAGAAGCTCAGCGCTTCCTCAACGGTCATGTCGAGCACATCCGCGATGGATTTGCCCTTGTAGGTGACCTCGAGCGTCTCTCGGTTATAGCGCTTGCCTTTGCAGACCTCGCAGGGGACGTAGATATCCGCCAGGAAGTGCATCTCGATGCGCAGAATGCCGTCGCCGGAGCAGGCCTCGCAGCGGCCGCCGCGCACGTTGAAGGAGAAGCGGTTCTCCCTGTAGCCGCGGGCCTTGGCCTCCGGCGTGGCGGCGAAGACCTTGCGGATCATGTCGAACAGGCCGGTATAGGTGGCCGGATTGGAGCGTGGCGTGCGCCCGATGGGGGACTGATCGATGGCGATGACCTTGTCAAGCTGCTTGATGCCATCGATGCCGTCGCACTCGCCGGGACGGGTATGCGCGCGGTTGAGATCGCGCTGGAGGGTTTTGTAGATGATTTCGTTGACCAGCGAGGATTTGCCGCTTCCGGATACGCCCGTGACGACGGCCATGACGCCCAGCGGCACCCTGACGTCGATATTTTTGAGGTTGTGGGTGCGCGCGCCGCGCACGGTGAGGAAGCCGGAAGGCGTTTTGCGCGCGACAGGGACAGGAATGCCGCGCACGCCGCTGAGGTACTGCCCGGTGATGGACTCGGGACAGGCCATGATCTCCCCGGCGGTGCCCTGCGCGATCAGCCGGCCGCCATGCTCGCCCGCGCCGGGCCCGATATCCACGATCTGGTCGGCGGCGTACATGGTATCCTCATCGTGCTCGACGACGATCAGCGTATTGCCGATATCGCGCAGGTGCTTGAGCGTCCCGATCAGCCGCGCGTTGTCCCTCTGATGCAGGCCGATGGACGGCTCATCCAGGATGTAGAGCACGCCGACCAGGCTGGAGCCGATCTGCGTCGCCAGGCGGATGCGCTGCGCTTCTCCGCCGGAGAGCGTTGCCGCCGCGCGGGAGAGCGTCAGGTACGTGAGGCCGACATCGGAGAGGAAGCGCAGCCTCGCGTCGATTTCCTTGAGGATGGGCGCGGAGATCATCGTATCCTTGACGCCGAAGGAGAGCGAGGAGAAGAACGCGCGCGCCTCGGTCACGGACATATCGCTGACCTCAGCGATCGATTTCCCGCCGACGGTGACGGCCAGGATCTCCGGACGAAGGCGCTTGCCGCGGCAGTCCGGGCAGGGCGTCTGGCTCATCAGGGATTCGTAATAGGCCTTCGTGGAGTCGCTCTGCGTCTCGGCGGCGCGGCGCTCCGTCGTCGGGATGACGCCCTCAAACGGCGCGGAAAACGTGTGCGAATCGCCGTTGGGGCGGGTGTAGTGGATTTGCAGCGGCTCGCCCCTGGTGCCGTAGAGGATCACATCGAGGGCATCCCTGGGTAGATCGCACAGCGGGGTGTCGAGCGAGAAACCGTATTTCTCGCTCAGCGCCTCGAAGAACATGCGCGCCTGCGTGCCCGCGTCAAGGTTGGAAAAGCCCATGACGTTGAAAGGGTTGTCCTGCAGGGACTTCGTCCAGTCCGGCACGATGAGGTCCGGGTCGATCTTCATCTGCACGCCCAGTCCCGCACATGTGGGGCATGCGCCAAACGGGCTGTTGAAGGAAAAGGATCGCGGGGCCAGCTCCTCCATGGAGATGCCGCAGTCCGGGCAGGCGAGGTTCTGGGAGAAGAGCATCTCCCTTTCGCCGGGGCCGATGTCCGCGATGACCACGCCGCCGGAGAGGGAGAGCGCCGTCTCCAGCGAATCGGTGAGCCTGCCCTTGATATCCTCGCGGAGGATGAGCCGGTCGACGACGATCTCGATATTGTGCTTTTTCTGCTTGGCCAGAGCCGGAACCTCGCCGACGTCGTAGATTTCGCCGTCCACGCGCACGCGGACAAAGCCTTGCTTGCTGACCGATTCGAGCACCTTGACATGTTCGCCCTTCTTGGCGCGGATGATGGGCGCGAGCAGCTGAAGGCGCGTGCGCTCGGGCAGCTCCAGCATCTGATCGACCATCTGATCGACCGACTGCTTGCTGATTTCACGGCCGCACCTGGGGCAGTGCGCCACACCCACGCGCGCGTAGAGCAGGCGCAGGTAGTCGTGAATCTCGGTGACGGTGCCTACGGTCGAGCGGGGATTCTTGCTGGTGGTCTTCTGGTCGATGGAGATGGCGGGGGAGAGGCCGTCGATGGAGTCGACGTCGGGCTTCTCCATCTGCCCCAAAAACTGACGGGCATACGAGGAGAGGGACTCCACATAGCGGCGCTGTCCCTCCGCGTAGAGCGTATCAAACGCGAGGGAGGATTTGCCGCATCCGGACAGCCCGGTGAAGACGATGAGCTTGTTGCGCGGGAGCGTCAGGTCAAAGCCCTTGAGGTTGTTTTGGCGCACGCCGCGGATGACGATGTTTTCCTGCATGGGGGACTCCTTTTATCGTTAGGCCTTCAGGTATTTATTGCTTCTTCTCTGCCTGCGCTTTCTCTGCGGCAGGGCGACGGTTTCCTCCGGCAGCTCCTCGGGCGACTTGCCCTGGAGCTCGAAGAGCTTGTCGCGCAGCTTGGCGGCGAGCTCGAAGTCGAGATTGGCGGCGGCTTGCAGCATCTTTTCCTCGGTGGAGCAGATGAGCAGGTGGAGTTCGTCCTCGGTGAGCACCTGTTTTTTGCGTTCGCCATGCTTTTTTGCGCTCTTTTCGTCCGGCGCGCGGCCGATCTCCAGCAGATCGCGCACGGACTTCATCACCGTCGTCGGCGTGATGCCGTGCGCTTCATTGAACGCCTGCTGGAGCTGGCGGCGGCGCTGCGTCTCAAAGATCGCCTTGTTCATGCTTTCGGTCATCACGTCGGCGTACATGATGACGCGGCCGTTGGCGTTGCGCGCGGCACGGCCGATGGTCTGGATCATGCTGACCTCGCTGCGCAGAAAGCCCTCCTTGTCCGCATCGAGGATCGCGACGAGCGCGACCTCCGGCAGGTCGAGGCCCTCGCGCAGCAGGTTGATGCCCACCAGCACGTCGAATTCGCCCAGGCGCAGGTCACGAATGATCTCCTGACGCTCCATGGTCTGCACGTCGGAGTGCAGATAGCGCACCTTGACGTGCATCTCGGTCAGGTAGGTGGTCAGGCTTTCGGCCATCTTTTTGGTCAGGGTGGTGACGAGCACGCGGAAACCCTGCTCGGTGACCTTCATGATCTCCGCGTAGAGGTCGTCCACCTGGCCGGTGGCGGGCCGGACGTCGATCTCCGGATCGAGCAGGCCCGTCGGGCGGATGATCTGCTCGACGACCTGGCTGGTGCGCCCCATCTCATACGGCGCGGGCGTGGCGCTGACGCAGATCAGCTGGCCGATGCGCGCTTCAAATTCGTCAAACTTGAGCGGGCGGTTGTCAAACGCGCTGGGAAGGCGAAAGCCGTAGGAGACGAGTGCTTCCTTGCGGGCACGGTCACCGTTGTACATGGCGCGGATCTGCGGGAGGGTGACGTGGCTCTCGTCGATGAAGACCATGTAGTCGTCCGGAAAATAGTCGAGCAGCGTATATGGCGCATCGCCCGGCTTGCGGCCGTCGAAATAGCGCGAATAGTTCTCGATGCCGGTGCAATAGCCCAGCTCGCGCAGCATTTCGATGTCATATTGGGTGCGCTGGCTGATGCGCTGGGCCTCGAGCAGATTGCCGTCCCGCTTGAACTCGGCGATGCGCGCGTCGAGGTCGCGCTCGATATTTCCGATGGCACGGTCGATCGCCTCGCGAGGGGTGGCATAGTGCGTGGCGGGATAGATGGCGACATGCGCAAGCTGCATCAGCGTGTGGCCGGTCACCGTATCGATGGAGGTGATGCGGTCGATCTCTTCGCCGAAGAATTCGACGCGCAGCGCGCTCTTCTCATAACCCGCGGGAAAGATCTCGACGACATCGCCGCGCACGCGGAATGTGCCGCGCTCAAACTCGATATCACTTCGGTCGTACTGGATATCCACCAGCTGGCGGATGAGATCGTCGCGCTCCATTTCCATGCCCGGGCGAAGGGAGATCATCATGCCCTCGTATTCGGACGGATCGCCCATCGAGTAGATGCAGGAGACCGATGCGACGACGATGACGTCCCGCCGTTCGCGCAGCGCGGCCGTGGCGCTGTGGCGCAGGCGCTCGATTTCCTCATTGACGGAGGAATCCTTTTCAATATAGGTATCGGTAGAAGCGATATACGCCTCCGGCTGGTAGTAATCGTAGTAGGAGACAAAATATTCCACCGCGCTGTCGGGAAAGAATTCCTTGAATTCGGCGCACAGCTGGGCGGCGAGCGTCTTATTGTGGGCGATGACCAGCGTGGGGCGCTGCACCTGCTCGATCACCGAGGCCATGGTGTACGTCTTGCCGGAACCGGTGACGCCCAGCAGCACCTGACAGGGCATGCCGGCCTTGACGCCCGCGGAGAGGGCCTCGATAGCCTGCGGCTGATCGCCCTGAGGCTTGAACGGGGACTTGAGAACAAAGCGGCCTTCCTGCATCTGATCCTCCCGATCGCTAAGGCTTGCGCCCGATTTGCACCCCATTATAGCATAGAAATAAAAAGGGAACAAGTGTTCCTGATGGATTTGTGCGCTCCATTTTTTTACCTCATAGGAAATTGCAAAAAATCGGCCACGTTCGCCGTAATCGCGCGCGTTTGCGCTTGTTGGGCGATTTGCAACGTTTTTTGGAAGTGG
>JAUNJB010000230.1 GCA_030535375.1 Clostridia bacterium | reverse complement strand
ATTGGAGCCCCATCTCCGTTGACAATGTCGGCGGCAATCTGCACACTGTCAATTGCTTCCTGGCGGCGGATGATGGCGATATCGCCGTCCTTGATATCGGGAAGCATGGAATCGCCTTTGACGCGGAGGGCGACAAACTCGCCTGTCTTTGCCTGAGAAGCAGGGATTTCCTCCCAGTCTTCCACGTCTTCAATAGCGGCGATAGGGATGCCAGCGCGGATTGTACCGAGGACAGGAATGCGGACAGCGTTTTCTTTTTGTATAAAGGAAGAAGTTTGATCAAGGACGTTTGTTTCGCCGAGCAAGTAGGCAACGGAAACCCCAAAGTATTCTGCGAGGGCCTTTGCGTACTGGTAATCCATACTTGTTTTGCCAAGCTCCCATTGTGAAACGGCTCCTTGCGTAATGTGAAGGAGCTTAGCTATTTCTCCTTGATTAATGCCTTTTTGTCTGCGAAGTTCTTTTAAGCGATTCATAGGTCACCTCCTGATCTTCACTAATATTTTATTACTAAATTAGCTTAACTTCAATTTTTATTTTTAAAATATTAGAAATTGTCGTAAAATGGGTTGACAACGCTAATATTATGGATTAAAATAATAGCAAATAATAGATAGGAGGGTGAGAGGTGGTCAGCAAGATTAAAATTCTTCGCGTCTCTAAAGGATTAAATCAGCAGGAACTCGCTGAGTCCCTCGGTGTAACTCAGGGGGCGATCAGCCATTGGGAACGCGGAATTTCTCAGCCAAGCGCAAAAATGCTTGCAAGGTTGGCGGAGACTGTCGGATGTGCGCCGGAAGAACTCGTGCGTGCACAGCTTGATGAAAAGCTCGGCTAATATAATAGTGGAACTATTTCATCATACCATTTTAGATCCCGTCCGTCCCGGCGACCTCCGCCGTTCTCGCGCGAAAAGCATGCAAAATCCGCACACTCAGAAAAGGAGGTGCCTCCCATGTCCGAAACCGCCCAGGAAATCCTCAAGTCCGCGAGGCAGGCGCATGGCCTGACGCAGATCCAGCTTGCCATGATGCTCTACACCAGCGTCGATCAGGTCAGACGCATGGAGCGCGGCGAGATCATCCCGGAGATGAGCGACGTCGATCTGATGGAGGAGAAGCTGCCGGAGCCGGGGCTTTTTAGGCACTGGGCGCGGGCGCAGTACCCGGAGATCGTCAAGCACTTCGGCGCGGCGGATAACCGCGATCTCGGCCTCATCGGAGCGGTGGTCAATGTCAAGCTGCAAATGGCGGACGTGATGAAGCTCCAGGATCGCGTGGAGCGCGACGCGGTGGACGGCCGGATCGATGACCCGCTGCTGCGGGAGACCTACGAACGGGAATTGCAGGAGGCGCGCGAGGCCATCGAAGCCTCGCTCATCAGAATCAAGGAGGTGAAGTAGATGCTGCAAGTCGAGTATGACGCAAAAAAGGGGCTGTACAAGCGATACACGGAATCCCTCAAGGTGGATGATGTGCTTTCGGACATGGCCGGGCTTGTCATCGCGTTTGACATGGATATTCGGGAGCAGTGCGATGTGGGAACGGCACGGCTGTATCGCAAAGCGATGCGCAGGGTTTTGGATTTGCTGGAATGTGACGGGAAAGAAGGAGGGATGGCGCAGTGAGCCAGCAGAAAGCGGCAAGCGCGGCCCGTCAGGAGTTCTACTCCACGCGGGATATCGAGCGCATTACGGGCCTTGGCTACACCAAGGCGAGGGAGATCATGATGGATTTTGACCGTCAGCAGATGACGGTGCACTTCGGCAAGAGCATCCTCGTGCGGCGCGAGGTCTTCGACGGATGGACGTGCGCGCAGGACGGCTTTGACAAGGTGACCGGTCAGCGAAACTTCAAGATCATTCGGGGGAGGCGCAAGGCATGAGCAGGGAGCTGTGGGCCGGGCTGTGGAGGCTCTATCCTGGGGAGATGGCCGTCGGCTGCGCGCTGATTCTTCTGTGCGGCGGCCTGCTTTTCCTGTGTGTGTATGCCCTGACCGCCCTGGATAGCGAGGAGGTGGACAAGCTGTGGATGGATTGATTGACCTGCTGGGGAAGGGCTTGTGCGGCCTGCTGGCGATGCTGACGGCGGCCTGTGCCTGTGCACTGGTGGTCTGCATGGAGATCGAGAAGTACAAGGATGAGCAGAGCGAGGAGGACGGCCGTTGAAAGGCACAAAAAGAGGACCGGCGAGGGCAATCGCCAGTCCCCAAAGCACCGCATCCAGGCAAAGGTTGAGGTGTATGCCCAGTATATCACACGAACGTTTGTTCGTCAAGGAGGCATTTGACATGATGGAAATCGACTATGAGACGCTGGAGCGCCTTCGCACGGCCAGAACGTCCCTTCGGACGGATATCGAGGAGCTGCATAAGAGCGCGAAACGCGACCCGGCGCTCGATGGGCTGATCGATGTTTTCGAGGCCGCTATGGGTGCTGTGCAGGTGGATCTGGACAGATACGAGGAGATGGCGGACGAGGCGTGGCTGAACGACGAAGATGACCCGTCCGACCCGGAATACGGCTATGACATCAGGGAGGCCGCTTCATGGAGCTGAGGAAAGCGCCGCGGGTTTACGCCGATACGCGCGGTATGAGCCGGGCGGACTGGCTGCGCGCACGCAGGGCGGGCATCGGCGGCAGCGACGCGGCCGGGATACTCGGCCTCTCGCCGTATGCGTCGCCGCTGTCCGTGTGGGCGGACAAGAACTGCGAGGATATGCCGCAGGACGAAAAGGAGAACGAGGCCATTTGGCTGGGCAACGTGCTGGAGGATCATGTGGCGCGGAGGTATGCCCAGGACGCCGGCGTGCACGTTGTGCGCTGCAATATGATGCTTCAGCATCCTGAGTATCCGTGGATGCTGGCGAACATCGACCGGCGCGTCGTAGGCAGGCGGGTTGGGATTGA
>JAUNJB010000229.1 GCA_030535375.1 Clostridia bacterium | reverse complement strand
CGATGTGGTTTCTATGCCTGCGAGAGATTGGAGACGGTGGAAATCCCCCGGAGCGTCGAATTGCAGCCGGCAGCGTTTTATGGCAATGGGAAGCTGCACCTGATCTGGATAGACGGGGACACGCGCACCCTCGATGTCCGCAATTATCGATGTGAAACGCTCGTCATCCCAGAGGATATCACTGCCTGCGAGCCGTGCAGGTTGTCGAGCTGCGTCCGAAGGATTGAGGTGGTCAACCCGGAGCTTGACATCGGGCCGCTCCTGCAAAGGACGCAGAAGCCGGAGATGCTGACGGTCTGCGCGAAGCCCGGCTCCCACGCGGAGCGCGACGCCAGGGAGCATGGCATTCGGTTTGAGGCGCTGTAATAGAAGAATTTTAGAACAACGGAGGCACAACATGGACAAGAGCAAGCTGCGCAATTTCGCGATTGGCGCGCGCGTGGAGCTGATCCGCCGCGTGACCGACCGCGCGGCGCGATACGGCATCGACGAAACAAACAGCGCGGCCGGGCAGATCGCGCCCAGCCGCGACTATGTCAAGCCCGGGAGCGGGCTGCTCAGCCCGGAGGAAATCCGCCAGCGCGACGCGCTGCTCGGCGCCGTGCGCGCGCGCGGCTTTGCGCAGGTGATGGAGGAGGCCGCGTATACGTGGTTCAACCGGTTCATCGCGCTGCGCTATATGGAGGCGCACGGCCTGCTGCCCCTGCCCCAGCATGTGCTGCCCCGGCAGCCCGGCGAGCTGCCGCAGATCGTCCGCGAGGCGCAGAACGTGGAGCTGGGGCTTGACCCGGCCGATGTGCTGGGGATGATCGAGCGCAACGAAAACGACGCGCTCTTCCGGCGCATGCTCATCGCGCTGTGCAACCGGCTGCACGAGCCGCTGCCGCGGATGTTTGAGCCGATCAGCGATTACACGGAGCTGCTCTTCCCGGACGGCCTGCTGCGCGGCGATTCCGTGCTTGCGCAGATGGCCGCGCTGCCCGAGGACAGCTTTGCGGAGATTCAGGTCATCGGCTGGCTGTATCAGTATTATAACACGGAGCTCAAGGCCGAGACCTTCGAGCTGCTCAAGAAGAATGTGAAGATCACCAAGGAGCGCATCGGCGCGGCGACGCAGCTGTTCACGCCGGAATGGATCGTGCGCTATATGGTGGAAAACAGCCTCGGCCGCCTCTGGCTCACGGGGCACGCCGATGGCGCGTTGCGCGAAAGGTGGCGCTATTACATGGACGAGGCCGAGCAGGAGCCGGACGTGCAGCGGCGGCTGCTCGCCCTGCGCGAAGCGGCGCCGCGCCTTCGCCCGGAGGAAATCACGCTGCTGGATCCCTGCATGGGCAGCGGGCACATCCTCGTGTATGCGTTTGACCTGCTGATGGACATCTATCGCTGCATGGGGTATACGGATCGTGACGCGGCGCAGAGCATTGTGGAACACAACCTTTATGGCCTGGATATCGACGACCGCGCGGCGCAGCTCGCCTATTTCGCGGTGATGATGAAGGCCTGCGAGGTCGACCGCCGCTTCCTGCGCCGGGGCGTGCAGCCGCACGTGTATGCCATCCGGGAGAGCGAGCCGGGCTGCGCGCACCTGCCGGAGCGCTTCGGCCCGCTGCGCGAGAGCGCCGCGCTGCTGCTGCGCACGTTTGAGGACGCGAAGGAATACGGCAGCATCCTGCATGTCGATCTGACGGCGGAGGAGCTGCGGGCGCTCGGCGCGTGCGTGCGGCAGATGACCGGGAGCGCGCACACGCTGACGGAGCAGGCGGACGCCGCGGAGCTTGAGCGGGCGTTTGCGCCGCTGATCGAGCAGGCGGAGGTGATGGCGAGGCAATACGACGTTGTGGTGACGAACCCGCCCTACATGGGCTCAAGCGGCATGAGCCCGAAGCTGGCGAGGTTTGTGAAGGAGCATTACCCGGATACAAAGTCAGATATGAGCACCGTTTGCATGGAGATGGCGTTGAACACATGCAAACCGACCGGATATGTTTCGATGCTCAACATTCCGGTTTGGATGTTCCTTTCTAGCTACGAAAAATTGCGAAAAGGAATCATCTCAAACAACACAATCATCAACATGGTTCATTTTGGCCGCGGTGTATTTGGGTCGGATTTTGGTACAACTTCATTTGTGATTGCAAAGCAACAGATTCCATTCTATGCAGGAACGTATAGGAGGCTGTTTGATCAGCAAGGCGCAGTCGATACAGTTGAGCAAAAAGAGAAATGGTTCTTTGAAGGAAAAGGATACTTCACCGCCCAGCAGGAGAATTTCTTGAAGATTCCCGGCGCGCCGGTGGGGTATTGGGTGAGCGGGAAGCTAATTGATGCTTTTCAAAATGGAATAAGCATAAATGATATTAGTTTATTCACAGGATCGCAGAATATCACAGCAAATAATGAAAAGTATTTGAGATATATTTGGGAAATAAGCAAGACAGAAGTCGGAATAAATAAACGATGGGCATTTTATATAAAAGGAGGTCTATATCGAAAGTGGTACGGTAATATTGAGTTCGTGGTTGATTGGTCGGACTCTGCATTGTTTTATTATGAAACGAATCCAACATCTAATTTGCTTGCTAAAGAATTTAGATTTAAAGAAGGTATTACATATACAGAATTGACTAGTGGAATTAATTCTTTTCGATATCTACCACCAATAGCAGTATTTGATAAAAAAGGCCCATGTATTATCGAAGTTAAGGATAATTTATACTGTCTGGCACTTTTTAATTCAAAAGTTGCAGCAGAATACTTTAAATTGCTCAATCCAACGATTACTCTTCAAGTTAGAGATGTGAAAAATATGCCGATATTGTTAGATGATAATAAAAAATCTGTTGTTACGCGAAAAACAAAGGAATGTGTTGATATCTGTATGTCAGACTGGGACACGTTTGAAACTTCATGGGACTT
>JAUNJB010000065.1 GCA_030535375.1 Clostridia bacterium | reverse complement strand
TTTTCGGACAGACTGACCACAATTTGTCCGAAAACGCTAAGTTTTCGGACTTTTTATTATCTATTTTTTACAATTTTCTCGTCTAAAAAGCAAGAAGAAGGGGCTTTTCAGCCCCCGTTTTTCTGATTTCTTTCGCGAATGCGCGCGACAAGTACGCCGACGCCCAGGATGTTTATAGCTCGGCGTAAATTATAGGTGAGATAGCTCAACGCTATTTCGGCGCTCACCTTTGGTTTACGCCTTTTTGGACAGACTGACCAAAGAGGATTGAAACGTTGCTTTCAATCCCCTTTTCCTTTTATCCGCGTGATTTTTCCCAGCACTTGACAATTGATGACGCGCGGTTCATAATAAAAAGGACTGTTTTCATGTCCGGAGGCGATCGGGCATAGGTTATACGGTCGACATAGAAAGGAAGGAAGCCATGGGCAAGTATTTTGGCACGGACGGCTTTCGCGGCGAGGCCAATGTAAACCTCACCAGCGAGCATGCGTATAAAATCGGCAAGTTTATCGGATGGTATTACGGCGCGCGCAGGGACAGAAAGGCGCGCATCGTCATCGGCAAGGATACGAGGCGCTCCAGCTATATGTTTGAGTATGCGATTGTGGCGGGCCTGACCTCTGCCGGGGCGGACGCGTACATGCTTCACGTCACCACGACGCCGAGCGTGGCCTATGTCACGCGCGTGGATAACTTCGACTGCGGCGTGATGATCTCCGCGTCCCACAATCCATTTTACGACAACGGCATCAAGCTGATCAACAGCCGCGGGGAGAAGATGGATGACGAGACGACCAACGCGATCGAAGCGTATCTGGACGGCGACATGGACCGGCTGGGGCTTTCCGGTGATGTGCCCGCCGCCACGCGCGAATCCCTGGGCGAGATTGTGGACTATGTTTCCGGCCGCAACCGCTACGTCGGTTATCTGATCTCCCTGGCCGCGCACTCCTACAAGAACATGCGCGTGGGCCTTGACTGCGCCAACGGCAGCGCCTGGAATATCGCACGCACGGTGTTTGAGGCGCTGGGGGCGAAGACGTTTGTCATCAACGCGGAGCCGGACGGTGTGAATATCAACCGCAACGCGGGCTCCACGCACATCGATGCGCTGCGCCGGTTTGTGATTGAGAATCACTTGGACGTGGGATTTGCCTACGACGGTGACGCGGACCGCTGCCTGGCTGTCGACGAGAATGGCGACGTGGTCGACGGCGACAAGATCATCTACATCTTTGCCAAACGCCTCAAAAAAGAAGGCCGGCTGGCGGGCAACAAGGTGGTGACCACCATCATGTCCAACTTTGGCCTGTACAAGGCGCTGGATGAGGAGGGCATCGGCTACGAGAAAACCGCGGTGGGCGACCGCTTTGTATACGAGAACATGGTGCAAAATGGCTATCGCGTCGGCGGCGAGCAGTCAGGTCACATTATTCTGAGCAAATATGCCACAACCGGCGATGGCATTCTGACCTCCATCAAGCTGATGGAGGCCATGCTGGACAGCAAGCAGACGCTTTCCCGCCTTTGCATGCCGGTGAAATCGTATCCGCAGGTGCTCAAAAACGTGCGCGTGAGCGACAAGGCCGCCGTGCGGGAAAACGGGCATGTGCAGAAGGTGGTCGCCGCGATGGCGGAGCGCCTGGGGGACACGGGCCGCGTGCTGCTGCGGGAGAGCGGTACGGAGCCGGTCATCCGCGTGATGGCCGAGGCGAAGGATGAGCGCCTGGCGGAGCAGTGCGTCAACGAGATGATCGACGCGATGAAGGCCGAAGGGCTGGCCTGAGGAGGAAGAGTGATGGACGCGATCAAGATACGGGATCTGTTTGATCTGGCGCACACCCGCGCGGCGCAGCTGCTCTCCGGCTGCATATATCCGTGGGAGGCGCTGGACGGCATCAGGGAGACGGTGCTGGCCGTGGGGGCATCGCTTCCCACGGAGGAATACGACCATCCGCAGCCGGACGTGTGGATCGCGAAGACGGCATCCGTGGCGCCGACGGCGAGCATCACCGGCCCCTGCGTCATCGGTGCGGGCACGGAGGTGCGCCCGGGGGCGTTCCTGCGCGGCAGCATCCTCGTGGGAGACGGCGCCGTGGTGGGCAATTCGTCCGAACTCAAGAATTGCATCCTTTTTGACGGTGTGCAGGTGCCGCATTACAACTATGTCGGGGATTCGATCCTGGGCTATAAGGCGCATATGGGCGCAGGCGCGATCACGAGCAATGTGAAGGGCGACAAGAAAAATGTCGTCGTCCATGGCGAGGAGAGCTATGACACTGGACGCAAGAAGTTCGGCGCGATGCTGGGCGATTATGCGGAAATCGGCTGCAACAGCGTCCTGAATCCCGGCACGATCATCGGGCGGAACAGTCAGGTCTATCCGCTCTCGTGCGTGCGCGGCGTGGTGCCCGCACACTGCATCGTCAAGGGCGAGCGGGGCGTATTCAAAAAGTGCGGGGAATGACAATAGGATAAAAATGAAGGAACCGGAGACATCCGACGGGCGCGGCCCGATGGATATCTCCGGCTTTTCTATGGGGATTTGGGCGAAGCGGCAGGGGATTCCCCGCTCAGTGAGCGCACGATGGTCAAGACCGCACAGCGCTCGCTCTCGGTGAGCGAACGATAGTGATAGAGAAGCTGCTGCTCCTCTGCGGAGGGGAGAGCGGCATTCCCGGAGCCGGAAAAGAAGGTTTCGATATCCGTGCCGAGGCCGGCGCAGATTCGCTCCAGCGTATCGAGCGTGGGTACCTTCTTATTCAGACAAATCTGGTTGATGTACGAGGGCGTGAGGCTGGTCTGCTCCGAAAGCGCTTTCTGGGACATGTTCTGCGCTTTGAGCAGCGTGATGATGCGGTGTCCAATATCCATGCAAGACTTCTCCTATCAACTGACAGTTATATTATATTGAAATCTTGGAAAAAATAAGAGGAAATAATGGGGAAATATAGGTCTGTTTGTAAAATTTTGGATTGAGATAATATCACTGATAGTGATATTATCTTTGGCAAAGCAATACTGTTAGTGAATTTATGAGGCAGGAGCTTGTGAATCGGAATTGCGTATCTCAAAGAACATATCGCAAAAGCAGCTCGCGCAGCAGATCGGCGTCACGCAGGCATACATCTGCTCGCTTGAGCGCGGCAAGAGGACGAATCCAAGCATGGATGTCATCCGCGGCATCGCGCGGGAGCTCGGCGTAAAGCCGTCGAACGTGCTTGACGCCATTGACGGCACGCAGAGTGACGCAGTATGATTTTATCATAAACATATACAGAGAGACCTCCCGCCGGGCCGCCGTATTGCGGCGCGGCAGGAGGCTTTTGTCATATTGCTTTGCGTGATCAGGCGTGCTGCGCCTGATATTGCTCCAGCGCCTGTGCGAGCTGATCCGGGCAGGAGGTGCCGTTGCGGCACTGGATGCCCTTGAGGCGGCGAATGGCTTCCTCGACGCTCATGCCCTGTACGAGCGAGGCCACACCCTGCGTGTTTCCGGCGCATCCGCCGATGAAGCGGCAGGCGGTGACGATGTCATTTTCCACCTCGAACTCGATGGAGCGGCTGCACACGCCGCGCGTTTTATATGTATTCATGCTGTGGATTCCTCCTGAATGATATGGGATATGGTGCAAATATTCGACGGTATCCGCTGTTTTCCTGCCTGTCCGGCGATTTGATTGTGCCGGGACGCATTCCCGCCGCGCCTCATACGATGGAGGAGAGGAGAAAGGGTGTGTGCGGCGATGGAAAAGCGGATCATCGTCTCGGGAGGCGACGAGATCAGAGAAATCCTTCTTGCGGGGCTGACGCCGGGGCGGCGCATCCGGATGGAAGGCGCGGGAGCGCTGTGTGCCGCGGGCGATCAGCTGTTTTGCGCGTGCGACTGGGGAGATGTCATCTGGCGTTTGAGCGCGCAGATGCTGGTGCCCACTGCGCTGTTTGCGGGCGGCCCCGGGGTGTGCGATCTGATGATTTCGCGAGACAGGCAGCGGCTCTACGCGCTCTGCGGGGACGCGGACAGCCTGCTGGCGCTCAGCGCGGCATCCGGCGCGCCGATGATGGTCAACCGCGTGGGCGTCAATCCGCGCGCCCTGGCCATGGATGAGACGGGGGATGTGATCGCGGTGGCGGGCGGCGAGTGCGGGCAGACGGTGCTGCTTTGCGCGCATACGCTCAACGTGCTTCGGCAACTGCCGATGCCGGGCATGGTCTACGCCGTGGCGCTGCGCGGCGGGACGGTGTATTCGCTGTGCCTGAACGAAGCGCTGGCCTCCACGCTGACGACGGTATCGTCAGGCGGCATCCGCCAGACGCTGTCCCTGGCGGGGATGCCGGGCACGCTGTCGCTGTGCGGAGAGAAGCTGCTCGCCGCGACGCACGAGCATCTGTACACCATCTCCGCGGACGGCACGCGGGTGCTGAATGTGCGCGATGCGGCGGGAAGGGCACAGCGGCTTTTGCACGCAGGGGGACGGCTGATGCTGTGCGACGGGCTGGGCGAGGCACTCTTTGCGCTGGGCATGACGAGCGGACGGTGGCGCCTGGTCTGCGAGCATGCGCGCGACGCCGTGATGCTGTGACAAAATACATAAAACCCGGGCTTCCCGGCCAAACTGTGCGCAGATTTTGACGGGGAGGCGGCAAAGATGGAGCGGCGGGGAGGATGGATTCTCGCGTCGATGGGGCATGTGCTGGCGGTATCGCTGGTCGCGACGGAGGCGATCCTGCTGCTGGAGGGGAGGTGGCAGGAGGCGCTGCCGCTGCATTTGTGCAGTCTGTCGGCCATGGCGGCGCTGGTGCTGGCCTTCGGAGAACATGGGATGCTGCTCGATTTTCTGTGGTATCTGGGCATGCCCGGCGCGGCGCTGGCGCTGATCTTTCCCGCACCGGCCGTCACGCGATGCCAGGCGCTGCTGAATGCATCCTATGTGACGACGCATGCGCTGATTCTGATCATTCCGCTGACGGCCATGCTGGCCGGCATGCGCCCGCGCAGAGGGCGGGCGCCGGCGATGATGATGATTCTCCAGGGAATCGCGCTGGTCGCGTACTTTGTCAACCGTGCGCTGGGCACGGATTTTCTGTTCCTGATGGCGCCGCCGGCGGGTACGCCGCTCGTGACGGCGTACTCCTGGGGGTATCCTGCGTATCTGCTGGCGCTTGAGGCGATTATGCTGGCGGTGTGCATGGTGATGGACACGATTTTGTCACAGCTGTGCCGGAAAAGTTCGGAATGACCGCTCATTTTTCAAACTATACAAATCAGTGGAAATGCGCTATAATATCTACTGGATATCTGTCATCTGGGATGTCACGCATATCGAATGGAAGCGCATCGGCGCTTGGCATGTGGGCGGCGGCCGCGAGCGGCCCGGCCGACCCAAGAGGGAGACAACGTGGAAAGACAAAGAGTTTCAATATTCAGGCAGAAGAACAGCTGGGGACTCACCGCGCTGAGCATCGGGCTGTGCGTAGCGCTGTCGCCGGTGCTGGGGCTTTCGCTCTTTCTGCCGCAGACGATGACGCTGATGCCCGTGCTTCTGCTGCTCTTGCTGGGGTATGTCGGCCCGGTGAGCGCGGCGGCGTGCAGCGCGGTATTCATCGCGCTGGCCGGGATGCTCTTCGGCGGATGGGGTGCGCTGTGCGCGGCGCTTCTGCTTGTGCCGGTGGTTCTGGTGTCGGCGTTTGCGCTGGATCGCGAGCATCCCTTCTGGGTATCGGCCGCGGCGGGATGCACGGCGATGTTCGTGGCGATGAGCGCGGTGATCATGCTGCTCAGCGCGCTGGCTGGCAACGACGTGGTGACGGCCATCTCCGAGCTGACGCGCAGGATGTTCGAGTCCTCCGGCGCGATCGGGGACGCGATTCTCTCGGGGCTGGTGCAGATGGGGATCGTCGGCGTGCCGGAGAGCATGATCGGCGCGGACGGACAGCTTGTGCTCGATGCGGCGGCCCGCGCGGAGATGGTTTCCGCGCTGGTGCTGACGATGGACACGGTGCTGCGCCTGGAATTGCCCATGCAGATGGCGACGGGCTCCGTGGCCGCGGGCCTGCTCGGACAGGCCGTGCTCAGAAAGGGCATGCTGCGCCGCGGGGAAAAGGTAGAGTATCCGCCTTTGCGCACCTGGCGCGTGCCCAAGGGCTGGGGCCGTGTGCTGGGCGGCACGCTGGCGGCGCTGTTTGTGCTCGCGCAGCTGGCGCCCTCGCAGGTGAGCAGCATGTTCTACGTGTTCAGCGGCGTGTTTGATCAGGTGTTCGCCCTGCAGGGCATCGCGGCCGTGTGCTACATGCTCCACAAGCGGGGAAAGAGCCGCACCGTGCAGGGTGTGGTATTCGCGCTTGGATATTTCGTGCTCAGTCCTGCCGCGCTGATGATCGGCATTGCCGACCAGGGGTTTGATTTCACCCACAGGCGCGAGGAGCTCGCCAAGCAGGAGAACCCGTTTGATCCGCGCGCGAACGCGTGATTGACAGACAAGATCATCGGAAGATGTGAAAAAATAGGAGGAAACCATCATGAAAGTCATTTTGCTCAAGGACATAAAGGGCACCGGAAAGAAGGATCAGATTATCGAGGCATCCGACGGATACGCCCGCAACTTCCTGTTCCCCAAGGGATTGGCGCGCGAGGCCAGTGCGGCGAACCTCAATGCGATTCAGAACGCGAAATCGGCGCAGAAGCATCGCGAGGATGTCGAGCGCGCGCAGGCGCAGGAGACCTGCAAGAAGCTGAGCGGCAAGGTGATCAGCATCTCGGCGCGCGGCGCGGAGGGCGGCAGGCTGTACGGCTCCGTGACCTCCCAGGAGATTGCCGACGCGCTGCAAAAGCAGTACGGTGTGAAGGTGGAAAAGCGCCGCGTCGAGGTGGCGAATATCCGCAACGCGGGCGATTACACGGCCAGCGTTTGGCTTTACGCGGGCATCACGGCCGAGATGACCGTCAAGGTCGAGGTGGCCAAGGCGTAACCCCGGCCTTTGTGCCGGATGACATGCGATCGCAAGGGAGAGAAGCACTGTGGATGAACCGGTAATGCGCGTGCCGCCGAACAACGCGGATGCGGAGCGAAGCGTGCTCGGCTGCATGATGCAGGATCGAGAGGCGCTGAGCATGGCTTTCGAGCTGCTGACGGCGGACGACTTTTATCAGCCCGCCAACCGCGAGGTCTTTGACGCCATGCACGCGCTCAATACGCAGGGCATGCCCGTCGACTTGGTGACGGTGGATGATGAGCTCTCCCGCCGCGGCACGCTGGAGGGCGTGGGCGGCACGGCCTATCTGGTAGAGCTTTCCCAGTGCATGCCCTCGACGGTCAACGCGCGCGCATACGTGCAGATCGTCGACGAAAAGGCGACGCTGCGCAGGATGATCAAGGCGACGGGGGATATCGCGTCCTCCTGCTACGCGCAGACGGACCCCGTGTCGGATATCCTGGGCGTGGCGGAAAAATCGATCTTTGACATCATCATGCGCAGGCACGAGGGCTCCACGCTCACGCATATCGCCGATGTGCTGCCCGATACGTATCTGCGCATCGAGCAGCTCACGGAGCTCAAGGGCGGCATCGACGGCGTGCCGACGGGCTTCGTCGATCTGGACAACCTGCTCACGGGGCTGCATGGCGGCGAACTGATCATCATCGGTGCGCGCCCCTCGATGGGCAAGACGAGCTTTGGCATGAACGTCATCGGCCACGCGGCGACCATGGCGGGCCGCACCACGGCGGTCTTTTCGCTGGAAATGCCGAAGGATCAGCTGGCGATGCGCCTTCTGTGCGCCGATGCGCGTGTGGACATGCAGGCCGTGCGCCACGGCTCGCTGCGCGATGAGGATTGGGTCGCCCTTTCCTCGACGCTGGGGCCGTTGGCGGCGTCCAACATCTACATCGACGACACGTCCGGCATCACGCCCTCGCAGCTGCGCTCCCGCTGCCGCAGGCTGAAGATGGAGCGCGGGCTCGACCTGATCATGGTCGATTACCTCCAGCTGATGAGCGCCGACGGCCGCGTGGAGAACAGACAAAACGAGGTCAGCGAGATCTCTCGGAACCTGAAATCCATCGCCAAGGAGCTGAACGTGCCGCTCGTGGCGCTGGCACAGCTCTCGCGCGCCGGCGCGCAGCGAAGCGACAAGCGCCCGATTCTCTCCGATCTGCGCGATTCCGGCGCTATCGAGCAGGACGCGGACGTGATCATGTTCCTGCACCGGGAGGAATACTACGACCCGAATACCGAGGACAAGAATATCGCTGAGGTCATCGTCGCCAAGCAGCGCAACGGCCCGCTGGGCACTGTCAAGCTCGCCTGGCTGGGGCAGTATACGCGCTTTGCCAGCCTTCAGCAGGGCCATATGGCGTGAGGTGAAGCATGCATACGCTGGTTGTGGCGGAGAAGCCCTCCGTCGCGCGGGACATCGCCCGCGTGCTGGGCGCCGGGAATCGCGGGGAAAATTGCCTGACCGGCGGGGGATACGTGGTCACCTGGGCGCTGGGGCATCTGGTGACGCTCAAGGAGCCGCAGGAGCTCGATGAGCGATATACGCGCTGGCGGGCGGAGGATCTGCCGATTCTCCCCGCGAGGATGGAGACCAAGGTCATCAAAAAGACGCGGAGTCAGTTCCTGGCGGTCAAAAAGATGCTGTGCGACGAGGAGACGGAGAAGGTCGTCTGCGCGACGGACTCCGGACGCGAGGGCGAGCTGATCTTCCGCTATATTTACGAGCAGGCGGGCTGCAAAAAGCCCGTTTTGCGCCTGTGGATTTCCTCGATGACGGACGAGGCGATCCGCGCGGGCTTCGATGCGCTCAGGCCGTCGCGGGACTACGATGCGCTCTATGCCAGCGCGCGCTGCCGCGCCGACGCGGATTGGCTCATCGGCATGAACGCGACGCGCGCGTATACGCTGCGCTACGGCGTGCTGCTGTCGGTCGGCCGCGTGCAGACGCCGACGCTGAGCATGCTGGTCAAGCGCCGCAGGGAGATCGACGCGTTCGTCCCGCAGACGTATTATACCGTCCGCGTGGATTTCGGGGACTATCGGGGCGTCTATGTGGACGCCGGGGGCGAGCGCCGGCTTGATGACGAGGCGCAGGCACAGGCCATTGCCGGGCGCGTGCGCGGCGGACAGGGACGGGTCGTCGAGGCGGCGAGGGAGAAAAAGACCGAACGCGCGCCGCTGCTCTACGATCTGACGACGCTTCAGCGCGAGGCCAACGCGCAGTTTGGCTTTACCGCCAAGAAGACGCTGGCGACCGCGCAGAAGCTCTATGAACAGCACAAGCTGCTCACCTATCCGCGCACGGACAGCCGCTACCTCTCCCACGATATGGCGGACAAGGTGAAAAAGACGCTTGGCGCGTATGACGGCGGCCTGGCGGCCGTGGGGCAGCAGGCGCTTGCCTATGGCGTGAAGCTGACGCCGCGCGTGTTTGACGATGCGAAGCTCACCGACCATCACGCGATCATTCCCACCGGCAGACGGGCGGAAGGGGTTTCGCTGACGGCGGACGAGCGGAGGCTTTACGAGATGGTGGCGCGCAGGCTGGCGGCCGTGTTCTATCCCAGCCACGAGTACGATGCGCTCCGCGTGGTGACGCAGGTGGGCGAAGACCGCTTCCTGTCCACCGGAAAGAGCGTGACGCGCGAGGGCTGGAAGGAAGTCTACCGGCAGGCCGCAAAGCGCAAAAAGAAGGACGAGGATGAGCAGGAGCTTCCGCCGCTTGCCGTGGGCGATGCGCGCACGTGCAGGGACGCGAAGGCCAGGCAGGAGCAGACCAAGCCGCCCAAGGAGCACAATGACGCCTCCCTCCTGCGGGAGATGGAGCATGCCGGGCGGCAGATTGAGGATGAAGCCCTGCGCGAGCAGATGAAGGACTGCGCTTTGGGCACGCCGGCCACGCGGGCGGCGATCATCGAACGGCTGATCGAGGTGGGCTATGTCCGCCGCAGCGGAAAGAACCTGGTGGCGACGGAAAAGGGCGTGCGCTTGATCGAGGCCGTGCCGCAGGAAATCGCTTCTCCGGAGACGACGGGCCGCTGGGAGCGCGCGCTGTCGGAGATCGCCCGGGGCAAGGACGGAGAAGCGCGTTTTCGCGAGGGCATCGCGCGGCTGGCCGCGTTCCTGGTCGAGCACGCGTCCGGCGCGCCGGATGTGCCGTTTGAAAAGGAAGAAAGGCGCGGCAAAGCGTCGCGAAGGCCGAAGGATCTGGGCATTCCCTGCCCGCTCTGCGCAAAGGGCAGGGTGGCGGAGAACAGCAAATCGTTCTACTGCACGCGTTTTCGCGAGGGATGCGCATTCACCATTTGGAAGGATGCGCTGGTGCGAAGCGGCGGCCCGGCGCTTGACGCCAGGCTGCTCAGGCTCTGCGTGGAGCGCAGGGACGTGCGCGGCTCCACCGGTGTGATCCACTATGACAACGGACAGATTCGCTTTACCCCCGCGTGGCGGTGAGCGGTGACGGGATGGGATCGTGATGAATGTGAATGAAGTCAAGCTTTACGGCGAACAGGATCTGGCGCAGGGCAGGGAAAGCGCGCGCCGGGAGGGCGTCAGGACGGTGCTTTGCGCGCTGCCGTTTGCGGTGCTGGCCGTTGCGGCGTTTGTTTTGCGCATCGAGCCGCTGTGCGTGGCCGGCGTGATGGTGTGCGGCGGCCTGGTGATTCTGCGCTTTGATCTGCGCGTTTCCCCGCAGCTGCGCTACAATAAATACCTGCGGGAGGTGCGCTCCGGGCTTACGCGCCGGACGGCGGGCGCGCTCGTGCGCGTGAGCACCGATCTGGTCTATGAGGAGGGTGTCTATTTCCGCGAGGTCATCCTCAACATCTATGAGGATATGGCCGAGGAGGGGGAGCGGCGCTTTCTGCTGGACAGCGCCGGGAGCATCCCCGAAGAGTGGATCGGCCGGGATGTGGCGGTGGTCAGCCACGGCAACTATATCCTGGAGATGCGCGTGATGGAGGGCGACGATGGCCGGGACTGACGGCGCGCTGCGCCGGGCAGGGCATCGGGTCGAGATGTTTTTTGCCGAAAAGGAGGACAGCGAGCGCGTCCGGTTCGCCGTCTTTATCGCCCTTCTGCTGCTCATCGCTGCGATCATGCTCCTGCTCAACGTGCACACGCCGCTGCAGATGGACGATTATGATTACAGCTACAGCTGGAGCACCGGCGAGCCGCTGAACGGGGTGAAGGATGTGCTGGCCTCCCAGGCGGCGCATTACCGCCTTTGGGGCGGACGCAGCGTGGTGCATGCCCTCGCGCAGCTGTTTTTGTATTGGGGCAAGCCGGTGTTCAACCTGGTCAATACGGCGGCGTACATCGTGCTGCTGCTGGAGATCTACGCTTTGGCGCGCAGCGGGGAACGGCGCTGGGACTGGGGCATTGTGCTGGCGGCGCATCTGTTTTTGTTCTTTGGCGTGCCGTTCTTCGGCACGGTCTTTTTGTGGCTGGACGGCGCGTGCAACTACCTTTGGGGGACGGCGCTGGCGATCGTTCCCCTGCTGATCGATCGCAGCGCGAGAGAAGGCGGCTTTTTTGCCAGGGGCGGCTGGCGCGGCGCGCTGGCGGCTTTGCTCAGCTTCTTTGCCGGATGGACAAATGAGAATACGGCCTGCGGCGTGCTGGCGCTGGTGATCCTGCTGCTCGTGCGGGACAGAATGCGGGAAGGGCGTGTCCGCCCGTGGCGATACGCATCCGCCGCGGCACAGGCGGCCGGCGTGCTGGTGATGCTGCTGGCGCCGGGCAATTATGCGCGGGCCTCGACGGTGGAGGCGGGATCGTTCCTGGCGGGGGCTCTGCGCGGTGCGGCGGCTGTAACGGCATACGGCACCGTCTACGCGGGTGTGCTGCTGGCTGCGCTTCCGCTGCTTTTCGCGCTTTGCCGTGCGCTGCGCGTGCCTGCGCGGCATGAGCGGGCGCTGGCGCTGCTGATTGGCGGTTTGCTGGCCGGGTATGCGCTGGCGGTGTCGCCGCAGATTTCCGATCGTTCGTTCACCGGCGTGCTCGTTCTGATCCTTGCCGCGGTGCTGACGCCGTTGGCGGATGCGGGGGCGGCGGCACGCGATTTTGACGCGGCACGCTGGGCCGCGCTGCCGTTCCTGCTGGCCGTCATACTATATGGAGGCTATCAGGCGGCGGGGGATGTCTTTGCCCACGAGGCGGCCT
Organism: Clostridia bacterium; assembly: GCA_030535375.1. Classification (GTDB taxonomy): domain Bacteria; phylum Bacillota; class Clostridia; order Christensenellales; family Aristaeellaceae; genus Ventricola. Next base: position 6,098 of record JAUNJB010000065.1, on the reverse strand, counting down.
GGCTTGGGCAGGTGGCGCGCATCGAGGAGGCCGCGGCCTCGGGGGAGACTCAGGTGAGCGTGTCATCCGTGCCGTCGCATTCGCGCTTCACAATGGATATCCGGCTTGGCGGGGACGCCGGCCAGTGGCCCAACAGCACGCTCTCGCGCGTGTTTGGAATCGACATCATCGGCGAGTGATTGCGGCGAAAAAGTGACAAAGCCGTGGCAGCTTCGCGCCGAAATGTAAAAACATCGCGCGCCGCCGCGCAACTGCGTGCGCCCTGCTTGACAATCCGGCGTTATCTCATTATAATAAGTCGTATATTGCCGAAGTGAGGCTGAAAGGAAGAGAACGAACTATGAAAAAGGGAATGGCATTGATATGCATGCTCTTGGCTGTATTGATGCTCGCCGGCTGCAACCTGATCGGATATGACGAGGCGCTTGACGGCGCGCAGGTTGTGGCGAAGGTCAACGATACTGAAATCACCAAGGCGGAGTGGGCCGCTTATCGCGATTACCTGGCGAGCTACTACCAGCAGTATTATCAGCAGTATTTCGGCATCACGATGTCGCTGACTGAGGATGATATCGCCGCGTACGGCGAATCCGCGCTTGAGCAGATGATCGAGTCCCTTGTCATCGAGGATAAGATGGAAGAGCTGGGCATCAGCCCGCTGGGCGAAGAGGATCAGGAAGCCGTGGAATCCTATGCCGACAGCATGCTGGAGTTCTACAAGATGATGATCCGCTACCAGAACTATCCGGATCTGGAGACCGTCGAGGAGGAGCAGGAGCGCCTGGCCAAGGAGGCTGAGGCGGCCGATGAGGCGACGCCGGACGAGGCCGAGCCGCAGGAGAGCGCCGAGCCCGTCGCGACGATCACCGACGCGCAGCTTGACGAGATGCTGCTCAATGACCTGACGACCATCGGATATACGCGCGATTACTTCGTGCAGAACCAGACGGCCAGCGTGCAGAGCGAGAAGCTGCGCGAGTATACCGCTCAGGATGTCGAGGTGACGGACGAGCAGGTGAAGGCGGAATTCGACAGCAAGGTCGAGAAGCAGAAGACCACCTATGACGAGACCCCGACCAGCTACGCGACCGCTGTGAACAACGGCCAGACCGTGTACTATGTGCCGGAAGGCTATCGCGGCGTGAAGAACCTGCTGATCAAGATTTCTGACGAGAAGCAGAGCGAGATCGACGAGCTGAACAGCACGCTCACCACCGCCAAGAACGCGCTGGATGACGGACAGGAGCAGCTTGATGAGCTGAACGCGCAGGATACCTCCGAATATGATGAGGAGACCCTGGCCGCGCATGAGGAGCAGATTGCGGCGCTCACCGAGCAGGTTGAGCAGGCGCAGGCGACTATAGACGAGACCCAGGCACAGCTTGACGAGGTCACCGAGGCGGCCTTTGCCGAGATCCTGCCGACCGCGGAGGATCTGCTGGCGCAGGTTCAGGCGGGCGAGGATTTCGATGCGCTGATTGAGACCTACGGCGAGGATACGGGCATGACCGCCGAGCCCAACAAGACCCGCGGATACCTGGTCTGCGATGGCCTGAGCATCTATGAGCAGGCATTCCAGGATGCGGCGATGGCGCTTGAGAATGTGGGCGATGTCTCCTCCGAGCTGGTGAAGACGAGCTACGGCTATCACATTCTCCAGTATGCGACGGACATCGAGTCCGGTGCGGTGGAGTTCACGGACGAGATCAAGGAGTCCATCTACAATGAGATGCTCTCCGACGCCCAGGATGCGGCCTATGATGCCGCCGTGACCCAGTGGGTATCCGAGGCGAGCGTGACCACCTATCCGAAGGTCATGAAGTAAAGCCAAACAGAAAAGGCGCTTCAGAGCAAACGCTCTGAAGCGCCTTTTTGCGTGCCGGAAAACAAACCTTCGGCACAGAGCGAGCCTGTGCCCCCTCAGTCACGGCTATCGCCGTGCCGGCTCCCCTTTGATGGGAGCCTTTTATATGTACGATTTAAGCCTCTCCTGAAAGGAGGGTGGCAGCCCGAAGGGCCGACGGAGAGGTCATCACCCATGCCGGATGAGTTCCTGCGGCGAAGGAAAAACGTCCGATGCGGGCAGGCACAAAAGCGCGGCGCGGCGCATAGGATGGAGCACAGGAGGGATGCGCGTGAGCGGTTGTGGTTGCGCAAAGGGCAGGCAGCTTGCGGGCATGCTCTTGGTGATCGCAGGGGTGTTGATCGTGTTTTTGTGTTTGCCGATGCAGTTTTTCCTGATTGCGCTGGGCGTCGTGCTGACAGCGGCGGGCCTGCTGCTGCTCAGATGAATGTGAGGAGGGATTGACAGTGAGTGTGAGGATGATCTGCTTTAAAGCGCCGAGGATTCTGCGCGGATTGATCCGGCTGTTTGCGGGCAGGGGCGAGTAGCGCATACATAACCCAAAACGGCAAAAAAACGCCTGACTCCGGCATAACCGGGATCAGGCGTTTTTATACGCTTTATCGGCAATTACAGAGCGCGCTCGACCTTGCCGCTGCGCAGGCAGCGCGTGCAGACGTTCATGTGACGAACGGTGCCGCCGACGGTCACGCGAACACGCTGGGTGTTCGGCAGCCAAACGCGATTGCTCTTGCGGTTGGAGTGGCTGACGTTGTGGCCGCTCATAGCGCCCTTCTGGCAGACCTCACAAATCTTTCCCATGATCACACCTCCTTCTGGTGCGTAAACAGTCATAACACGATTATTTTAGCACCACAGACGGATTTTGACAAGAGTTTTTTGAATTTTGTTTTGAATAAAATCATAATGGGCCGTTTTGAGCGGCTATTTTGTCCCGTGAAACCGATTATCGGACAGATTTTTTTCAGGAATCCTTGTAAAACGGGGCAATTTCCTGTATACTGTAAAATGATCCATTGAGATTTCGGGTCGATATGACCCTGCGCAAGGAGGGTTTTTTATGGAGTGCAGAATCAACAACGATCTCGGTCAGATTACGATCAGTGAAGATGTCCTGCTCAAGGTGGCGGGTTATGCTGCGCTGGAGTGCTATGGCATTGTCGCGATGTCCTCAAAGCGCGCCAAGGATGGGTTTGTGGAGTGGCTTGGAAGGGAGAACCTGACCAAGGGTGTGCAGGTGAACATCACCGACGATGGGATCGACATCGATCTGTTCATCATCGTCGAGTATGGCATCTCCATCGTGGAGGTTTGCAAGATCATCAAGTCCCAGGTGTGCTACAAGATCGAAAACATGACGGGCGCGAAAGTGCGCAAAGTAAATATTTCGGTTGAGGGTATCCGCGTCTGATCCCCTGACGAAACTGGAGGCGAATTCTTTGTCACAGCAAACGATAGACGGATTGCTCCTGAAAGAGATGATCATCGCGGGAGCGAATCTGCTGGAACATCATCGTGAGGCGATTGACGCGCTGAACGTATTCCCCGTGCCGGACGGCGACACGGGCACCAACATGTCCCTGACGATGAAATCCACCGTCAGGGAGATCGCGGCGCAGGACGTGCAAAGCGCGTCCCGGCTGGCGGACATGGCGGCGCGCGGCGCGCTCAAGGGCGCGCGCGGCAACTCCGGCGTCATCCTCTCCCAGATTCTGCGCGGCTTTGCCCGCGGCATCGAGGGAACGCAGGAGATCGACGCGCAGTGCTTCGCCAAGGGCCTGAAGTTTGGCGCGGATACCGCGTACAAGGCGGTGATGAAGCCCAAGGAGGGCACCATTCTCACGGTTATCCGCGTGATCGCGGAGGATTCTGCCCGCTACGTGAGCAAGCATCCCGACAATCTCAAGGGCCTGCTTGACAAGGTGATCAAGAGCGGCGAATCGATCCTCGCGAAGACGCCGGATATGCTGCCCGCGCTCAAGCAGGCTGGCGTGGTTGATTCCGGCGGACAGGGCCTGCTCACCGTGCTCAAGGGCTGGCGCGCCGCGTTCAACGGCGAAAAGGTTGAGGAGACGCAGACGAATATCGGCGATGCGGCCACCTTTGAGTTTGAGGACGATCACGACGCCCTGGAGGAGATCAGGTTTAAGTACTGCACGGAGTTCATCATTCAGGAGATGAACCCCGGCGTCACGGAGGACGATGTCAACCGCTTCCGCACGCGCCTGACGCGCATCGGCGACTGCGTGGTCGTCGTGGGCGATTTCTCGCTGGTCAAGGTGCATGTGCATACCAACGACCCCGGCAAGGCGCTGCAATACGCGTGCGAGCTGGGTGAGCTGGTCAATCTCAAGATTGACAACATGGCGGAGGAGCGCCGCGAGCGCCTCAAGCAGGCGGAGGAGGCGCAGAAGGCCGCCGAGCAGAAGCGCATGGAGGAGGAAGCGGCCAAGGCGGAGGACGAGCTCAAGGAATATGGCATGGTGGCCGTATCCCTGGGCGAGGGCTTCTCCGGCATCTTCACCGATCTGGGCGTGGATCACATCGTCGAGGGCGGACAGACCATGAATCCCAGCATCGAGGATATCCTGGAGGCCGTCGGCGGCGTGGGCGCGAAGAACGTGTTCGTGCTGCCCAACAATTCCAACGTCATCCTCGCGGCGTCGCAGGCGGCGGAGCTTTCCGAGCGCAATGTCATCGTGCTGCCGACCAAGAACGTCGCCATGGGCATCGGCGCTGTGATTGCCTTCAATTCGGAGGTGAACGTCGAGGAGAACCGCGAGGCGATGACCCAGGCGGCCGAACAGGTCAAAACCGGCCAGATCACCTTTGCCGTGCGCGATACCGTGTTTGAGGACAAGGAGATCAAGGAGGGCGACATCATCGGTATCCATAACGGCCGTATCGAGGTCGTCGGGCAGGATATCCATGATATCGCCATCGAGCTGGTGCGCCACGTGGTCGAGGAGGGCGATTCTCTGATCACCGTCTACTATGGCCAGGACACCAAGGAAGAGGATGCCCAGGCGCTGGGCGGCGAGATTGCGGAGATCTTTGGCGATCTCGACGTGGAGGTTCAGTATGGCGGCCAGCCGCTGTATTATTACCTGATTTCTGCGGAGTGAGTTTTTTGCGGCCGCGTCCTGTATGGGCGCGGTTTTTTCCTTTCGGGCAGATGGAATGATTGATTCACGGAGGAACCATGCGCGAACTGTCGGATATCAAGGGATTTGGCGCGAAGCGTCTGGATGCGCTGGCGAAGCGCGGCATCAAGAGCGCCCGCGATCTGGTGGAAACGCTGCCCACGGGCTACAGAGACACGACGCATCCGCTGTCGCCTGCGCAGATGACGGACGGCAGACAGGCGTGCTTTGAGGGATTCATCGTCGGAAAGCCCACGCTTCATCGCGTGCGCGGCATGCAGTGGGTGGCCGCGACGGTGGGGGACGAGTGCGGCAAAATCCGCTGCATGTGGTTCAATCAGTCCTGGATGAAGGACAGGCTGTTTGACACGCAGCATGTGACGCTCTACGGCCGCGCCGTGCGCAAGAAGAACGGCGTGTTTGTCATCAACCCGACGCTTGAGGAGCCCGGGAGCATCATCCCCGTCTATGCGCCCGTTCCGGGCGTGGGGCAAAAGCAGCTGCGCGACGCGGTGCGTCTGCTGCTGTGCGAATACGATGTGCCGGACGATCTGCCCGCGTCGCTGGTGGAGCGCTGCGGCCTGATGGACAAGCGAGAGGCGCTGTGCGAGGCCCATTTTCCACAGAGCATGGAGACGCTTGCGCGTGCCAAGGAGCGTCTGGCGTTTGAGGAGCTGCTGCTGTTTCAGGCGGCGGTGGCCGGAGCGGCCGGTGAGAGGCGCGCGGCGCTGCCGCTTGATATAAAGGATCAGTGGATCGAAGCGTTTTTTGAAAGCCTGCCTTTCCCGCCGACGGGCGCGCAGCAGCGTGCGGTATCCGAGATTGCCCATGATCTGCGCCAGAGCCGCGCGATGGCGCGCATGGTACAGGGCGATGTGGGCTGCGGCAAGACGCTGATCGCGTTTTGCGCGCTGTATCTGTGCGCGAAATCGGGCGGGCAGGGCGCGCTGATGGCGCCCACGGAAATCCTTGCCGGCCAGCACATGAGAAGCGCGGTGGAGACGCTCGGCCCGCTTGGCGTCACCTGTGGGCTGATCACCGGAAAAATGACGGCGGCCGAGCGCAGGCGGGCGCGGGAAGCGATCGCGAGC
>JAUNJB010000064.1 GCA_030535375.1 Clostridia bacterium | reverse complement strand
TTATATTAAAAATTCTCTTGATTTTGAAGTTCAAATTAATTAACATTGTGTCAACCAGAGCGTAACAAGGAGCGTACCATGAATACGGATTATATTAAGACTTATGTCAAGGTAGTGCAATGTGGCAGCTTTACAAAAGCAGAGGAGTTTCTATTTGTTTCCAAACAGGCAATCATCCGCCAGATCAACCAGATTGAACAGGAACTGGGCACATTGCTTCTTGTGCGTTCCAAGCAGGGAATCCAAATGACGTCGGCAGGAGAATTATTTTATCAGGATTCTATCAAATTGCTTGATATGGAAAAAGATATGTTATCCCATGCGCGCGGCACGGCTGGGGTAACTCGAAGGCTTCGGCTATCGCAAATCGATTATCATGTAATGCTTGATCCCGTCACGGCGGCTTATCAGCAACAATATCCGGATGTACAGATCAAAAAGATCTTTCATAAAAATACTCTGGAGGGAACCCTTGTTGCACAAAATGTGATCGATGTAGGCGATACACTCTATCATCCGCGCTATAAAAAGGGTGAACTTCGCTACAAAGGACTGCTAAACATGCCCTACCTCTGTATCATGCCTCAGGCCAATGCACCGGGAAGTATCACGCCTGAAGCATTGCATAACAGGCAGGTAGTCGTCCACTATCTGGAATTTCAGGATTATTATGCCTCACATCTTAAAAAGCTGCAAACGCTGCTGCCTCAGTTAGAGGTGATTACCAGCAACATACGCCGCGTGGATATGATCTATGATGCGCTGCAAGATGGCAAAGTCGTCATCACTGCTTCCACATTTGCCAGAATGCTCAATGGTTGCACCATATCCGATTTAAAGATTGATCTTAAACAGGAATGCGGTGTGGTTTACAGGAAAAATTCCTCCCAAGAGGTTTTGGATTATGTCCATCTGGCTTGTGAAATATATAGAAAAAAATAGAAATATTTCTCTTCTGAATTGTGACTTCGCTAAGATCGGAATAAAAATATTCAATCATTGTTATCGATATTGATTGATATGTCCCCTTCTATAACTGGTAAAAGGTACAACTTTCTTTTACGAAAAGCTGTACCAAAACTATTAACTTGATGACATTGTTCCTCAAGTAGACAGGAGAAAACGGAAAACCCCTTGGCAGGGAATTAGAGTTCCAAGCTCAAAAGCCCTGATTTGCTTACAAAACTGCTTTCTCGGAATGTTTGAAATTATCATGACAACTCCTTGCAATTCACGCTCTTTTACAGCCAGTCAAACACGTTGGAAGGCATCTCTCTTCTCGCCTTCAGTTTCTTCGGTCTGGGCAAGCTTCACTACCGCATCCCGATCCATGCTTCACACTCCTTTTACCGGTTTTCTGTCCGGCGAGGGATATCTTATCAGATGTGTGGGCGTGCATTCTCGACGTTTTTTGCGATTACCGCAGCTTTACCGTAAACATCAGGCGTTCCTGCTCATCGGTGAGCGGACGCTGCGCACGGTAGACCTGCGAGGATGGAAATGCGCCCTGGCTTTGCGGCGAGGGGTCCCAGCAGGGCACAAAAATCACCTCATCCGCCGCATGGCTGAGTTCAACCGCGCCGTCGCAGATCACGGAGCCGTCCTCCTCATTTACGCCCAGGCCGTCCGCGCAGGGCGTGGTCTCCCCATCCGGGATGAGCACAGCGAACGTCCAGCCGCCGTCATTGTCGATATATTCCTGCGCGGCGGACTTGCCATAGCCCTCTTTCCTGCGCACACTCAGCTTGTAATCCATGTAGGCGGATGTCACCGTCAGCGATGTCAGCGTCACCTCGTAATCCTCGTCCAGATCAATCGTCATCGGGAGATCGCACGTCAGCACATCTGCGCTTTCCATGGTGAAAACGGCGGTGGGCATGCCGACAAGGGAGAACGCGCCGCTGGCGACGAGCCTTTCGGCCATCTCCATCGCCTCCCACGTTTCGGCAGAGATCCCCTTCGGCCGGGGCAGATTTTCCTCAAACAGCTCCATGGATGCAAGGGGTTCCGCCAGATAGATCACTCCATCGCGGCATCCCTGCGCAAAGCTCTCCATGTAGTCCTCGTAGGTGGGTGCGTCTGGGTCGGGATTCGGATCGTCATCCGCCGGAATCCGCATCGGATTCAGCTCGACGGGATATTCTGGACGGAGAACGCTGAAAGCCACCGTCCAGGTAATCGGGCCGGCGGGGATTCCCACAACCTCGTAATCCGCGCCATATGCGCCGTCGATCCCGCTGCTGAAAAATCCCACATGAAAATCGGCTCCCTGAGATCCCGCAAAGGCGATCTCACACGGCAATCCGCCGCACGTCGCGGACACCTGCGGATAGATGAACAGATTGTCGCCGCCATCCTTCGGGTGCACCTCCACGGTGACGGAAAATATCGCCCCGTCAAATGCCGCGTCGTTGACGGAAATGGAAAGGTCATCATTTTCGTAGGTCTCGTTCAGGCTGAGAATGCGCTCCATATACGAAGCGTTCCCGGCCTGATTCTTTTTGTAATCGAGCATGCCAAAGCGAACTGCCGCGGCGCACGCTGTGGCGGCCAGCATCAGCAGAGCCACTGCCACGATCAAGGATACGGAAATCTTTTTCTTCACAGGTTTTTCTCCTTCCTGCGCGCGCAGCAGCAGATCGGCCCGCTGCTGGCGCGATACGGTAAGCCCGGAAAGCCGGGCATCGATGGCGCGCTTCATCGCTTGTTTTTCATTCATCGAAAACCCACCTTTCAAGCCTTGGTTTCAGTGCCGACTGTGCCTTTTTCAGCCTTCTGTAAAAGCCGGAGCGTGTGATTCTAAGCGCGCGGGCGCATGCCTCCGCGGGCATGTCCTGATAGTAGAACAGCAGGATGACCTCCCGATGCTTGGGCTCCAGGCGCATGACCTCGCGCAGAATGCTGTCGTCCTCCTCGGTAAATTCACACACGGCCGGCGGCAGCTCCTCCAGAGAGACAGCCCGATTGACGTGGCGCATAAACGCGCTTCTTCGCATGTCCCGGCAGGCGTTGATCGCGATGCGCATCAGCCACGTCTTTTGGTGCTTCGGCTCGCGCAGCTCATCCATATGGCGGTACGCCTTGAGGAAGACATCCTGCATCACGTCCTCGGCAAGCATGCGGTCCTGTAAAATGACGTAGCACAGGCGCAGCACGCCGTCGGCTTCCCTCTCCATCAGAGCCGTGAATGCGTTGGCCTTATCCATCCGATCCGGCGCCAGACCGGTCTTTTGCATGATGGCTCACCTTCCTTTCGCCTATTAGACGAGAAGCGCGAACAAAATGTGACCCGTTTTTCAAAAAAAGCGGGAGCAATGCCAAAGAAAAACGGCCATCCAGACGGGCATGAACTGCCGTCCGAACAGCCATTGTATTTTCAAATGCGGCCGCACCTCACAGGGTCTTGATAACCTTGTTGTTTACGCGCCTGAAGAAGATGATCGTCAGAATGAGCGAGAACAGCTCCGCCGCGACAAACGCCCACCAGACCATCGTCACATTGCCCGTGATTTTGCCGATCAGATACGCGCACGGGATCAGCACGACGAGCTGACGCACGAGCGATGTGATCATGGAGTACACGCTGTATCCCAGCGCCTGGAACACCGATCCGCATCCGATGCAGAAGCCCGCAATCGGGAAGCTGACCGAGATGATCCGCAGCGCCGGTACGCCGATGCGCAGCATCTCGTCCGAAGCGTCGAAGATGCCCAGCAGCACATTCGGAATGGCGTGGAAAACCAGCGTGCCCACGATCATCACGCTCATGGCCGCGGTGATGGAATACCTGACCGTCTTTGTCATGCGGTCGGGGCGGCGCGCGCCGTAGTTGTAGGCGACAATAGGCACCGTGCCATTGTTCAGGCCGAACACCGGCATAAACACAAAGCTCTGAAGCTTGAAATACACGCCGAACACCGCCACGGCCGTCGAGGAAAACGCGATGAGGATCTGATTCATCGCGAATGTCATCACCGAACCGATCGACTGCATGATCACCGACGGCACGCCGATGGCCAAAATCCGCCTGATCGTCGGCCAGTGGAGACAAAAGCCCCTGAGGCTCAGGGAGACCTCCTTATTCAGCTTTGCGTTCATGATCATGCCCAGCGTGGCGGCGGTCCACTGGCCGATAATCGTCGCCAGCGCCGCGCCGGCCACACCCATCGCCGGCATGCCGAAGTAGCCGAAGATCATGATCGGATCGAGGATGATGTTGATGATCGCGCCCAGACCCTGGATGATCATCGTCAGCACGGTGCGCCCCGTGCTCTGGAACAGGCGCTCGCAGAGGATCTGCATAAACAGGCCGAGAGAACCGATCGTCACGATGCTCGTGTAGCTCACGCCGCACTCGATGATCTCGCCGATGTCCGTCTGCGCCTCAAAGTACGCGCGAACGACGGTCATTCCGCCGAGCATGAACACCAGCGCGCAAACCAGCAGCATGAACAAGCCGCTCGTCGCACCGCGGCGCACATTCTCATGCTCCTTGGCGCCCAGCGCGCGGGAGAGCACCGCATTGAGGCCCACGCCCAGGCCCGCCGCCACGGCGACCATCAGGTTCTGCACCGGGAAGGCCATGCTCAGCGCGGTCAGCGCGTTCTCGCTGATGCGCGATACGAACATGGAGTCCACCACATTGTACAGTGCCATCACCAGCATGGAAATCATCATCGGCAGGCTCATGTTCAAAAGCAACTTGCCGACCGGCATCACGCCCATTTTGTTCTCTTTGATTTCCTGTTGTCTCTCCATGGCAAATCCTCTCTTTCGCATCGGGGCACGCCCCATATCATAACTTCGCAAATGTATATTGTACTGTATACACAGCACGCTGTCAATCGCTTATTCATCTGATTTTATAGCCCGGTGATGTACATATTCACCGAACGCAGAGAAAAGGAACATCGCGGCCCCTCTCAAGCCGCTTCCCCCTTCCGAAAACCGCTGCAAATCGCCCGATTACGGCGAACGCGCCCGGTTTTTACGCAATTTCCTATAAAGCAAAAAAGAGGAGCTGTCAGGATCATTCTTATCCCGACAGCTCCTCCCGCGTATTTTGTCAGTGAATCAGCAGATAAATCAGCGTCGCACACAGGCCCAGGCCAAAGAGCAGCAGGCCGTAGCTCATCGTGTGCGTCGTTTGGCGCAGCGCGTCGACGATGCCGTCCCACCGGCCGGCCAGGGAACCGGTGGCATGATGCTGCACCGGATGACCGCGCAGCACGGTATGGTTGAGTTCGTCCGCCATGCCGTCGACGGCGCGCCCCACGGCGTCCGTCACGCGGTTGCCCACGCGAACGCGCTGCACGCGCCGGCGCATCGCCAGCACGGTATGGCCGATCAGGTAAGCCACGGCGTCCGTCAGGCTGCCAAGCGTCTTGCTCGCCACCGATCCCACCGTCACCAGCACGCGGATGAGCGGACGGTAAATACGTCCTTCAAGCGTGTCCTCGCTGCACAGGGAAGCCAGCGCCCCGCCGCCCGAGAGCAGCGCGCCAATCGCCGGACGATATGCGCGCTCCTCAATGTCCAGCCATGCGGGCCACAGATCGAGGTACGTGCGCGAGCCATCCGCCTCCTTATGCGTGAGCATCGGGCGAATCACCGCCAGGTAGACGATCAGGCCGATGGCCAGGGAAATGCCCGCGCCCTTGAGGTTCGTCAGCGAAAAGTAGTGCACGGCATGCGCGGGAACGGCCGCGTGCAGGAAGGCCCCGCCAAAGTCCGCGAGGGCGTCCATCGTCAAATTTGGCCGAACGCCAAGCAGCGGCACCAGCAGCGCGCTCGCCGTCAGGGCCAGCGCGGAGAGCGGCGACATATAGCGCTTCCTCGCGTCATAATAAATCTGCTCGGTCGGGTGCTTCTGCCAGAACAGGCAGATGTAGAGCTTGATCATATACGCGCTGGTCAGGCCGCCGGAGAACAGGTAAATCCACTCCGCCGCCTTGTAGGACAGCGCCAGCGTCCCCTCCTCCACCAGAAGCTCCACATATTCGACGATGCCCTCGTGGATCAGTGTCTTGGACACGTAGCCAGAGAACAACGGCACACCCATCAGGCCCACCGCACCCATCAGGAACGCGAAATGGAGCAGAGGCTTTCTGCGGCCGAAGCCGCGCACATCGTTCAGATTCAGCTTGTGCAGGTTCATGTACACCACGCCGGCGGCCATGAACAGGATCAGCTTAAACAGCGAGTGATTGACCATGTACAGCAATGCGCCGCGCACAGCCAATGCGTTTTCCTCCCCCAGCAGGCAGCTCATGGCGATGCCGGTGAGGATGAATCCGATCTGGGACATCGAGGAGCATGCCAGCGTGCGCTTGAGATTGACGGAGAACACGGCCAGCACCGCGCCGCCGAGCATCGTAATCAGCCCCAGCACGAGAATCAGGTTGCCCCAGGTCTTGTCGTTTCTGAATATGTTCGCGGATACGACGATCACGCCGAAGATGCCCGACTTGGTCAGGATGCCGGAGAGCAGCGCGCTCGCCGGGGCCGGGGCCACCGGGTGCGCCTTGGGCAGCCAGATATGCAGCGGGAACATGCCTGCCTTCGCGCCGAAGCCGAAGAGAATGCACAGGCTCGCCGCCCAAATGACGCCCTTTCTGCCGCATGCCGCGGCTGCGTCATACAGGTCACCGATTTTTAGCGTGCCCAGCGTGCTGTCAAGCAGGAACAGCCCCATCAGCATCACCATGCCGCCGATAATGGCGACGGCCAGGTACGTCTCGGCGGCGCGCAGCGCGCCCGGCGTCTCATCATGGGCCACCCACGTGTAGGACGTGAAGGACATGATCTCAAAGAAGACGAACGTGGTGAACAGATCATCCGAGAGGAACACGCCCAGCGTCGCGCCCAGGGTCATCAGGTAAAAGAAGTAATAACGGTTCCGGTTGCGGTAGTGATTCGCGAAATACTCCCTGGAGAGCATGGACGTCGCCAGCCACATCACCGCGCCGACCAGCGCATACAGCGCGCGGAAGCCGTCCAGCGCAAACGAGAGGCCCCTGCCGCAGAAGCCCGGAATCGCAAGCGAAATCGCGCGCCCGGCGATGACACCGGCCACCGCGACGCCCGCCGCCAGCAGCGTGATCAGGCACGAGAGGATCACAATCACATCGCGCAGGCCCTTGTTTTTGCGTCCCACAAGGTAGGAGACCACCGCGGCGATCATCGGGAAAAAGACGAGAAACGCAAGCAACATCTCACACCCTCCCCTCACATCACGCCGGCGACAGCCGTCGTCAGCCAGGTCACCACGTCATTGGAAAACAGGCCACACAGCACAATCGCCGCAGTCAGGACCGCAAACGGAAGCTTCATCCGCCAGGTGGGATCGCAGCTTCTGCCGGCCCGCACGCTTTCGTCCTCCTCAAGCGGCCTGAAGTACATCGCAAACGACACGCTCATCAGGTAGATGGCCGTCAGCACCGCGGAGATCAGGATCGCGAACAGGCCGATCCATGCGACCGGCAGCCCGCCGATCATCTCGGACCGGCTGGCGAATACCGCCGAGCCGATCAGCCACTTGCTCACAAAGCCCGGCAGCAGCGGCGTGCCCATCAGCGCCAGCGCGCCGACCGTGTATACCGCGCAGGTGAACGGCATCACGCGGTAGAGGCCGCGCAGGCTCTCCACCTGCGTGCGCTCGGTCTTCACCAGCACTGCGCCCGCGCAGAAGAACAGCGTGATCTTGATCAGCGCGTGAAAGAGCATGTGCGAAAGCCCGGCAACCAGGCCGTCCGTCGTCATCAGGCTCGCGGCCAGCACGATGTAGGACAGATTGGAGATCGTGGAATACGCCAGGCGGCGCTTGAAGTGATGCTCCTTCACCGCCATCGTCGAGCCGTACACGATGGTGATCGAGGCCAGCAGGATCGCCGCGGACTGCGCGTGCGTGCCGCGCAGAAGCTGCGCGCCGAAGCTGAAGTACGTCACACGGATGATGCCGAATACGCCCGCCTTGACGACGGCCACCGCGTGCAGCAGCGCCGTGACCGGCGTAGGCGCAACGGAAGCCGAGGGCAGCCACGCGTGCATCGGGAAAATCGCCGCCTTGACGCCAAAGCCAAGGAACGCACACAGATAGCCGAGCTGGAGCATCAGCGGATGCTCCGCGGCAAATGCCTCGCCCAGCACGCCGCCCATGGCAAACATGCCGCCATTCCCGTATACCGTCACCAGCATGACGCCGATGAACGCAAGCGCCGCGCCAAAGAAGGAGTACATCATATACTGATGACCCGCTTCCACGGATTTTTTGCCCGTGCCGTGCATCACCAGCGAGATCGTGGATACGGTCAGGAATTCGTAGAACAGATACATCGTCATCAGGTTCGCCGCCGTGGAGATGCCCAGCGTCACGCCGTAGGTGATCGTATACAGCGCAAAGAAGTGGTTCTCCCCGCCCTCATGCTCCATGTACTCAAAGCCATAGAGCGTAGCCAGCGGCCAGAGGAAAGCGACGATGGCGGTGAAGACGCTGCCCACGCCGTCGATCATGAACGCGATGGGCAGATTATCGAGCAGATGGAATGCGATCGTCGGCTCCGCGCTGCGGAAAACCAGGCACCCGAGCACGATCAGGGACGTCACGACCGTCACGCCCTCGACCAGCACCTCCCGCACGGCGCGGGACTTGGGCCTTGCCGCCAGCAGCAGCAAACCGGTTACGATCGGCAGAAAAACCGCAAGGTTCAGCATATCATCCTCTCCTTACAGCACGGCCGAGGCCGCAGTCGCGATGACGTTCATCAGCGGCTGCGCCAGAATGCCCACGAGCACCACGCCCGCAGCCAGCACAATCATCGGCACCGTCATCAGCCTGCCGCCCTCCCTGTTTTCAAGGGAGGCATAGTCAAAATCGCTGCCGGGGAAGAAGCCGTTGATCGTCACGGGCAGCAGATAGGCCGCCGTCAGCAGCGCGGAGATGATCAGCACAATCGGGCCGATCACGGAAAAGGCGCCCATCCCGCTGGCCAGGGAGCCGGTGGCCAGCTGCCATTTGCTCACAAAGCCTCCCGTCGGCGGAATGCCGATCAGGCCGAGGGACGCGATGGTCCAGCACCAAACGGTGATGGGCATCTGCTTGCCGATGCCGCGCAGGTCGCGCACATAGGTCTTGCCGGTCTGATGAATGATGGCGCCCGCGCACAGGAACAGCGCATCCTTGATCGTCGAGTGCGCCACCACGTGCAAAATCGCGCCGGAGAATGCCGCCGGCACCATGCAGGACAGGCCAAAGAGCACGTAGCTCACCTGGGATACGGTGGAGTAGGCGAGCCTCTTCTTGAGCAGCGGCTCGCGATAGGCCAGCATGGAGCCCATAAATACCGTGATCAGCGCCAGCGTCATGAACGCCGTCTGCACCCAGGTGCCGCGCAGCGTATCCGCGCCCACCAGGTAATACACGACGCGCAGCACAGCCAGCACGCCCGCCTTGGTGATCACGCCGGAGAGCACCGCGGAGGCCGGGGCCGGCGCGACCGGGTGCGCCGTAGGCAGCCAGCCATGCATCGGGAACATGCCCGCCTTGGTGCCGAAGCCCAGGATCACCAGGAACGTGATGGCCAGCAGCCCGCCCTGCGGCGCGCCCAGGGCCGATGCCACGCCGCCCGGCACGAAGGTGACCGTACCCAGATAGTAATTGAAGAAGAAGATGCCCAGCAGGCCCAGCATCGCGCCGAAGATCGAATAGATCAGATACTTGACGCCCGCGGCCACCGCCTGCGGCGTGCGCTCGTGCACAACCAGCGGCACGGAGAGCAGCGTCATCAGCTCATAGAAGACGTAGAGCGTCACCATCGAGCCGGAATAGCACTGGCCCACCAGCGCAGAAAGCACCGTCATGTAGAATGCCTGGAAGGAGCGCTCATGCGCGTCATGCCCCAGGTATTCCAGCGCGAATACGGCGGCCAGCAGCCACATGGAGCACATCAGCACCGCGAAGATGGAGCCGATCGCGTCGATGCGCAGGAAGATGTGAAGCGTCGGCGTCATGGACAGCAGCGTCACCTCATGCCCCTGCGCGAAGCACAGCGCGATGACGCCGAGCAGCTCCAGCCCCAGCGCGCCACAATTCAGCTTGGCGCGCAGGGCGCGGTTTTCCTTCGCCGCCGGCAGAAACCACACGGCGACGCCCGCGAGCGCCGGCCAGAAAATTGCAAGAATCAAAAACACATTCACGACCGTTTTCCTCCTCTATCCCTTATGCAAAGCGCGCAAGGCCCTGCGCAATCGCCGTGAGAATGCCCTGCGCGAAGAAGCCCATCAGCAGGTTGAGCGCCATGAAGCCGACAAGGCTCAGCGTCACCAGGCCGTTCGGCTTCACGCGGGCCAAAGTCGCCTTCGCGCCGGAAGCGTCCCTGCGCGGCGTGAACAGATCGAGCACCGTGCTCAGGAAGTACATGGCGTTGAGCAGCGTGGAGACGGCCAGACACGCCAGCGCAATAGCCGCGTGGCGCCCGCCCACGCCAATCGCCGCCTGCGCCATCGTCACCTTGGTGATGAAAACGGAGAGCAGCGGGATGCCCACCAGATTGACCGCGCCCAGCGAGAATGCTGCCGCCGCCAGCGGGCTGCGGTAAAATCCGCCGCGCAGGTCGCCGCGCAGATGCGTGCCGCCGGACGTCTCATCGAGTTCCGAGCCGGAGATGAAGAGCATCGACTTGGTCGCCGCGTGCGCGACCAGATGCCACAGCGCGCAGATCACGCCCGCCTCGCTGCCGAGGCCCAGCGCCGTGAAAATGTAGCCGATCTGCGCCACAGACGAATAGGCCACCATCATTCGGGTCGTTTTGGCGCGCACGGCGTTCACCGAGCCCATAATCATGCCGATCGCGCCGAACACGAACAGAATGTCAAAGATGCCCAGCTCGCGCACGACTTCAAAGCCGATCACGCGGACATAAACCTTCACCAGCAGGAAGATGTAGCCCTTTGAGACGATACTCGAAAGGATGGCCGAGGCCGTGGGCGTGGAATTGGAGTACGCGCCCGGGAGCCATGTGGAGAACGGGAAAAGCGCGCTCTTCATCGCCAGGCCGACGCTCATCAGCGCCAACACCACCGTCAGCGGCACGTGATATTGTCCGGTCGCCGCCAGCTGCGCAACGCTCTCCTGAATGTTGCTCATCAGCAGGTGTCCGGTCACCGTATACAGCAGCACGATGCCGATGAGGAAGAGGCTGGAGCCCAGCAGATTCATGATCATGTACCGCACGCCCGCCACCAGGCTGGCGCCGTTCTGGCGCATCATCACCAGGCCGGCCGCCGCGATTGTGTTGATCTCGATGAACACGTAAGCGGTAAACAAGTCGTTGGTGTACACCAGCGCCAGCAGGGACAGGAGCGTCAGATCGACCAGAATGCAGTAGATATTGTACTTGGTCGATTCAATCTGGCGCACGCTGCGCGGCAGGCCGCCCAGAAACGAGAACAGGATGACGAAGCAGAAGATCATCATCGTCACGGTTTCCAGTACGCCCACGCGGATCTCGTTGCCCCACGGCGCGGGGAAGTGACCCATCATGTAGACGTAGCTCTCGCCCGTGCGCAGCGTATACGCCATGACCGCGGCGTTCATCGCCGAGACGATCAGAATCACAAACAGCGTCATCCGCCGCGCCGCGCGCCCCTTGAGCACGGAGGTGATCACGGCGCACATCAGCGTCAGCAGAATGCAGAAGAAGGGAAAGTTCTGAACGAACTGCACTCAAACCTCCTCCTTTCCAGCCATGGCGATGATCTCGTCGAGGTTGAGTGTGTGATACCGATAGTACAGCCGCACGGACAACGCAAGCATGAGCGCCGACACGCTGACCGAGACGACGATGCCCGTGAGCACCAGGCCCGCCGGGATCGGATTGATGTACGCCTCCACGGACTGGACGCCGTTCACCACGATCGGCGCGGTGCGGCCCTCGATATACCCCTGGCTGGCCAGGAAGAGATAGACCGCGGTGTCCATGATATCCATACCGATGATCTTCTTGATCAGGTTTTTATGGAGCATCATCGTGGTAAAGCCGATGCAGAAGAGGATGACGGCTGCCGTCTCCTCATAGTTGACAAACAGACGCATCTCACAGCTCTCCTTTCCTGAACACCGCATAGAAAGCGTACATCGTGCAGGTGACGATCAGGCCCACGCAGATATTGAGCACCAGGATCAGGCCGCTGGAGAGGATCGCGCCCGGCGTGCCCAGCGGGATGACGCTGTGGATGCCATTGGCGCCGGTGTAAAACGAATAGCACTTGCTCAGCGCGTACGTGAGCAGCGCGCACAGCACGACGCGCTGGTAGGTCTTGTAGGTAAAGAACCGGCGGATGCTGTCAAAGCCGAACGCCGTGACATAGAGCATCAGCGCCGCGCCCATAATTGCGCCGCCCGAGAAGCCGCCGCCCGGCGACAAATGCCCATTCAGAACCACATAGATGCCCAGCAGCAGCACGATGGGCACCAGAATCACCGCGGTTCTCTGCAAAATCACGTCGTTGTGCGGCTCATAATACGTATCCGAGTGCAGGCGCTCGCGCATCGCGCGGGCCAGCGGGCTGTATCCCTCGGATTTCGCGTCCATCCGCAGCAGGAACAGCACGACCATCGCCGCCGTAAACAGCACGCTCGACTCGCCCAGCGTATCAAACGCACGGTAGTCAAGGATCATACCGGTCACGATGTTGACAGCGCCCGTCTCCTGAAGGCCGCTCTCGATGTAGCGGGCGGAGACCTCGTTGTTAATCGGGTGATCCGCGCTGCCGAACGACGGCAGGGTGGATACCGTATAAAGCAGCAGCACGATCAGCGTCGTGCAGATCAGCACGCAAAGCAGGCAGTACAGCATGTGTATCGCGCGGGAACCCTTGCGCTCGTGCCAGTCATGGAGCCGGCTGGCCACATCGTGCTGCCGTTCGCGCTCCTCAGCCAGCCACGCCAGCAGCGCGGCATCGGCCTCATCACTGTCCATGGCGGCGGGCTGCTGCTGGGAGGCCGCCATGCTGCGCTCCAGACCGCTGTCCTCCGCGTCCAGCCAGCCCTTCACGCGGGCAATCCACTTATTCCTCATCCGGCTCACCTCCCTGCTCGCCCTCACTCATGCGGCGGGCATGCTCCCGGCGCACCTCGTTGCGCGCATCGATCGCGTGAATCTTCTTGAGCGTCAGGAAAAACAGCAGGCTCGTGATGCCCGCGCCGACCGCCGCCTCCGTAATCGCCAGATCGGGCGATTCAAGCGTGATCCAGATGATCGACATGATCATCGAGTACGACATGTAGATGATGACGCTGGTCAGCAGATCGCGCGTCACGCAGACCGCGATGGCACAGACGATCAGAAACACCAGCATCAGCTGAATAATCACCGTCATGGCCGCTTCGCCTCCTCCGTCTCGTCCGCCGGGGCATCCTGCCCGGGCTCTTCCTCTTGAGCGGCCTGCGCCCCGTCTTCATCCGCACAGGCGGCAGGCTCCGGCGCTTCCTCCTGCACGGGCGCCCCGGCCTGCGCGGCCGCGCGCTCCTGCGCAAGCGTCCATTCGTGCACGTTCATGTACGCATCCCGCTGCTCGTTCGTCTCGATCTCCAGTCGGCACAGGAGATGGCTGGCAACCGGCGCGCTCAGATAGTAGAACACCACCACCAGCAGAATCTTCACCGCCGTAAACGCATCCGGCGCGCTGATCGCAAAGCCCACCAGGCAAAGCCCGATGCCCAGCGTATCGTTGAGCGCGGAGGCATGCATCCGGTTGGCGGCATAATTGAAGCGGTACACGCCGTACACGCCGATGCAGCACACCGCCAACCCCGCCAGCACAAAGACCGCCGTAAGCAAAAAGCGAATCCAGGCAATCACTTGACGTTCTCCTCCTTCTCCATCTCCCGCAGGCAGGCCTCCTCATGCTTGCGCTCGCGGTAAATGCCCATGTACACCTTGCTGAGCACCACCACCGCCAGGAAGCTGATCATCGCATAGATCAGCGCGATATCCGCCAGGTATCCCTCCCCCAGCAGCACCGCAAACACGACGACCATGATGATCGTCAGCGCGCCGACCATGTTCACCGCCAGCACGCGATCCGACACCCGCGGCCCCTTGATGCAGCGCACAAGGCACAGAATCGCCAAAGTCACGAGCACGCCCATCGCAAGCGCGGACAGCGCCCGATAACAAGTCTCAATGCTCATCGCTTTCTTCCTCCCCCTGCTCATCCGCGGGCGTCTGCGTCCCGTGCTCCCGCTTCTCCTCCATCGCAGAAAGCGCCGTCACAAACGCCCCGTCGTCCAGGCCGTCGACCAGCGACTCATCCAGGCAGTGCACCACGTAGTTGTCCCCTTCGAGCTGGCAGGTGATCGTGCCCGGCGTCAGCGTGATGGAATTGGCCAGCACAACGCGATGGCGCTCCTTCTCAAGCCCGCTATGGAACTTCACCAGCTGCGGCTTAGGCTCAAAGCCCCTGTTCAGGATCATCCTCATCACGGCCAGATTGGCCTTGACGATCTCCCGAAGCAGCAGCACCCCATAGCGAACGGCCGAAAACAGCCCCCGCACCAGCGCGAGGTCCGTCTTCACGCTGTAGCCCATGAAACGGCAAGAGAAGGCATACAGCAGCGCGGCGAATACCACGCCGAACGCGCCGATTTCCAGGGTCCATTTCCCATTGAGAATCACCCACAGCGCAAAATACATGACGAACATGCAAACCCTCCATTTTCATCGGAAAGCTTCCCAGCCTGCCGTGACGGGCGCAACAAAAACCCGGCACGAGTTCTGCTGGTTTGACAGTTTATTTTAATCTTATACATTGACCTTGTCAACGGAAATACGCCAATTTTGACGAAACCATAATATGTAGCTTCTCCTGCGGGCGTGCGCAGCGCGGCAAATGACCATTTATTCCAATAAACATGTTTTTATCCCCTGTTTTCTGTCTAATTCGCATCCGCTCCCGCGTTCTTTTGCGCGCCGCGCGCTCATAAATATGAGGCAAAATCCCCATGGAGGAGGGCTGCCCTTGATTGCCAGAAGCGAAACATCCACGGAATGCGAGCAGATCATCGCACTGCTAGATGCCTATTCAAATGATGCCTGCGTCAGCCAGGTGCTTGCCGACATCGGCGAGGTGCAGAGGCTGCTGGAGTTTTACTCCTTTCGCGCGCCGCAGCTGGCCGACCGGCTCGCGGATCAGCTGAGCGCGCGCTATCGCTATGAGGTCTACGCGCTCTACGGCGAAAACGGCTCCCCGCGCCGCCAGACGGACAGCAGCTATCTGCGTCTGACGCAGCTGCTCGCCTCGCTCGTGCGCGTAGCGGCGATGCGCCTTTGCTGTGAGGGCGCGTTTTCCCTTTCAAACACGCAGCTCACCTCCAGCGACGGGCTGCTGCTGCTCGCTCTCAAGAATGCAACGGGGCGCGGATGACACCGCGCCCTTTCTGCATTATTCCACGCCGCACTCGGCCTTCATTTCCCGCTGATAGGCATCGCGGATCGCGCCGAAGGTCTTCTCATCCTTCATGCCGACCGGCTTTCCGTCGATCTCCCTGATCCGGCAGGTCAGCGCGCTGGAGCTGGAAAAGAATACCTCGTCCGCATCCATCAGCTCCGTGAGCGTAAACGGCTCCTCCACCACCGGAATGCCCAGCTTCCCGCAGATCGCCAGAATATGCGCCCGCGTGATGCCCGGCAGGATCAGGTTATCGCACGGCGCGGTCTTCAATACGCCGTCCTTGATGATGTGCACATTGGAGTGAGAGCACTCCGTCACGCGCTCGCCGCGGTGGAAGATGGCCTCATCGCAGCCGGCCGCGTCCGCCTTCTGGTTCGCCATGACGGCGGGCAGCAGGTTGATCGTCTTGATGTTGCAGTGCAAAAAGCGCGTGTCCTCCAGGGTGATGCAGCGATACGCTCCGAACGGATCGCGCATGGCGCTCGGGCGCACAAACGCCCAGATGCTCGGCTTCTCCCCCGCGCCCGCGTACGGATGGCTGCGCATGCCCACACCGCGCGTCACCTGCCAGTAGAGGAAGAGCACATCGCCCTCCACCTGATCGACGAGCCCCTGCAGAACGCGCTTCATCTCCGCCTTCTCCATCGGGATATCGATGTCAATCAGCTTGGCGCTGCGGTAAATGCGGTCGATATGGTCGTCAAAGGCCATCGGCACGTGATTCACGACGCAGGTTGCGTCATATACGCCGTCGCCAAAGTAGCAGGCGCGGTCATTCATCGGCACCATCATCTCTTCGATGGGGGCCGTTTTTCCGTTGTAATACGCGATGTTCTGCATAATCATGCCGCCTTTCTAAGCCCCGCAGGGCGTGTCATTCCCATCTTTGGCCGTTTGCTTCCTCAAGCGCCTCACGCCAGGCCGCCGCCTGAATCCTTCGGATCAGCTCCGGCGCGCGCCCGCCGACGGGCCTGCCATCGATCTCGCGCACACGGCAGCACAGCGCGCTCGCGCTGGTGAAGAAGACCTCGTCCGCATCCATCAGCTCCGTGAGCGTAAACGGCTCCTCCACCACCGGAATGCCCATCTCGCGGCACTGCGCGATGCGGTGCGCGCGCGTGATGCCCGGCAGGATCAGGTTGTCGCACGGCGCGGTTCTGAATACGCCATCCTTTAAAATATGCACATTGGAGTGCGCGCATTCCGTCACACGGTCACCGCGATGAAGGATGGTTTCATCGCAGCCCGCCTCCTCCGCCCGCTGCGTGTAGATGACGCTGGGCAGCAGGTTGATCGTCTTGATGTCGCAGTGCAAAAAGCGCGTGTCCTCCATGGTGATGCACTTGTATGCCCTGTCCATGGGGTCAAGCGCATCCGGCTTGACCCACACCCACAGGCTGGGCCTGCCGCCCGCGAAGCGATAAGCGTGGCCGCGCATGCCCACGCCGCGCGTCGCCTGCACATAGGCCATGGCGTCCGGGCTGTCGATCCGCCGGCAGAAATCGAGCACCAGTTCGCGCAGCTCGTCAAAGGGCATCGGAATATCGATGTCGATCCGTTTGGCGGACCGGTAAAAGCGGCGCAGATGATCGTCCAGCGCGAGCGGCACGTGATTGACGGTGAACATGGCATCGTATACACCGTCTCCAAAGTAGCTGCTGCGTTCGTTCATCGGGATCATCATCTCCTCAATCGAAGAGATTTTCCCGTTGTAATACGCAATATTTTCCATGATTCCGGCTCCTTTTTATTCCCTTGCATGCCGTCCTATATGATACTCCCACCGTCTGCATTTGTCAAACAGATTTCCGCCAAATTGACGCAATTTCGCCGGAATTCCGCGCCCTCCCGCACGCATCGTGCATGCGCGGCGCCGTCCGTCTGCAAAACCGTCCATCACGGCGAATAGGCTTTCCCTTTTTGCGCCGGTATGCTATAATGGAAAAAATGCGACATAGGAGGAAACCGCTATGGACTATCCTCTCGTCTCTCTCATCGTGCCAATCTACAACTCGGCGCTCAATCTCGTTCCCTGCCTGGAGAGCATCAAGCGCCAGAAATATAAAAAGCTGGAGATCCTGCTGGTCAACGACGGTTCGAGCGACTCCAGCCTGGAAATCTGCCGCATGTACGCCCGCATGGACCCGCGCATCATCATCATCGACAAGAAAAACTCCGGCGTCTCCGGCACGCGCAATATCGCCATCGAACGCGCCACAGGCAAGTATCTGCAATTCGTCGATTCGGACGACTATCTCGATCTGAATGCCACGCGGCTGATGGTGGAGGCCATGGAGGAAAACGCCTGCGATCTGCTCATCAGCCACTACTGCTCCGTCTCCCATGACGGCAAGGTCACGGTTTACGGCTTTCTCCCGCCCGACACGCGCATGGACAAGCCCCAGTTTGCCCGTCATCTGATGGAGGAGCCCGCCAGCTTCTATTACGGCGTGATGTGGAACAAGCTCTACCGCCGGGATATCATCATCGAGCACAACATCCGCTGCAACGAGGAATTCGCCTGGTCGGAGGATATGCTCTTCAATCTCGAGTACATCCGCTACGCCGAGAGCTTCTATTCCATGCGGACGCCGGTATACTACTATGCCCGCCAGCGCAAGCACTCGCTCTCCGCCTCCGTCTCGCCCGCGCGCGTACTGACAACGAAAGCCTCTCTCTTCCCATATTACAAGCAGCTGTACATCGATCTGGGCCTGTACGAGAAATACCGTCTGCAAATCTACACATATCTCGTCGCAGTCGCCAAGGACATGGGCTGATTTTTTCCCAGGCCGCCGCAGGCCGACATCGCTTTCTACGGGCGGCAACGACTTTTTCGTGACGGGACGATACCGCTTCTCAATCCTGCTGCCCTGCTGCGCGTCATGCCGCGGCGCCGCGCATCCGGGGATGATCCGCCTGCCAACAAAAGACGTCATCATAAGCTCATCCCGTTTTCCGTCATTGCGTTCTTTTTCCCCATCAAGAATAAAGGGGCCGTCGGGATCAATCTGAACCGCTCCCCATAGAGCAAGCACTCACAATAACAAA
>JAUNJB010000228.1 GCA_030535375.1 Clostridia bacterium | reverse complement strand
CGCTCTGGCTGCTGCTGTGGCTGGTGCCCAGGCTCGTGCTCTCACTCTGGCTCTGGCTTTGGCTCACGCTCTGGCTCTGGCTTTCGCTGTGAGACTCACTTTCCGAATGGCTCGACGAACTCGTCTCCGTCACGGTTTTTTTCGCCATTTTCTACGCCTCCTTTCCCTCCAGCGCGTCAAGCCTGCGCTTGATCGCCGCGATTTCCTCATCCTTTTTCCTGTCCGCGTTCCAGCTCGCCATGCAGTCGTCCCGCAGGAACAGGTTCAGCTCCCGCATGTGTGCCTGCACATCCGCGCCGCACTGCGGCACCTTAGGCTGCTTGTATGCCATATGCATTCCCCCTCACGCTTCATCGAGCGTGTACTCCACCTGCACCCCGCCGTAGATCCTCCATCCGGCCGCCCGCGCCCGGCTCACGATGCGAAGCCGCACACGCAGCCCGCTCTGCTGGATTTTAACCCGGTAATCCTTCCGCTGCCTGCCGATCATCACCGTGCGCGTCTTCTCGCGCTTATCCGTCACGATCGTCAGCTCGACCGGCACATCGTCTTCGTCGGCATCCGCGGTAAAGCGCAGCACAAAATCTCGCTTCTTGTGCGCCTTGCCCAGATCAAGCCATGGCGTCTCCCACAGGCATTCCATCGCCGTGTTGAGATAGCCCATCGCCTTGGGATCGTTGTATCGCATCACCTCATACGGGTTGCCCGCATCGGTGTAATACACCCGATCGCCCACCGCGAAGAAGTCTTTGACCCGGATGCCCGTGCGGATCATGAATGTTCCGCGTTCCGTGTCATATTCGATGACCGCGTTGTTCTCACTGAGCACATCGCTCTCACGGTTCTTGATGCACAGCGCCAGATAGTACACATGCCCGGAAACGCACGCCGTCGCCAACGCCTGTGTGCCGTCCATGCGCATGCGCATCATCTCATAGAGCGCATCGCGGCTGACGAGCCGAAGCGTCGAGCCGTCATAGAGGCCCAGTCCGCCCTGGGCGAGAAAGAACATGCTCATTCTGTCCGTGCAGATCGTCCGTTCCTCAACGGGCCCGTCTGTGCCGTATGCCTCGCTGATCGTAAAACTCGACGGATCGGTGCCGCGGATTTCAAACACGGTCGACGGCTTGATCGCCAGCAGGTATCCGCCAAACGTCTGAAGCGCGATAAACGATTCTCCGTCCCACGTCGGCTGGCCGATCACGCCGCCGCCCATCTGTGGGGTTTCGGGCACATCGGTCCAGTCAAACGGATCATAGGGGCGGGAGTAAAACACGTTGTCCGGATATCCCGGCGCTCCCGTCCCCCATATGCGTTCGGCGTACCGGCCAAGCACCGCGAATTTCACATCGCCGTAGTCGTCCCCGATGGCCAGCGGCTTGCGTTCCACGCGCAGATTGCTGCCGTAGATAGCGACCATGCCGTCCTTCGCGTTGGACAGAATCAGGATGTCAACCGTCTGCCCATCCTCCGCCGCCTCGTAAGTGACATAGCTCCAGAGGTTGCTCAAAAAGCCCTCCGCGCGTTTTACCCAGCCCTCCGTGCCCATCGTATAGGTATAGAGCGCGCCGCCCGCCGCCGCGACATAAACATCGGGATCGTCCGGCCGGTTGCGCCTGTAAAACCGGGTCAGCGTCTGAATCGGCGCGCCCAGCGCGGGGAACGCCCGGCTCGTGCCGTAGCCGGTGGCCAGCAGCCCGCGTTCCGTGCGGATGTTCTGCGCCCTGTAGGCATAGTCCGTGGAAACGTTGGTGTCTCCCGCCGCCTGATAGACGCCCTGCGGCGCGGGGATGGTAAAGCGCCCCTCGTATTTTCTCTCTGAAACCGCCATCGTATCACCTCACGTATCGCACATCGCTCACCGCGTACAGATTTCTTTTCCTCGTCACACTGCCCATCCCCTGGGGACGGATCGCGCGCATCTGCTGATAAAAGCTGTTCAGGAAAAACTGCGCGCGGCTCTGCTTGGCCAGGTTGCCGCTGGAAAGGTGTCGGTAGCAGATGTAGTCTGCCAGCGCGGGATGCGCATCGGCAGGCAGCCGCGGCTCGTCCGTGTCTTCCTCCATCGGCGCATACAGCACCTCGCACACGGCGCTGAGCCGCTTCTCCTTTTCATCCGTATGAATTCTCTCACCGTCCGCTTCGATCTCAAATCGAACGCCGCGTCCCTCCTCATCCGTCACCGCAACCACGCGCGCGACCTCCTGGCCGGGCATCCGTGCGCGCCCGTCCCCGTCTGTCTGAATCGCATAGGTTTCCCTTGGTCTCAGGTATTCGCGCACCGCGATGCCGTATCCCATATTGGCGTACGCGCGGAATATGTCGTCGTATTCGCTCACATCCTGTGGGTCCTCGTCCAGCTGGCGCAGGGCCAGCAGCTTGATCTGTGCCAGCGTCAAGCGGTTCCCCTCCTTACACTTCGCCCGTGTTTCTGAGGATTTCGAGCAGCGGCTTCGGCATTTTCACCGTCTTGCCGCGCAGGAAGTAGAAGCTCACGCCGTTAAGTCCCACGAAGATCACGTCGTCCTTGCTCCCCGGCACCATCGGCAGCATCGCCGCCGCCGTCTCATACTGCGCGCATCCGGCATCCGCCATCAGCTTGTCCATGTTCTTCTCCGTCTCCTCGCATTTGGCGGCGAGCACCGTGCTCGTGCGCTCCATGCTCTTGGTGGTGTTCATCGTGATTGCCATGTGAAATTCCTCCGTTCTTTTTTTAAATATGGGACGTCGGGATAAGATTCCAAAAAAGCGCGCAGTGCGCGCTCCCTCTTCCGAAGCGCTTTAACACTCCAAAGTGTTTCTGTGCTCGCTGTCCGGTTTTTCGCGCAATTTCCTATAAGTCAAGAAAAAAGCCGGGCATTTGCGCCCGAAGGTTCTAAAAGGGGCTTCCATCTGCCGCCGTCAGCGATGGGAACAGACAGATGGAAGCGAAAATTCCTTTGGCAGGGCGTGGGGAAGCGGAGC
>JAUNJB010000227.1 GCA_030535375.1 Clostridia bacterium | reverse complement strand
GGGAACAGACAGATGGAAGCGAAAATTCCTTTGGCAGGGCGTGGGGAAGCGGAGCCTGCGGCCGGCACGCCCGCTTCGTGAACGCAAGGAGCGCTTAATGCGCGACCATTCTCCGGATAGAACCCCAAGCCCCTAAGGGCTTGATTGGCCTAGAAAATGATTTTCTTTAGAGTGTCCGGATGTATCCCGGCAGTCCCGAGGTCTTGCCGCGTCCGCCTTACGCCGTAAAGCCGCACTCAATGCGCACCGCGTACTCCGGCTGGAGCAGCTTCACGCCAAAGCCGTCCATCTTCCAGCCCACCGTGGAGATCTGGTCGAGCGGATCGGCCGTGCCCGCGCTGCCCGCCGGCTTGACGATCACGCGGGGCCTGGCGCCCTTGAGGCTCGTGCAGCCGTAGGCGTACTGCCCCAGCACAATCACGCTCGCCACATCGTGCTTTGCGCTGCCCGATCCGATCGCGGCGCCCTCGCCCTCAAAGATTTTCGCCTCGGTGGTCTCCACCAGCCGCACGCCGAACAGGCGGCCGATCTCACCGGTATAGATGCGCTCCTTGTCCTGGTATTGGCTGACCTTCACAAACATCTCGTCGTCCTGCAAATCGTAGATCGTATCCGGGCCGACGATGGCGATATAGTAGCCGCCGAATGTCTGCGCATGCGCGCGCTTGAGCATGCGCACGGCCTTGCGCAGCTCCTTGCTGGTCAGCTTATCGCTGGCTGTCAGCGCGGAACGGCTGGTCTTCCCATTCGCGTAGATGACATTGGTGCACTTGGCCAGCTCGTCGCGCACCACCGCGTCGATGGAGCGCGCGCCTGCATCGCCGAACAGCTTCGTCTTGCGCATGATGTTCATGTCAAGGTGCGTCAGATCCAGCTTGTCCGTGCAGCGGGCGTATTCTCCGTACTGTTCCAGCTTTACCGTCACCTCCGTTTCCGAGAGCATCACGCTGTCGCCGGGATTCCCCTCGGCGAGCGCGGTCGTGTTCGCAGCCAGCGGTACGATCTTGCGGAAGTTCATCACCAGGCCGTTGTTGGCCGGCATGCGGTGCTCATCGCCAAACTGGAGATGCACCAGCTCCGGCTCAAACGTCCGCAAAAGCTCGCGGTTATAGTAGGTCTGCATGCCCGGCGTCAGGCCGTTGCTGGAAGTCATGTTGGTATCCGTGTTCGTATAAGCCATTGTGGTCTCCTTTCGTCGTCAGTTCCCACCGGCAGCGATCATTTTATCGCCGTCGGCATATTCCATAGCAGCATTCTCTCCGCCTCCCGTGAAGCGCATTGCTCTCCATCAGAAGCGCTTGTCCATGTCCCCCTGCGCCGGAACTCGCCTCTCACAGCCTCACGCGCTTGCCTGCGATCATCGCCGCGCGCGCCCGCCTCGAAAATGCGTCAAACTGCGCGTCCGTCATCTGCTCAATCCGGTTGTCCGGAATAGCCGCGGCAGCCGCCGTCGCGCGTGTGGTCGGCACGCCATGCCTGCGCCGCTGAACGGGCAGATCTACCGGCGCGGTGCCCTCGCCCGTCGCCATGCCCCGCAGCCACGCCGCTGCCGCACGCGGCACGCTGTGTCCCGCCGCAATGGCGTTTCGCACGCCCTCATCCCGTGAAAACGCCATCAGCTCGCCCGTCGTCCATCCATCTTCAAACAGCTCGGCAATCCCCGCGCGGATGTCCTGCACCCGCTGCTCATCCTCGCTGTGCTCACGCATCGCTTCCTGTGCGTCTGCCTCATGCGTGAGGCTGTCTTCGAGATCATCCACCGTGATCTCCGACTCCAAAGCCAGGGCCTCCTCCTGTGCCGCCTCCGCCGCGGCGCGCTCTTCCTCTCTCACTGTGCTTCTCCTTTCGTCGTCTGCCCCTGTCCAAGCGCCTCCAGCTGGGCCTGCATCTGCGTAAGGCGCTGCTGCGTCTGGCTGTTTTCGTCCACAGCCTTGAGGATGCTGCTCTTCGTGCGATACCCCTCCATCAGCCGGATCACCGCCTCCGGCGGCAGCGGTGTGCCGTACTGCGCGCAGATCTGCACCACCTGCATCAGGAACTCGTTATCGGCCTGAATCTGGCTGGGGTTGTTGCGCTGCACCTGCACGCGCACCGTGTAAGCGGGTCTGGGCAGTGCGTCCCCTTCAACGGCGGGCGCCACCAGCTCGATCACGCGCTCGCGCATGTTTCCCGTGCTGTCCCAGCCGCCGACGATGCGCAGCTTTCGTCCCGGCTCCAGATATTCGCTGAGCACCCAGAGAATCTGTTCGATCATCTCGCGGAACGCGTCCTTGAATCGCTCCGTGTGCCAGCGCGTAATCTTGTTGCCAGCCTCCTGCAGCGCATGGATTGCCGTGCCCGCGGTTACGCTCAGGCCTCCCTCGCCGCGTGCGAATTGATTCTGTCCGCAGTCCTGCTTCCTCAAGTATGCAGTTAGTCATATTGATTAAACCATATTCCATCTCGCGTCAGGCTAAAAACGGGCCTCATTGCACGGGTCGCTTTTTTGTCGGTTTTTCTGTAGAAGATGCACAAACAAAAATGAAAGCGGAGAAAATCAAGCATTTTACCTGATTCCCTCCTCTGGCTAGGACTGATGGTGCGCAAAAGACATGGTATCACACGCAACTCTCCGGGGGTACCCCCTCTCCCTGCACATCATTTTCTATTCTATATGCTCGTGCCTCCCAGCGCTGCCGCTGGGCGAAAAACATGCGCGCGTCCTGAAGGCGCCCAATGGGCTTTCAGTTGTTAGTCTTCGTCGTCTCCCTGTCCGCCCTTGCCCTTCATGATCTCAAGCGCGTCCATAAGCACCTTGGGCACAGGCAGCCCCATGGCCGCCGCATTTTCAAGCACCGACACGCCCTCGCTTGCGATAAACCACAAGCACACCGCGCCGGTCACGGCGCTGAAGGTCACGCCTGCCTGCGCTGCCACCGCGCAGTCGAGCAGCACGGCCAGCAGCACCACCAGCAGGATCATGGCCTTGCGCATCAGCCCCT
>JAUNJB010000063.1 GCA_030535375.1 Clostridia bacterium | reverse complement strand
CCATGGCGGGATGGAGTATTTCTCCGCCTTCCGGGGGAAAACCCGGATCGTCAGCCCTCCTCGATGTGCTCCATCCCCTGGTCGATGATCGTGCGCACATGCCCATCCGCCAGGGAGTAAAAGATGGACTTTCCCTCGCGGCGGCTCTTCACCAGGCGGTTGCGCTTGAGGATTTTCAGCTGATGGGAGACGGCGGACTGCGTCATATTCAGCGCGGCTGCGAGATCACAGACGCAGACCTCCGCCTCAAAGAGCACGAACAGGATGCGGATGCGCGTGGAATCACCGAACACCTTGTACAGCTCCGACAGGTCGTAGAGCTTCTCCTCCGCGGGCATCTTCTCGCTGACGATTTTGAGCAACTCCTCATGCACCTCGACGGAATCGCAGCATTCGATTTCGTTTCTGATCATGTCAAACATCCTTTCATCCTGTCATCTTTCTCTTCACTATTTTCGTTCAGGACCGGCATTTTCCTTCCCGTCCGGAGCGGAAAATCCACTGCGCTCACAGATTTCTGACCCGCAGCGCGCGGATCGCGTTAAGCACCGCAAGCACCATCACGCCCACATCCGCAAAGATCGCCGCCCACATGCCCGCAAGGCCCAGCGCGCCGAGCACAAGGCAGACCGCCTTGACGCCGATGGCGAACACGATGTTTTCGTAGACGATGCGCAGGCACTTTTTCGAGATGGCGATGGCCTTGGCAATCTTGAGCGGATCGTCGTCCATGAGCACGATATCCGCAGCCTCGATAGCCGCATCCGAGCCAAGCGCGCCCATCGCAATGCCGATGTCCGCACGGGAGAGCACGGGCGCATCGTTGATGCCGTCGCCCACGAACGCCAGCTGCTCGCCGCCGCTCTTATTCGCCAGCAGCGCTTCGACCCGGGTCACCTTGTCCGCAGGCAGCAGCTCGCTGTGCACCTGATCGATGCCCAGCTCGTCGGCTACCTTGCGGGCGACACTGTCCAAATCGCCGGTCAGCATGACCGTCCGGCGGACGCCCGCGCGTCTCAGCGCCGCGATGGCCTCCTTGGCGTGCGGCTTGACGCGGTCAGCGATCAGGATATGGCCAGCGTAGATGCCGCCCACCGCCACATGCACCACCGTGCCCACACCATGGCAGGGGATGTACACGACGCCTTCCTTTTCCATCAGTCGGCCGTTGCCCACCGCCACATGCACTCCGTCGACAAGCGCGGTCACGCCGTTGCCGCTGATCTCCCTGACATCGGTCACGCGCGCCTTGTCAATCTCCCCGCCGTAAGCCCTCTGCAGGCTCAGGCTGATCGGGTGGGACGAATAGCTCTCCGCCAGCGCGGCGTATTCGAGCAGCTTCTTCTCCTCAAGCGTGTTGTGATGCACGCCGCTGACCTCAAAGACGCCCTGCGTCATCGTGCCCGTCTTGTCAAACACCACGATCTTGGTTTTGGAGAGCGTCTCCAGGTAATTGGAGCCCTTGATCAGCACGCCCTCACGGCTCGCGCCGCCGATGCCCGCGAAGAAGCTCAGCGGGATGGACACCACCAGCGCACACGGGCAGCTGATGACCAGGAATGTCAGCGCGCGCAGAATCCAATCGCCCCACTCCGGCGCAAGGCCCATAAACAGCATCCGCACCACCGGCGGCAAAATGGCCAGCGCCACCGCACCATAGCAGACGGCGGGTGTGTAAATCCTGGCAAACTTCGTGATGAAATTCTCCGGATTCGACTTTTTCGAGCTGGCGTTTTCCACCAGATCGAGGATTTTGGAGACGGTCGACTCGCCGAATTCGCGTGTGGTGCGGATCTTCAGCAGACCGGACATGTTGATACAGCCGCTGATGATCTCGTCCCCCTCGCTCACATCGCGCGGCACGCTCTCTCCGGTCAGCGCGCTGGTGTTGAGCGTGGAGGTACCCTCGGCGACAACGCCGTCGATGGGCACCTTTTCGCCGGGGCGCACGACGATGATGCCGCCGACCTCCACCTCATCCGGATCAACCTGCACAAGCTCGCCGTCCTCGCCCTCGATGTTGGCATAGTCCGGACGGATATCCATCAGCTCGCTGATGTTCCTGCGGCTCTTGCCCACGGCGTAGCTCTGGAACAGCTCACCGATCTGGTAAAACAGCATGACCGCCGTGCCCTCGGTGTAATCCCCGAGCACAATTGCGCCGACCGTGGCCACCGCCATCAGGAAATTCTCGTCAAACGGCTGACGGTTGCGCACGCCCTTGCCCGCCTTGATCAGGATATCGTAACCGATGACCAAATAGGGCACCATGTACAGCGCAAAACGCAGCGCGCCCGTCACCGGCAAAAAACGCAGCACAAGGATCAGCGCCGCGGCGACGATGATCCGCGCGAGCACCTTCTTTTGCTTCTTGCTCATCATTACCCTCCTTAAAATGGATCTTCGCAGTATACAAAAGGCGCGCCGCTATCCCGCGCGCCTTCCGCTTCCGCCCGATCAGAAGAAAATCTCGCAGTCGTCCTCCACCTTTTTGCAGTTGCTCAGGACGGCCGGCATCACCTCGCCCGGCTGCGCGCCCTCGTCAAACTCCACCGTCATCTTGAGGGTCATGAAGTTTACCGTCGCCTTCTTGACGCCCGGCGTCTTATTGGCGGCCTCCTCCATCTTGGCGGCACAGTTCGCGCAATCGACTTCGATTTTATAGTTCTTCTTCATGGCTTGCAGATCCTTTCTTTAAACGTCTTTCATTCATATGAACAATTATTCATATGTTTGAGCCTATTGTAGCACCGCCCTATGCCTCTGTCAAGGGTTTTGATATAAATTTTCATCAAGTGCCGATTTCCCCTCCGCACGGGGCGATTGGGCGCGTGCCCCCGATCCCACGCACCTCATCGATCACCAGGCGAAGGAAGTCGTCCGCGAGAGCGCGCTTTTCCTCCCCGGCCGTGAGCGCATAGATGACGCGGTGCGGCGGGCCATCCTCGATCGGGCAGACGCGCAGATCATCCCTGCGCAGCCGGCTGGCCACGCTCTTCGGCGCGAGCGCC
The DNA here is from genome assembly GCA_030535375.1 of Clostridia bacterium. Lineage (GTDB taxonomy): Bacteria > Bacillota > Clostridia > Christensenellales > Aristaeellaceae > Ventricola. The sequence goes on along the minus strand of JAUNJB010000063.1, from coordinate 15,567 downwards.
CAGTTCCCCTCGTCGAAGAATGCCTCCATCAGCGACATTTGGTCGAGCACCACGCTCGGCCTCAGCGTCACGTCAAACCACTTTGCATGCCAGACGTCGAACTCCGGATTCCACGGCAGGCGGATCTCCCGGCGGGCATTCAGCCGGGAGGGATGCGCGCATTCCGCGTTCCCGCCGCAGCAAATGAGCATGAAGGGCTCGGCAAACAGCGGCTCCGTCGTCACCCCGTCCATGACCATGTCATCCGAAATCAGCGCCACGTCAGCCATGCCCGACGCCACAAGCTGATACCCCTCGTAGGAGTGCGCGAGATGAAAGCCGACGTCGTGCTCCTTGGCAAGCCGCCGGAGCACATCGGGCAGCAGATACGTGCTCACACTGCCCACCGACGCCACGCGCAGGACGGGGCGCGTATCCATCTGCGCGATCGCCGCCGCCTCCTCATAGACGCGCCGCAGCTTATCCGCCACACCGACAAACGCCCGTCCCTCGGGCGTCAGCATGAGCTGGCGCTGTCCCTTGCCGCGCACAAAGAGCTGCGCGCCCAGCTCGCGCTCCAGTGCGTGAATCCGCCTGCTGAGCGCAGGCTGCGTGACGTAAAGCTTCTCCGCCGCGGCGGACAGGCTTCCCCAGCGCAGCGCGGCCTGAAACGCCTCGATCTCCAATGCCGTCATATCCGCCCTCCAAAATATAAAGTATACATTATATTTTAGGCGTAAAATCGGCATTTGTCAATCCGCATTGCCGGCGCTATCATAGAAGCCGGAGGGATGACACATGCAGCACTCATCTTCTGACATCCGGCGCACGCTCATTCGTCTGGCCGCGCCGCTTCTTCTTGGCAGTATGCTTCAGCAGTTCTACGGCGCCGTGGATGCGCTGCTGATCGGGCGCATTCTCGGCACGAACGCTTTTGCCGCCATCGGCGTCGCCGGCACGGTGATGAATCTGTTTCTCTTTGTCGTCGAGGGATTCTGCACGGGGCTGTCCGTGCTCGTCGGCCAGCTTTACGGGCGGCGGGATTGGCGGGCACTGCGCCGCGAATCCTTCGTCTGCGTGGTTTGGGGCGGCCTGCTCACGCTGGCCCTCTCCGCATGCGCGCTCGCCCTGCTCCGTCCCCTGCTGCGCATAACCCATACGCCCGCCCGGCTGATTCCCGAAACCGAATCCTATCTGCGCGTCATTTTGACGGGCATGCTCGCCGCCTACGGCTACAATCTCTTCGCGGGCATGCTGCGCGCCGTGGGCAACACGCGCGCGGCACTCGCCCTGCTGGCGGCGAGCACGCTGCTCAACATGCTGCTCGATCTGCTCCTGCTATGCATGACGCCGCTCGGCGTGGCCGGCGCCGCGTTCGCCACGACGGCCTCCCAGGCGCTTTGCGCCCTGGGCTGTTATCTGTACATCCGGCGGCGCTACGCTTTCCTGCTCTTCTCCGGCGCGGACGCGGGGCTGCATCCCGCGCTGCTGCGCCGTTCCCTCTCCTGCGGCATCGCCTGCGCCATGCACGAATCGAACCTGTACATCGGCAAGCTGCTCGTGCAGGGCACCGTCAATTCGCTCGGCACGGCGTCCATCGCAGCCTATGCCGCGGCGCTGCGCGCCGAGGGCTTTGTCAATGCCTTCGGTTCCGGCGGCGCACAGGCGATGTCCGTGTTTATCGCGCAGCGCTGCGGCGCCAGAGACACATTCGGCGTGCGCCGCGGTCTCGTGCAGGGCCTGCTGCTGCTCATCCTGTGCGGCGTCATCCTCAGCGGCGGATTGTACGCCGGTGCACAGGGCGCGATGTCGTGCTTTCTCCAAGGAGGCGATGACGCGGCACTCGCGCAGGGTGTCTCCTACCTGCGGACGATCTCCGCATTCTATCTGTTCAACTTCATCGGCTGCGCCTTTGTCGGATATTTCCGCGGCATCGGGCGGATGATGGTGCCCGTTTTCGGCACAACGCTGCATATCTCCATCCGCGTCGTGCTCTCCGCGCTCGGCGCGGGCAGGCTGGGGCTGTCCGCCGTCGCCGTCGCCTCGGGCATCGGCTGGATGGCCGTCGTGCTCTATCAGCTCCTCACGCTGTTCATCCCGCACCGCCGGGATTGACAGCCACCGCTCCGCCCATTGCCCGCGCGGCCGTTTCATGGTAGAATGAATCCATCCCATTTCAAGGAGGTCCCATGTCTCTGCCCGTCTATTTCGCCCCGCTGGAAGGCATCACGGACGCGGCCTATCGCCGCGTGCATCACGCCTGCTTCGGCGGCGTGAGCAAATACTTCATCCCATTCATCAGCCCCACGCAGAACCTGCGTTTCACCGCGCGCGAGCTTGCCGCCGTCTCGCCCGGGCAGAATGCCGGGCTATTCGCCGTGCCCCAGATTCTGACCAAGAACGCCGGTCACTTTCTCTGGGCGGCGCAGGCGCTTTTTGACATGGGCTACGGAGAGGTCAATCTGAATCTGGGCTGTCCCTCCGGCACCGTCACGGCCAAGGGCAAGGGCGCGGGCATGCTCGCCGACGTACCGGGGCTGATGGCCTTTTTGGACGAGGTATTTGCCCACGCTCCCCTGCGCGTGTCGGTCAAAACGCGCATCGGCTGCTGCGTCCCGGACGAGTTCGAGCGCCTGCTGCCGATCTTCTCCCGCTATCCCATCCACGAGCTGATCATCCACCCGCGCACCCGGAACGAATTCTACTCGGGCACACCGCACCGGAACGTTTACGCCGGCGCGCTCTCAGAAAACCGCCTGCCGCTCGTCTACAACGGCGATCTGTTCACGGCGGAGGATTGCCGCGCGCTGGAAGCCTCCTGCTCCGGCACGCGCGCGCTGATGATCGGCCGGGGACTGATCGCCAACCCCGCGCTCGCGCAGGAGCTGGCAGGCGGGAATGCGCTCGCGCTCCCCGCGATCAGGAGCTTTCTTGACAGGCTTGAGGAGGCATACCTCGCCGCCTATCCGCAGAACGTCGCGGTCGGTCGTCTGCGCGAGGTGATGAAGCACATGGTCTGCTGCTTCGAATCGCCTGAAAAACCGCGCAAGGCGTTCCGCAAGGCCAGCTCGCTGGCGGCCTACCATGACGCGCTGGCAGCGCTGCTTGAGGAACACAGCCTGCGGGAGAGCCCGTGCTTTGTGCCGGACGCCTGAATGGCCGCCGTCAGAAATCCCGCCTGAAAAGATGAACCGGGGGAATTTTTCCTGTGTCGGCCGGGCATATTCCCGCCCTGCCGCCCGGCAAAGAGGATCAGGAAGCGCAATATATCGCGGCCAGTGGCCGCCTCCACTTCCGAAAACCGCTGCAAATCTCCTAAATTAGGGCGATCGCGGCCGATTCTTTCGCAATTCCCCGTCAGGCAAAACGCGGCCGGTGCCCGCCTCCACTTCCGAAAACCGCCGCAAATCACCCGATGAGAGCGATCGCGGCCGATTTTTGCGCAATTCCCCATCAAGCAAAACGCGGCCGGTGCCCGCCTCCACTTCCGAAAACCGCCGCAAATCACCCGATGAGAGCGATCACGGCCGATTTTTGCGCAATTCCCTAAATAAAAAGCTGCCGCGCAGGATGAGCAAATTCGCCCTTCCCGCGCGGCAGCGCCGCTTTTTAGCTCACTTAACCGTCATCTGTCCTCTGGCGATCAGCTTTCCGTTCTCCCGGCTGAAGAGCAGCAGCCCGTCGCCGGAGAAGTTCAGGCGAACCTTCTCGCCGAGCTTGTAGGTCACGCCGCCGAAGACGACGCCCGTGAACAAAAACTCGCCCACGCGCACCTTGACGGTCGTCTCCATGCCGGTGGGCATGGCGCTGAAGATTTCGCCCTCCAGCGCGCCATCCTCGCAGATGTGCACGCACTCCGGCCTCACGCCGACGATGAAGTCGCTGTGACTGAGCTGAACCTCATCCTCAAACTCGTCCTCCTCAACCTTGGCGATGTGATACTTGAACAGCGTATCCTTATTGCCCTTTTCAACCGCATGCGTATCGACGGCGGCCACCGCGGCAGCGTCCTCCCGCGCGAACCACTGATCGACGTTCACCGGCTCGGCCGGGCAATACTCGGCCTTCCTGCCGCCGAGCAGCGTGAGCTGGAGCGCGCCGTCCTGCCGCTGGCTGCCCTGCGCCTCGATGAAGTTGATCGCGGGGTTGCCCACGAAGTCCGCCACAAACAGGTTGTTGGGACGGTTGTAAACGGTCAGCGGTTCGTCGTACTGCTGGAGCACACCGTTGTCGATCAGGCAGATGCGCGTGGCCAGCGTCATGGCCTCCATCTGATCATGCGTGACGTAGACGAACGTCGCGCCGGTCTGCAGGTGCAGGCGCTGCAGTTCGGAGCGCATCTCCAGGCGAAGCTTGGCGTCAAGGTTGGAGAGCGGCTCATCCATAAAGAGCACCTTCGGATTCGGCGCAAGCGTGCGGGCGATGGCCACGCGCTGCTGCTGTCCGCCGGAGAGCTCGCTCGGGTAGCGGTCCATGAACATGCCGACCTTGACGATGCGCGACACGCGGCGGACGATCAAATCGATTTCCTCCTGCGTCATCTTGCGCACGGAGCGCACGGGCTTGCCGCCCTTCATGACGGTGTAATCCGCGGAAAGCTCACAGCCGCTCTGCCTGCGCTTCTCCCGCGCCGCGGCAACCTTCGCTTCGAGCTTTTTGGTCTCCTGTGCGGCCGCCGCAGCGGGATCAGAGACCTCGTGCAGCTTCATCGCCATCAGCGTTTTCGCGGTGAACAGGCTGATCTCATACAGATCGATCAGCCGCAGATGCGCCTTGTTCACGTCGAGCTTCTTTTTCTTATCGACACACTCGCGGATAGCGCGCACCACGTCCTGCGGCTTTTGCAGGATCTCGATCATCCTGGCGGCCGTGCGCGCCTCGAAATCGATCTCGTCCATCTCCTCCTTTACGTTCGTGAGGCCGAAGGAGATGTTCTGATAGACGGTCATGTTCGGCCAGAGCGCATAATTCTGGAACAGGAAACCGACCTTGCGCTTGTTGGCGGAGATATTGATGCCCTTCTGCGAATCAAACACAGGCACGCCGTCGATGGTGATGCGGCCGGAGGTCGGCGTCTCCAGGCCGGCGATCATGCGCAGCGTGGTCGTCTTGCCGCAGCCGGACGGGCCCAGCAGGGTGACAAAGGCATTGTCCTCGATCGTCATGTTGAGGTTATCCACCGCGTAAAACTGTCCCCAGCGCTTGGTGACATTGATGAGTTCAATCCGAGACATTTACTCTCCTCCAATTCCCTTGTCAAGGCTCGCGCCCGTCAGCTTGTTGATCAGCGCATTGCAGACGAGAATGAACACGATGAGGATCAGGTTGATGCCGCTTGAGAACGCATACAGGCCCATCTCATCGAAATAGTCAAGCATCGTGGTGATGATCTTGGTCTGCGAGCACAGCAGCATGAACAGCGTCAGCTCGCGCACGCAGGTGATGAACGGCAGCAGATAGCCGCTCATGATCGAGGACTTCTGAATCGGGATGATGATGCCCAGCATGCGCTTGTGCCACGGAATATCCTGGATGATGGCGGCCTCCTCGATCTCGCCGGAGAGCTGCATCATCGAGCTGAGCGCGCTGCGGCTGGCAAACGGGATGTACTTGACCGTGCCCGCCAGCACGAGCAGCAGATAGGTGTTGAAAATGCCCATGGAGGAGCCGAACACGAAGAATGCGACGCCCACCGCCAGCGAGGGCATCAGATACGGCAGGAACGCCATGTTGTTGACATAGGCGGCCCACTTGCTGCGGCGGTTCTTGCTCACGCAGTAGCCAACCAGCAAGCCGATGGTGCCGGCCAGCAGCGCGCAGCAGACGGCCACGATCAGCGTGCCCTTGAACGCGCCCCAGATCGCCTCATTGAAGAGGATGCCCTTCTGGCCGTACATGCCGTTCTCTGTGATATTCTCGTTGGTCATCCACCACTTGGCGGTCAGATTGCCCTCCACGCCGTTCTTGATGAAGCTGTAATCGCCCGGATTGGGCAGGAACGTCTCGATGGCGAAGAGGATGATCGGCAGGATGCCGGTGAAGAACGTCGTCACGCAGAAGAGCGCCGCCACCAGCACGCGTCCGGCTTTGCCCAGGTTGACCAGGGAAATCTGGCTCGACTTGCCGGTAACCGTCGTGTAATTCTGCCGGCCGGAGGTCGTCCTCTGATTGACGATGAGGATCAGCACGCCGAACAGGATCATGATCACCGCCAGGATGCTGGCCTCGCCCGCGCGCTTTTCGCCCATCTGCACATACTTGGTACACAGGGTCGTCAGATTGAGGTAGTGAGGCACGGGATAAGAGCCCATCGCGCTTGAGAAGACCAGCAGGATCGTGCTGAGCACGGCCGGCTTGACAAGCGGAAGCGTCACGCGGGTGAAGATCTTGAGCCGCGGCGTGTTGAGGATGGAGGCCGCCTCCTCGAGATTGGCGTCCATATTGCGGAAGATGCCGCCGATGAGGATGTAGGCAAACGGCGCATAGTGCAGCGAAAGCACCATCACGCTGGGGAACATGCCCTGGCACCACCACTTGGGCATCTGGATGCCAAAGATCGCGGTCAGCAGGCCGTCGGATGTGCCCGTGACGGCATTGGAATTGAACAGGTTCTGCCAGATGACCGCCAGCGTCCACTGCGGCATGATGTACGGGAAGATGAAGATGGAGCTCAGATACTTTTTACAGCGCATGTTGGTGCGCGTGACCAGGTAAGCGAACATGCCGCCATAGACGATTGAGCCCACGCAGGAGAAGACGGACAGGAGCACCGAATTGAGCAGCGGTGTCCAAAGATTGACCTTGGCCAGCTTGCCTGTAAACAGGTCACCCCAGTTGTAGAAGGTATAGCCCTCGGTCAGTCCGGTATAGTGGGCGTCCACGGAGCCCACGTGCACGGTGACCGTATCCAGCGCGATGGAGATCATCGGCGCGATGGTGGAGAATGTGAGGATGATGCCGAGCGCCAGCAGGATAGCGTTCTGCGGCTTGGAGAGGTACGTCTTCACCTTGTTCAGCCGCACGCGCGCTCCACTCACCTCAGCGGTTTGCTGCTGCATACATTTCCCCCTTTGATCACGTGAGGGGCATGAAACCCTTCATGCCCCTCACACATTTCACGATTTCTTAAGCGATGATGCGATTCCCATCACAAGCGATGCGGAAGGTTCATGCCGGCAGGCTCGCTTACTTGTTGCCGACGATCATGTCGATCCAGTCGCCCAGATCGAAGGAAACCTGCGCGCAGTAGGCCGGGTCCTCGACGACGAGGCGGCCGCCGTCAGCGGAGATCCACCAGTCATAGCCGCGGTCGTTCTTGGCGTCATAGGTGTTCACGCCGTCGACGTAGCCGTCCTGAGAGTGATCCTGCATGCAGACCGGGTTGGCGCTGTAGCCGCCCATGTCCTTGCCCCAGGCGGCGAAGCCTTCCTCGGTGGTGGTCATGTAAGCGATGAAGGCGCAGCTGGTCCACGGCAGCGGAGAGGTCTTCACGACCTGGAGATAGTGCTTGTAGGCGTAGCCGCCGATGCCCTTGTAGCCATCCTGATACGCGGCGACGGCGATGTTGTTGACGGAGGTCTCAGCGGATTCCTCGACGGAGCGCAGCTTGGAGTACACCAGCAGGCCGCACTGATCGACCGCGGAGGAGGTCACCAGCGTGTTGCAGATCGGGCCGTCGTCCGTCTGCTCGTTGTACTGCTCGCACCAGAGCTTGATGAAAGCCAGCGCATAGGGCGCATTCTCCGCCTCAAGGCCCAGGGCCTCGGCTTCCGGCTCCATCTCGGCCACGACGGAGGCGATGCGCGCCTGCTCGTCGCCCTCAAGCGCGTCAAACGCGTCCTTGAGATAGTTGGCATACGTGTCGGCGGTCAGCATGTAGAGGAAGTTCTTGCCGACCAGCTCGGAGTTGACGCCCATGTACAGCGGGGCGACGCCCTCGGCGACGAAATCCCAGCAGTTGTCAAACGTCTTATCGCCGACGGTGTTGTACATGAAGACCTTGTTCAGCGTCTGCAGCGCGAGAGGCTGATCGTTGTTCTCGATGGCAACGCCTTCGCCCTCGGCCCACTCCTTCGGGATGAAGTTGAGCAGGTTGCCGGTGTCAAGCATTTTGCTCTGGATCTGGTTGCCGTCCTGGATGAGCGTCATCGAATAGATGTGATTGGCGCTCTTGATGTCCGCGTTCAGGGTGGTGAAGATGGAGTTGTTCTTCGGCTGGCTCCACTCGATGACGCCGTCATAAGAGGGGTCGATCGACTGAAGCATCTGGATGAACGTTTCCGCTGCGGTCTTGCCGCGGCTGGAGTTGCCGATGCCGTAGAGCGTCTTGCCCTTCGACTCTTCAATCGCCTTGGCGTAGAGCTCCTCATTGGTCATGGTCTGCGCCTGAGCGATGACCTCTTCCACGGTCTCGGCCATGGCGATGCAGCTGGCCATCATCATGGCGAGCGCGAGGACGATGCAAAGGATCTTCTTCATGTGCGTTTCTCCTTTTCCTGGTCGTCTTTTACGCGGCTTGTTCTGTGCCGCCTCTTACTTTATATCATACGCACAGAAAAGAAAAAAAGAAACTGGACAATCCTGATATCTTCATGGACAATTCTGCGATTTTTTGCACAAATTCATCGGACGTTTTCCGTAACCGGTCGTCTCTTGGCCGGCCATGGCCGCCGACCGGACGCGCTTTTTCGCGCGCCCCCGCATAAGCCCTGCGGCGCGGCGGCGGGCGCCGTAGCACGCTCAGCCGCGCTTTTGCTCCTGATATTCCGAAGGGGACATGCCCGTCAGCTTCTTGAACGTGGCGGAAAAATACGTCACATCCTTGTAGCCCACGGCAGCGGCCGCCTCATACACGCGCACGCGTCCGGAGGAGAGCAGCCTCATGGCCGCCTCGATGCGCTGCTGGGTGAGATAGCCCGTGACGGTCTTGCCCGTCTGCTTCTTGAACACATGGGACAGATGCCCCTCGCTCACGCACAGATGCTCGGCGATCGCGGCGATGGAGATATCCTCGTCCGCATAATGCACGGCGATGTAGTCCATCGCCTCGCGCACATAGCCGGTGACCTCCGGCTCCGCCGCCCTGTCCGCCGGCCGGGGCGCGGGCGGCACGGCGGCGTTTTCCATCTTCCGGCACACGCGCATCACCGCATGCGTCAGCTCCTGATCGCGAAACGGCTTGAGCAGATAGTCGTCCGCCCCGAAGAGCAGCGCGCTGCGGGCATACTCAAAATCGCTGTGCGCGGTGAGCACGATGCAGCGCATCCCCGCCCCCTCCTCGCGGAGCTGATTCATCATGGTGATGCCGTCCATCCGCGGCATGCGGATATCTGTGATGATCAGGTCGGGCGCGAGGCGGCGCGCCATCTCAATCCCTTCCTCGCCGTTGGCTGCCTCACCCACGACCTCACAGCCGATCGCCTTCCAGCCGACGCCCGCAACAATGCCATGACGCACCAAGGGCTCGTCATCCACCACCAAGACGCGTATCATTCGTATCCCTCCTTCATCGGCATCCTCACCATGACCAGGCAGCCCTCCCCCGGCCGGGAGCGGACGCTCAGCCCGTATGCCCCGCCAAAGTGCAGCCGCAGGATGCTGTTGACGTTGTACATGCCTAGATGCTCCCCCGGCCTGCCGGAGACGCCGTCGCCCAGCGCACCGTCCTGCTCGCTGTCCATGCCGCGCCCATTGTCCTGCACGTACAGGCACAAATCGCCGCCGCAGCGCTCCGCCCAGATCTTGATGTAGCCGTCGTCCATGTCGCGCACGCCGTGAATCACCGCGTTTTCCACAATCGGCTGGAGCACCATCTTGGGCACCATACAGCGCATCAGCGCGTCGTCCACCTCGATCTCACAGGCGAAGCGGTCCTCAAAGCGGATGAGCTGGATGTCGATATAGCGCTCCAGCAGCTCCAGCTCGCATCCCAGCGTCACAAACTCTTCTCCCGATATGCTGGTGCGCAGGATGCCAGCCAGATCCTCCGCCAGCGCCGCCACCTGCGGCACGCCATGGGTGACGCCCATCCACTTCATCGAGTCGAGCGTATTATAGAGGAAATGCGGATTGAGCTGCGCCTGCATCATGCGGATGCGCGTGTCGTTGAGCTCCTTCTGGCGCTCGACCGTGCGGCGCAGATTCTGCTCGTATTCCTCGACCATGCGGTTAAAGCCCGTGGCAAGCACGCCGAGCTCGTCGTTCTCCCGGGGCGCCAGACGCACGGAAAGCTCCCCGCGCTCAACCTGCTCCATCGCCGCGGTCATCTCGCGCACAGGACGGGACAGGTAGCGGCTGAGCACCAGCGCGCCCCACAGGCACAGCGCCAGGCTCAGCACCGCCATCATCGCGCCGATGAATGCCAGCATGCCCGTCATTTCCTCGGAGAAAACCCGGGGCTGGGCGAGCAGCAGCGTAAATCCGCTGACCTCCTCGCGCAGCGCGGTGTAGACGAACGCGCTTTCCTCATCCTCCAGCGGCAGCCCCTCGAGCAGCCTGTCGCGCAATGTCAGCAGCCTGTCCGGCGAGGCCGCCGTCTGGGACTGGGCAATCAGCCGCCAGCGCGCGTCAAGCAGCATGATGCCCGCCGCAGGGTCGCGCCCGTCGTCAAGCAGCGCCCACAGCTCGTCCCCGCCAAGGGATGCCAGCGCATAGCCGGCTCCGTCGGCCATCCGCCGCACGGCGAAGACCTCCTCCTCCCCGGCGCAAAACACGGTCTCGGCCTCCGACGCCATGCGCAAAACGCCCCAATCGACCGGAAGCCGCTCCACCTGCGCCGCGCCCCTCAGCGCATACGCGCATTCTCCGTCCTCCGAAAACAGATACAGCTGCGAAAGCTCCGCCGTCATCGCGGATGCGTTTACCATTGCCGTGTACACGGCCCGCTCGTCCGCCTCCTGTGTATCCAGGGCGCGAATCGCGTCGTCACTTTCGGCAATCGCGCGCAGCACCCGATCCATGCCGTCAAACGCACCGCCGAGCCGCTCGGAAATCGCCGCGAGCTGCGTCCGGGCATCCTGCGCCTGCCTGCGCTCGCTCGAGGAGATCAGCACGGGCAACAACACCGCCAGGCAAAGCACGATCGGCACCAGCGCCACGCAGATGACCGTGACAAAGATTCGCGCGTGAAACGAGCGCATCCACCTTCCCTTCACGGCGCTTCCTCCCGCATTAGCGCACCCCACGTGGCGAGGATATCCCTCTGATTCGCGCTGGCCCAGTCGATATCATAGGCGCAGAACGCGTGCTCCTCCGCCTCCGTTTCCCGCGCCAGATCGCTGCGCACGGACAGGCGCGCAAAATCCGTCTGCACGCGCCGCTGCACGTCCTCCCCAAGGATGAAGCGCACAAACAGGCGCGCATTCTCCTCGTGCGCGCAGTTCGCGATCACCGCCGCGCCATCCGGCACGGCACTCGTGCCGTCCTCCGGCCAGACCATTTCGATGCGATCCCCGGCGAGGATGCGTTTTTTCGCCGTTTCATGCAGCGTCACCCCGACGCTCATCGCCCCGCTGGCCACGGCGCTGACCACCTCTCCGGACCCGGAGAGCACGTGCCCGCGCACGTTGTCCGCCAAAAGCGCGAGGGACGCCTCCCCGTCAAGCGCCTGCATAAGCGTCGCCAGCGCCGTAAAGCTGGAACCCGACACGCCGGGATCGGCAAACGCGATCTGCCCCCGCCATCGCGGGGAAAGCAAATCCCGCCAGCCCTGCGGCGGATCGTCCACCAGCCGCGGATTGTAGATGATCACCAGAGGCAGGCGCGAAAATGCGACAAACCGATGCTCATCAAACCGGCAATCCTCCAGCAGCATATCGCGCGGCGTGCTCCAGGCCGCAAAGCAGCCCTCATATGCCATCAGCGATTCCACGCCGCCGCCGAACATCACATCCGCGCGCGGGTCATCCGCCTCGCCCTCGATGCGCTCGAGCAGCTCCGTCGTGCCGCCCGTGACCACGCGCACCCAAATGCCCGTGCGTCGCTCAAATTCCTCGACAACCGGCCGATAGACCTCCTCCTTGTGCGAGGTGTACACGGTCAGGCGCAGCCCCTCCTCCGGCGCAAGCTCCTGCGCCGTTCCCGCGCCAAAAAGAAGAACGCATAAAAGCACAGCGCCCATCAGCCTCTTCACGTCCACCGCCCCTTTTCCGCCGATCAATCCCCTTTATATACAGAACAATTATATCACAACTTTCATACACAGACAACGAGAAGAGACCTGCATCAAAAAGCGGCCAGTGCCCGCTCCCACTTCCGAAGCGCTTCACACTCCAAAGTGTTTCTGTGCCCGCTGCCCGGTTCTTCGCGCAATTTCCCAGCGGCCAGTGCCCGCCTCCACTTCCGAATATCCCCGCAAATCATCAAGCAAAAAACGCGGGCATACGCCCGCGCCGGTTTGCTGATATCGGCAGAGTGATGATATTCGCGTTTCCCACCATAACCCGGGATGCTCTTTCCACGTTCTAAAATAGAAAATGAGCCAAATTCACAGCCAAGGTTGAGCGGCGCCAGATGGGGCGCGGGGCCCTCGCGGATGCCCAATCAGATCGTGCCCATTCCATCGAGCATCGCGCAGGTGATCCCTCTGTCGTTGCTTCCTTTGCCGCATATCACAGCGCGCCATGCTTGGCCCTCCCAGCTTTGACAGCACGCGTATCGGAATGCCGCAGGGTTCCCGTTACCGCGCCTGATGATTCGGCGTCTGCTGCTCCTCCTTGATCTGCATCCATCCGGCGCACAGCACAAATGCGCAGCACAGCAGCACAATCGGCACCCCAAATCCCAGCATCAAGGCCATTTCAACCGTACTCATAGCGATTCTCCTTTGTTTTTCATTGATGGATTCAAGAGAGCTGTACACATCACTGCCCGGAAGCGGCGCGCCCCGTCAGGCGCGGGCCCCTGCGCCCTCCAGCGCGCGGCAGACCGGGCCGGGTCAGATAGGCGGCGATGCTGCGCACATCCACCCTGCTCCCCGAGCACGCGCCGGCGATGCGCCCGTCCGCGAGCATCGCATACACCGTCGCCCGCGTCACGCCGAGGATTCTGGCGGCGACCGTCTTGTCCACGTAATCGCCATAGCACGCCGTCAGTTCGTCCTCCTTGCTCAGATACATCGCGTTCGTGCTCCACAGTGCCTTGCGCGTCCGCTCCTCCAGCGCCCGCACGCGCCGCTCCAAATCCGCCAGGCGCTCCGCGGACATTTCCGCCATCGATCCCATTTTCCATTCCCCTTTCCACCAAAAATCCACTTTTGATCGATCTTTTGTCAAATTTTCATTTTCGATCTCCACTTTTTAAAAAAATCATGTCAAAACAGGACTTTGAAAACCACTTTGCTTTATTCTCCATATGGATGACAAAGCTCCGTGGCATTTGTCGCTCGATTGGCGACACGGTTATTCTAACACGCGAACGCACGTTCGTCAACCATTTGGTGACTTTTTCGGTAAAAAATTTTTATTTGGGTTGCAATTGGCGACAGGCATGATATAATGGAGGCATCAAATCCCATTAAGCAAGGAGAAGCCGCATGGAATTCGGTGATATCTTAAAGCAGCTGCGCAAGGAGCGCGGCCTGTCCCAGGATGAGCTGGCCGCCCTTCTGGGCACCACCAAGCAGGTCATCAGCCGGTATGAAACCAAGCAGCGCGTGCCGCGGCTGTCCGTCGTCGCAGGCTTCGCGCAGAAGCTGGGCGTGCCGCTCTCCAGCCTCTCCGGCGAGGCGCCGATGATGCCGCCCAGCCTTACCCCCGTCGGCGGGCGCAGGCGCGTGCCCATCCTGGGTGCGGCGGCCTGCGGCGAGCCCATCTATAAGCCCGGGGACGGCACGGAATACATCAGCGTCGAGGACGATCTGGCCTGCGACTTCGCGCTCATCGCCGAGGGAGACTCCATGACGGGCGACCGCATCCACTCCGGAGATGTCGTGTTCATCCGCAGTCAGGATCAGGTGCGCGACGGCGAGATTGCCGCCGTCGCCCTGGACAACGAGATCACCCTCAAGCACGTTCGGCGCCTGCGCAGCGCGGACGGCTCCGTGGTCTTTACCCAGCTGCTGCCCTCCAACCCGAGCTTTTCCCCGATCGATATCGGCGGGGAGGGCGAGACGCGCTGTGTGCGCATTCTGGGCAAGGCCGTCGCCGTGCGCTTCATGCTCTCGTGATTCCTTCACAGCTTTCCCTCCGGCATGCGCGATTGCTCTTGTGCGCATGCCGTTTTTGATGCTATAATGGAAGCGATGCCAAGGAAGAAACTTGCGCGAAGGAGAGAATATCCATGGGTCACAACGCCATCATCGGCCAAAGCGGCGGCCCCACGTCCGTCATCAATTCCAGCCTTGCAGGCGTCTTCAGCGTCTGCCGCCGCCGGGGCGTCCGGCAGGTTTACGGCATGCGCTTCGGTGTGCAGGGCCTGCTCAAGGAGCAGCTGGTCGATCTGTCCGCCCTGCTGTCCTCCCCGCTGTCCATCGAGCTTCTGCAGCGGACGCCGGCCTCCTATCTGGGCAGCTGCCGCTACAAGCTGCCGGATTACAGGCAGGACGCCTCCGTCTACGAAGCGCTGTTCGCCCTCCTCAACAGGCTCGACATCGGCTACTTTTTCTACATCGGCGGCAACGACAGCATGGATACCATCCTCAAGCTGTCGGAGTATGCCGCCGCCGTGGGCAGCGATATCCGCTTTGTGGGCGTGCCCAAGACGATCGATAACGACCTGATGATCACCGACCACACGCCGGGCTACGGCTCCGCGGCGAAGTACATCGGCGTAACCACCAAGGAAATCGTGCGCGACGCGACCATTTACGATATGAAATCCGTCACCATCCTGGAGATCATGGGCCGCAACGCCGGCTGGCTGACCGCCGCCGCCGCCCTTGCGCAGGATGAGGACTGCGAGGGCGCCAGCATGATCTGCCTGCCGGAGATTGCTTTTGATCCCGAGCGCTTTCTGGCGCAGGTGGAGCGTGCGCAGCGCGTCTCCCCCTCGCTGGTCGTCGCCGTGTCGGAGGGGGTGCGCGCGGCGGACGGACACTATATCTGCGAGCTGGCGGACGACGCGCTGAGCGTCGATCCCTTCGGCCACAAGTATCTGAGCGGCACCGCGCGCTACCTCTGCGGCTTGATCGGCCGGCGGCTGGGCAGCAAGACGCGCGCCGTGGAGCTCTCCACCCTCCAGCGCTGCGCGGCGCACACGGCCAGCCGCACCGATGTGGAGGAGGCCTACCAGTGCGGCGGCGCGGCCGCCACCGCCGCGCTCGACGGACAGACCGGCATGATGGTCGCCCTGCGCCGCCTGTCCGACGATCCCTATCTGTGCGTCACCGAGCTGCACGACATCCACGAGGTCGCCAATCTGGAGAAGACCGTCCCTCTTGAATGGATCGACGCCGAAAACGCCCGAATGAAAGAGGATTTCCTCGCCTATGCCCGTCCGCTGATCCTCTCGGAGGTCACGCCGATGTACGTGCGCGGCCTGCCCAGGCATTTGCGGCTTGAGCGGTGATCCCGCCTTTGCGATTTCCAACCGGCACGCGCCGGTTTTTTTGTTGTATTGATTCTCCTGCACTGAACACAAAACGTCCGTTTC
>JAUNJB010000226.1 GCA_030535375.1 Clostridia bacterium | reverse complement strand
GAAGCCTGCATCGAGCTGACAGCGCCGGAGGGCGAGCGGATCGGCGGGGTGTACATCCAGTTTTATGAGCAGCCCTGTGCGTTTGTGGTGGAGGTTTCCGGCGAGAATGGCGACTGGGTGACGGCCGCGTCATGCGACACCGATTACCTCACCGGCTGGGCTGCGCTGTCCGAGGGCGCGCAGACGGTTCGCGTCCGTCCGAGCGAGGCGGGGAAGCGGCTGTATATCGCGGAAATACATGTCTACGGAGTGGGCGAGGCGCCTGCCGGGGTGCAGCGCTGGCAGCCGCCGCTTGAGAAGGCCGACCTGCTTGTCCTCTCCGCGCATCCCGACGACGAGGTGCTCTTCATGGGCGGCACGATCCCCTATTACGCGGGAGAGCGCGGGCTTGGCGTACAGGTGGCGTACCTGGTGCCGTCCACGCCGTATCGCAGGCTGGAGCTGCTTGACGGGCTGTGGCTCTGCGGCGTGACGAACTATCCGGATCTCGGGCCGTTTGCCGACCGCTTTATGCTGTCGCTGGCCGATATGTACGCCTCCAGGGGATGGAGCGAGGCGCGCGTGATGCGCTATGTGACGGAACTGTACAGGCGTTACCGGCCCGAGGTGGTGGTGACGCACGACATCAACGGCGAATACGGCCACGGCGCGCACAAGGTGGCCGCCGACGCCGCGCAGCGCTGTGTCGCCCTGGCGGCGGACGAATCGTATCAGGTCAAGGACTCGGCATATACGGAGCCGTGGCAGATCAAGAAGCTCTATCTGCATCTGTACGAAGAGGGCGCCCTGCGCATGGATTGGCGCACGCCGCTTGAGGCGTTTGGCGGCAGGACGGCGTTTGACATGGCGCAGGCTGCGTTCGCCTGCCATATCTCCCAGCAGAGAACGAGCTATCGCGTGGAGGATTTCGGCCCATACGACAACGCGGTGTTTGGGCTGGCGTTCAGCAGCGTGGGGGAGGACATCCAAAAGGACGATTTTTTCGAGCATATCGGGCTTGAAGGGAAATGACAAAGGGCTGCGCCGCAGGGAAACGGCGCAGCTTTTGTCGATTTTAACCGAAACGGCGGAGCGAGGCAGGAGATTGCGCCTGTAAGAGCGAAATAACAAAAGAATAAGCTGAGTATTTGGGAATGGTGGGATGTGCGCCGATGAGATTCAGCAAAATGCACGGTCTGGGCAATGACTACGTGTATGTCAATGCGTTTGAGGAGCGGGTGGACGATCCCGGAGAGCTGGCCGTCGCCCTCAGCGACAGACACTTTGGCGTGGGCGGCGACGGACTGGTGCTCATCGCGCCGAGCGAGACGGCGGATTTCCGCATGATCATGTATAATGCGGACGGTTCGCAGGGGGCGATGTGCGGCAATGCAAGCCGGTGCGTCGCCAAATACGTGTATGAGCGCGGGATGACGGACAAGACGTCCATCGCGCTGGAAACGGCCTCGGGCGTGAAGATGCTGTATCTGAGTGTGGAGGGCGGAAAGGTCGTAAGCGTCCGGGTGGACATGGGGGAGCCGATCCTCGATTGCCGGAGGGTGCCCTGCCTGCTGGGCGAGGGCGTCGTCAGGCGGGCGCGGATCACGGCGCTCGGGCGAACGTTTGAGATCACGCCCGTGTCCATGGGCAATCCGCACGGCGTGATCTTCCTTGACGAACCGGTGGAGGCGTTTGATGTCGCGCGCTACGGCGCGGCGCTTGAGCGGCATCCCGCGTTTCCCCAAAAAGTGAATATCGAATTTGTCAACATCCTCTCGCGCGGGCGGCTGCGCATGCGGGTGTGGGAGCGCGGCAGCGGCATTACGCTGGCCTGCGGAACGGGCTCCTGCGCCGCGCTGGTGGCGGCAAGCCTTTGCGATCTGGCGGACCGGCAGGCGATTATCGGGCTTGACGGCGGCGAACTGGCAGATGTGTGGGACGAGGCGACGGGACATGTGTTCATGACCGGCCCGGCCACACACGTATTTGACGGAGAATACGACGCACTCAGGTGAGCGGAAAGCGAGGAGAGGCCCATGACGCTGCTGACACAGGCGATTGCATTTGCCGCACAGGCGCACGAAGGCGCGACGCGCAAGGGATCGGCGATCCCTTACATTGTCCACCCGATGGAGGCGATGGCAATCGCCGCATCCGTCACGGATGATCAGGAGGTGTTGGCGGCGGCGGTGCTGCACGACGTCATCGAGGATTGCGGCGTGACGGCGGGAGAGCTGCGCGAGCGCTTTGGCACGCGCGTGGCGGAGCTGGTGGCTTACGACAGCCAGACAAAGCGGGACGATCCCTGCGCGAGCTGGAATGCGCGCAAGCGGGAGGCCGTGGGCAGGATCGCGTGCGGCTGCCGGGAGGCAAAGATCATCACGCTGGCCGATAAGCTGAGCAACATGCGCGCCATCCGGCACGACTATGAGCGCGACGGGGAGGCGATGTTCTATCGCTTCCATCAGCATGACAAGCGGCGGCATGCGTGGTATTACCACAGCTGCGTGGCGCTGCTGGAGGATGAGCTGGGCGAAACCGATGCCTGGCGGGAGCTGGAGGCGCTGGTGTACGAGGTGTTCGGCGAGCCGGAAATCGCCCATGAGGAGGAGAGGGAATGTGCGGTATGACTGGCTTGACGCGCATCTGATGGGCAAGCCCGGCGCGACGAAGGATTTCAAGGCCGAGTGGAACTGGACGCGTTACATGGTCGGCGGCAAAATGTTCTGCGCGGTCTGCCATGACGAGAACGGCGGCGATGTCTACATCACCGTGAAGCTTGAGCCGCTGCGCGGCGAATTCCTCCGCGGACAGTTTGAGGATGTCATTCCCGGGTATTACATGAACAAGACGCACTGGAACTCCGTCCGGGCCGCGGGCACGCTGCCCGAAGACATCCTTATGGATATGCTCGATGAATCCTATCGCCTGGTCGCGGGCGCGCTGCCGAAGAAGGCGCGCGCGGAGCTTGGGATCATATAGGCGGCGCAATATCGCGCGAAAAAACGCGAAAT
>JAUNJB010000062.1:16106-18781 GCA_030535375.1 Clostridia bacterium | reverse complement strand
GTTACGTTGATTCCTCGGGATACAAGTGACGAGTCTGCAATTATCCAGGTTCAAGATATAGGTAATACTGGTATATTGGAAATGGGGCTGGATGCTGGAAATTATGAGCTTCAGGTTTCTATGGACGGATATCTGACACATACGGAGATCATTACTATGACCAATGGTTCCACTGTCGAACTCAATGTGGCTCTTGAACAAATCAAAGAATTAGAGATCATTAAAGGAACGCTTAACGGCAGGGTAATGTTTAATTCTGCTGGTGTAAACAACATTAAAATCAATATTTTGAGTGGATTAACGTATGCTGCAAGCCTAACTACAAACGATGCTGGTCAATTTAGCGTGGATCTTGAGCCCGGCACATATATGCTTGAAATTGATGTAGATGGTTATATGCCGGTTCGTAAAAGCGTGAAGGTGTTTGCCAAAGAAACGACTACAGAGGATATTGAACTTATTGAGTTTGACGAACCATTGTGCGGAATAATCACGCATAGACTTGGAGAATATAATATTTCGTATTATGAACTTGTTCTCAAGAATCAAAAAGGCAGTCTTTTAAATCTGGGAATGAAACTGACACTTTCAAATGGTATAGTATTGATTGACACAGCAAATGGTATCCGTAATGGTATAACCCAAGAGTTAGAAGATCGTTATTGGTTTACGGTTGATGACTCATTAATACAGGGTTCCGTACTTGAGTTATTTGCTACGGATTCTTTGGGCAGACAGTATCACGGTGAAATCGTTATGGCTGCTGGATGGAAAGATGGACAGGCAAAGACACTCATTACACAGTAGTTTTTTCAGAGAGTAAAAGAAACAAAAGCATGCTATGTGGCAAGGGGAGAAACGCTCTAGCCACATGGCATGCTTTACAATTGCCTGTTCATCGGTTTGAACAGCTTAATCTAAGAAGAATCCTCCAACCCGTTGAGGGAAGGAGGATTCCTTGTTATGTGCTTAATTTACAGCCTCTCCATTGCGGCGTCAAGCCGCTTCATCGTCTCGTCCTTGCCAAGCAGGTACGCCATTTCAAACGCGCCGCCGGGTGTGGCCGCGCGGCCGGTGATGGCGATGCGCAGCGGCCAGAGGACGGTCGCGTTCTTCATGCCGGTCTGCGGGATGGCGGCCATGACGGCGTCGTGGAGGTTTAGCTCCGTCCAGTCGTCGATGCCCTCGAGAATCGGGCGGATGAACGCGAGCGCGGCCTTGCTGGTTTCCGGGGTGGATTTGCTCTTCTTGTTGGTGAAGAGCGCCATGTCAAGCTCCGGCATCCTTGCCAGGAAGTCCACCATGCCGGGCAGCTGGCTGAAGATCTCCGTGCGCGCCTGGAGCAGCTGGCATAGGCGGTCAAGGTCGAATTTTGCGGGATCGAGCACCTTTGTCAGCCAGGGCTTGGCGGCCTCGGCATAGGCCTCCGGCGTCATGCGGCGGATGTACTCCGCGTTGAACCAGGTGAGCTTTTCCGTGTTGAAGATCGCGGGGCTCTTGTTGATGCCGTTCTCGTCAAAGACGTTCACGAGATCGTCCATGGAGAAGAACTCCTCGTTGGTGCCCTTCGGCGCCCAGCCGAGCAGCGCGATGAAGTTGATGATGGCCTCCTTGAGGTAGCCCTGCGAGAGCAGATCCTCAAAGGACGGATCGCCGTAACGCTTGGAGAGCTTGCGGACGATGGGCTGCTCCTTGCCCTCGGCGTCGAGAATCGGCTCCTTGGTGATCTTGTCGACCAGGATGGATTCGATCATGACGGGCGGCAGATGCAGGTAGACAGGCGGCTGCCAGCCGAACGCCTCGTAGAGCAGGTTGTACTTGGGCGCGGAGGAGAGGTACTCCGTGCCGCGCATGACGTGGGTGATGTTCATCAGGTGATCGTCCACCACGTTGGCGAAGTTGTAGGTGGGCAGGCCGTCGGCCTTGATGAGCACATTGTCGTCGAGCGTGTCGCAGTCGACCTCGACGTGGCCGTAGAGCATGTCGTCAAAGGAGGCCTTGCCGGTGGTCGGCACGTTCTGGCGGATGACGTAGGGCTCGCCCGCGGCGATGCGGCGCTTGGCCTCCTCCAGGCTGACGGTGTGCAGACATTTTTTGTTGTACTTGTAGGTTTCGCCCCTGGCCTCGGCCTCTTTGCGCTGGGCGTCGATCTCCTCCTTCGTGCAGAAGCAGCAGTACGCGCCGCCCTTTTCCACGAGCTCCCAGGCATACTTGGGGTAGGTATCCCGGCGCTGGGTCTGGATGTAGGGACCGTAATCGCCGCCGACATCCGGGCCCTCGTCGTAGTCAAGACCGGCCTGACGCATGGACTTGTAGATCAGATCGACCGCACCGGGCACCTCGCGCTCCTGGTCGGTATCCTCGATGCGCAGGATGAACTTGCCGCCGTGCTTCTTGGCGAACAGATAGGTATACAGCGCGGTGCGCAGGCCGCCCAGGTGCAGATAGCCCGTGGGGCTCGGCGCGAATCGCGTGCGGACTTCGGTAGCCATATGAAATCGCTCTCTTTCTTCGATTGAAATGGAAGGGCAGTTGGGCCCGCGGGGAGGGACGCAGCCCGCCCTGCGTGTGGGCCTGCGCATCCGTCATTCGGGCTTGTAGCTGTCCTTGAGGATGACGACGCGGTTGAACACGGCCATATCGTCCGTGGAATCCTTGTCCTTGCAGAAATACGC
>JAUNJB010000062.1:0-16006 GCA_030535375.1 Clostridia bacterium | reverse complement strand
ACGAGCTTGCGCAGCTTGCGCTTGCTCATGACGGTGCCCGTCAGGTTGAGGCGGGCGAATTCGATCTGGCGGGGCTTCTGCTCAAAGCCGCAGACGTTGACGACCCAATCATACAGCGGGCGGTGAATCTCATATTCGAGGGAGCACAGGGAGTGCGTGACGCCCTCGAGCGCATCGCCGATGGGGTGCGCGAAATCGTACATCGGATAGATGCACCACTTGTCGCCCGTGCGGTGGTGTGTGCAATATTTGATGCGGTAGATGGTGGGGTCGCGCATGTTGATGTTGGGGGAGGCCATGTCGATCTTGGCGCGCAGCACGCGGGAGCCCTCCGGGAACTCGCCGTTCTTCATGCGCAGGAAGAGCTCCATGTTCTCCTCGGGGGTACGGTCGCGGTAGGGGGAGTTTTTGCCGGGCTTGGTCAGCGTGCCGCGGTATTCGCGGATCTCCTCCTTGGACAGGTCATCCACATACGCCAGACCGCGGCGGATCAGATCGAGCGCATACCCGTAGATCTGATCGTACTGCTCGGAGGCGTAGTACACGTTTGCGTATTCAAAGCCCAGCCAATGGATGTCGTCCTTGATGGCCTCGACAAATTCTTCCTTTTCCTTGGTCGGGTTGGTGTCGTCAAAACGGAGGTTGCACACGCCGCCGAAGCGTTCCGCCGTGGTGAAATCCACCGCGAGCGCCTTCACGTGACCGATGTGCAGGTAGCCGTTGGGCTCGGGCGGGAAACGCGTCTGCACGCGGCCGTCGTTCTTGCCCTCGGAAAGATCGGCCTTGATGGCCTCCCAGATAAAGTTGCTCTTTTCCCTGATGTCTTCTGCCATGGAAAATCCCTCCTTGAATACTGCATCTGTAGTATCCATAATAAAACAGTATACTATACCCGCGCGTGAGAAACAAGTCCCCACAAAAAATATTGCCGTATCAGACAAAACCCGGAAATCGCGATTGACAAACAGGGCAAAACCATGTCCTAAATTCGCTATTTTGTGAAAAAATCCCCTAAAGGTGTTCCTTTTTGGCAAATGGATGTGTTATAATAAATCGGTTGCTTACCAAAAGCTTTTCAAACCAATTTTCCAAGATAAGGGGGAACCCAACATGCAGTATTCCAAAGAAGTGGAAGAAATGATCTGCGTCGCCAAGGGCCCGAACCATGGCCCGGCACCCATCCCCGAAGAGGGCAAGTGGATTCAGGCGAAGGAAATCAAGGACATTTCCGGCTATACCCACGGTGTGGGCTGGTGCGCTCCGCAGCAGGGCACCTGCAAGCTGTCTTTGAACGTCAAGAATGGCGTCATCGAGGAGGCGCTGGTGGAAACCATCGGCTGCTCCGGCATGACCCACTCCGCCGCTATGGCCAGCGAAATTCTGCCGGGAAAGACCATCCTTGAGGCGCTGAACACCGACCTGGTGTGCGATGCGATCAACACCGCCATGCGCGAGCTGTTCCTTCAGATCGTGTACGGCCGCACGCAGTCCGCGTTCTCCGACGATGGCCTGCGCATCGGCGCCGGCCTTGAGGATCTGGGCAAGGGCCTGCGCTCCATGGTCGGCACCATGTACGGCACCCGTGCCAAGGGCACCCGTTACCTCGAGATGACCGAGGGCTATGTTCTCAAGATGGCGCTTGACAAGGACAATCAGGTCTGCGGCTATCAGTTCCTCTCCCTGGGCAAGATGATGGATGCCATCAAGAAGGGCATGTCCCCGAACGAGGCCTACGAGAAGAACATCGGCACCTATGGCCGCTTCAAGGCCGAGGACGGCGCCGTCAAGTGGATTGATCCCCGTACTGACAAATAAGAAGGAGGCGTACGAAAAATGGCTCTGTTTGAAAACTATGAAGGTCGTATGCCCCAGCTCCAGCCTGTTCTGGACAAGTACGGCTTCAAGGACTTTGACGAGGTCAAGGCCTACAACAATTCCAAGGGTGTGGACGCTTACTCGATCGTCGAGAGCACCCAGCCCATCTGCTTTGAGAATGCCAAGTGGGCGTATGAGCTCGGCGCCGCGATCGCGATGAAGAAGAACGTTGCCACCGCCGCCGAGGCTGCCAAGTGCATCGGCGAGGGCCTGCAGGCCTTCTGCATCCCGGGTTCCGTCGCGGATCAGCGCCAGGTGGGCATTGGCCATGGCAATCTGGGCGCGATGCTCCTGGATGAGCAGACTGAGTGCTTCGCGTTCCTGGCCGGCCACGAGTCCTTCGCCGCCGCCGAGGGCGCGATCAAGATCGCGCTCAACGCCAACAAGGTTCGCCAGAAGCCGCTGCGCGTCATCCTCAACGGCCTGGGCAAAGACGCTGCGATGATCATCAGCCGCATCAACGGCTTCACCTACGTGCAGACCAAATACGACTACCTCTCCGCCGACGTGAAGGAGGATCATGCGCTGTCCATCGTGAGCGAGACGGCGTACTCCACCGGCGACCGCGCGAAGGTTCGCTGCTACGGCGCGGACGATGTTCGCGAGGGCGTGGCCATCATGTGGCATGAGGGTGCGGACGTGTCCATCACCGGCAACTCCACCAACCCGACCCGCTTCCAGCATCCGGTCGCCGGCACCTATAAGAAGGAGCGCATCGAGGCCGGCAAGAAGTATTTCTCCGTCGCTTCCGGCGGCGGCACCGGCCGTACCCTGCATCCGGACAACATGGCTGCGGGCCCGGCTTCCTACGGCATGACCGATACCCTCGGCCGCATGCACTCCGACGCGCAGTTCGCGGGCAGCTCTTCCGTCCCGGCGCACGTCGAGATGATGGGCTTCCTGGGCATGGGCAACAACCCCATGGTCGGCGCGACCGTCGCCGTCGCCGTCGCCGTTTCCCAGGCGCTGGCGAAGTAATCTCCCGATACACACAAAGACGATCCTCCGCATGACCGGAGGGTCGTTTTTTCTGTGGCTGGGCGTGAAGAAAGAACGGACGCCGCGGAGGCGGCCGCCCACAAAGGGGTGCTTCCGGAGTGCATGACGTGATCGAAGGCGCAGGCGATTTCTCACGGATGGCGGATATCGGTTTTCAGCACAATAGAGCGAAGATCCTGATCAATTCCTGAGAATCCTCTGCTATCCTGAATCCATGAAGAAGAGAAGGAGAGATCATCTTATGCACTGTGAAATCACCAATACACAAGAAGAGCGTCGGTTTAAGGGGCTGTCGGGGACGGCAATCAAGCTGATTGCGCTGATATCCATGGTGTGCGATCACGTTCACTATTTCTTCGGATTCACTGGAATGATTCCGGTTGGATTCAGCATGCTTGGGCGCATCGCGGCCCCGCTGTTCATGTTCTGTCTGGTGGAGGGATTTACGCATACGCGCGACCGCGTGCGTTTCTTCCTGAGGATTTATGTCATCGCGGCGGCCATGTCCGCGCTGCTGTTCTTCATGACGTTCGGCGGGTTCCTCGTGCGCCCGGACGGCTTCTTCCCGATGAACGGCATGATGACCACGTTTGTCATTCTGATCATCGTCTGGCAGGGAATCGAGTGGATAGAGCGGAAGCGCTATCTGAAGGGGATTCTGGCCGTGGTTTTGCCGGTGATTTGGCCGTTTGTGCTCACGGATCTGGTGCGGCGCTTTCCGGCGCTGAATCTGCCGCTCAGTCTTGTGGGCACGAGTGTGCTGCCGATGTGGAATTGGCTGAGTCCAGATACGAGCATGTCCGCGATGCTTGCGGGCATCGTGCTCTATCTGTTCCGGAAAAATCGAAGGCTTCAGGCGGCAGCGTTCGCGGTGGAAACGATGCTCTTTGACTTTGTCAGGATTTATCTGGTATTCTCGCAGATGCCGGGCTTTGCGTTCAGCCAGATGTATACGGCTTATTACGAGTGGTATGGGGTGCTGGCGGTCATCCCGATGCTGTGCTATAATGGTCAGCGCGGCCGGGGGTATAAGAAGCTGTTTTACGTGTTCTACCCGGCGCATATATACGGGCTGTATGCTCTCTCGTGGGGACTGTATCTTCTGATGCATTAAAGGAGGAACTATGGCGCATATTCTGGCCGTTGACGATGACGGGGATCTTTGCGATCTTCTTCGCACCGCTCTGGAGCGCGATGGTCATCAGGTGACGGCGCTCACGCGCGGGGCGCAGATCACGCAGCAGCACTGCCGGTGGGCGGACTGCATCCTGCTGGACGTGATGATGCCGGATGAGGACGGCTTTGCCGTCTGCCGGCGCATCCGTGCGCTGACGGATTGCCCGATCCTCTTCCTGACGGCGAAGACGGAGGAGGCGGATGTTTTGATGGGCCTTGGCGTGGGCGGGGATGATTACCTGGTCAAGCCGTTTCGTCTGGCGGAGCTTCGCGCCCGCGTGGCCGCGCACCTGCGCAGGCAGCAGCGCACGCCGCGTCATCGCGTGCTGCGGGGCGCGCTGTCCTTCGATCTGGGGGAGAAGGCCGTCTATTGCCGCGAGCAGCCGCTTCGCCTCACCAAGAGCGAGTACGCCATCTGCGAGCATCTGGCGATGCATCCGGGGCGGACGTTTACCCGTGAGCAGATTTATGAAGCCGTATATGGCTTTGACGGCACGAGTGACGACTGCGCCATCGTGGAGCACATTAAGAATATTCGCGCAAAGCTGCGTGCGGCGGGCGCGGAAAACCCGATTGAGACGGTGTGGGGAGTGGGCTACCAATGGAAGGGCGAGTGAAGCGGAAAAAGCGCCTGGGGCTGACGGCGCTGTTCTGGCGCTATCTGCTGACGACGGCGGTCTTGGCCGTGATGATTTTCGCGCTGTGGTGGATCACGCTGATGGTATTGATCCGCAGCGGTGTGGTTCTGCCCGCCGCGACGGCGGAGTGGATGCTCACACCGACGGTTGAGGCGATCGGCAATGCGCCTGCGTTTGATGAAGCGCTCATTCCGTATTGGTACCGCTGGGCGCGCTTTGACGCGGACGGGACGCTGGCGGAGAGCGGCGCGCTGAGCGAAAGCCAGCTGCGCGGCATGAAAAATGCCTATGGGGGACAGCTGCTATCGCACGGCTTTCCCTACGGCAAGTATCATGCGCGGGTGCCGCTTTCGGACGGCAGCCTGCTGATTCTGCAATACGATTACAGCACGCCTTACAGCAGCGCGTGGGCGCAGCGGTATCTGCCGGACTTTCAGGTATGCATGGCTGTCATTCTGCTGCTGCTCCTGCTGTCGGCGGCCATGGCGACGACGCGCTGCTATACGCGTATCCTGAAGCGGGACGCGGCCCTGCTGACCGCGGCGACGGAGGCCATCGCATCGCAGCGCCTGGATGAGCCGCTGGAAGACGGGGCGGGCGTGCGGGAATTGTCCGCCGTGCTGGAGACGATCGAAAAGCTTCGGCAGACGCTTGCGGGCTCCCTGGGCGCACAGTGGGCGATGGAAGAGCAGCGCAGCCGCGAGATTGCCGCGCTGGCGCACGACCTCAAGACGCCGCTGACGATCATCGGCGGCAACGCGGAATTGCTCGTTGAGGAGGAGCTGACGCCCGCGCAGCGAAGGAGCGCGGAGACGATTGCGCGCAGCGCACGTCATATCGGGGCATATGTGGAGCAGCTGAGGATGCTCTCTGCGCAGATGCGGCCCGGGATGGCGGAGCGCGGGGAGATTCTGCTGAGCGAGCTTTTCTCGCAGTGGCGCGGCGACGGAGAAGGGCTCTGTGCGCCGAAGGGCATTCGTTTTGAAGTGCAGGAGCCGCCCGAGGTGCGATTGAGGGCGGAGCGTGACGCGTTGCGGCGTGCCGTGCTCAATCTGATAGATAACGCGGTGCGCTTTACGCCCAGGGGCGGGACGGTTGCGCTGGGCACCGGGGCGGAGGAGAACATGCTGACGCTGACCGTGCGGGATACTGGCCCGGGCTTTTCGCAGGAGGCGCTCCTTCGCGCCGGGCGCATCCTCTACACCGGCGATGCCAGCCGTCCGCGGGACGGGCACAGCGGCATAGGGCTTTGCTATGTCCGGCAGGTGGCCCAGCGCCACGGCGGCGAGCTGTACCTGACGAATACGGACTGCGGCGCGTCGGCGTCGCTTACCGTCCGGATCGAATGAGTGTTTTTTTAGGAAATACGAAGAGGCGGAGCCTCCGGCCTGTGGGCACGGGGGCTCCGCTTTTGCCGTCGCGGGGTGCTGGAGGGCGTTTGTCCGTGGTGCGTCAGCGCTGTTCGTGGCTGCAGTCATCGTGTCCGGCCCGGATCAGGCAGGACAGGAAGCAGTAGAGGCCGAAGAACGTCAGCGAGATCAGCGTGAAGAGCAGGAACGCCAGAATCAGGCCGATGATCAGGTTGGTCAGCGCGAAGATCATCGTGAACGCGGAGATGATGACCAGCCAGATAGCCGGAATCAGCAGCCGCTTGCCGCGGGAATAGACGCAGTGGTTGACGCTCTGATTCTGCCTCAGCAGGCTGGCGGCGCCCAGCGTCAGCACGAGCAGGGAAAACGCGCCCAGCAGCACGCCGAAGACCGGCGTCAGCAGCCCGACGGTGATCAGGTTGAAGGCGGAAAGAAGGGTCAGCCCAATTCCTACCAGGATGCTGACGCCCACGGCGATCACATCATAGTAACGACTCTTGCACATAAAATCTGCTCCTTCCTGTTACGGCATGGTGACGCTGCTGTCCACATAGTGCGCCTCGGTGCGCACGATGAAGTGACGGGAGCCGTCGCACATGCTGGTACCGCCGTCCACGCGCAGGTCCTCGGGCAGGATGAAGCGCGTGCGCGGCATTTCGATATCGCAGCAGCCGGAGTTGTAGTGCGCCGGCACGGTGATCGCCTTGAAGCCGCGGGAGTATTCGTTGCCCGCCTGATCGACCTCGGAAACCAGCAGGCCGACCGCGACGCGGCGGCACGGACAGATGCGCTTGAGGGTCATGGTCACGTCCAGCACGCGGCCGGTGTTGGTCAGGTACATATCGGGCATGGAATGAGTCTTTGCGTCTTCACACCTGCTGTAGTATACGTGGCCGTTCTCCGGGTTTTCCGGACAGGAATGGCCCTGATACGAGGAGCCGCCGCCGTGGTTTTCCACGGAAGCAACAGGCGAAGCGGTCGCGGTGGAAACGGTTTCGATCGGGGAATCCATGCCCCGGAATTCGATGGTATCCATAAGCGATGACCTCCGGTTGGATATTCATACAGGAATTGCCCTGTATGTAACGCGGTATGAGTCAGACCGCCGCCCGTTTGCCTACAAAACCAAAGTATGCCGTTGACGGCAAATCCGTGCGGTTTGCACCACAAAAAGAGTGACGGTTGTAAAAATTAAGCTTTCAAAACGGGCATGGATACGGTATAATAAAAGTCATAGGAATCCGAGGCAGGTAGGTGTTTTGCGCTTTACAACAAAGGAGTGATGGCTTTGAGCGAGTATATTATCGAAATGCTGAACATCACCAAAGAGTTTCCGGGCATCGTTGCCAACGATGACATCACGCTCCAATTGAAAAAGGGAGAGATTCACGCGCTGCTGGGCGAGAATGGCGCGGGAAAATCGACGCTGATGAGCGTGCTCTTTGGTCTGTATCAGCCGGAAAAGGGCGAGATCCGCAAGAACGGCGAAACCGTGCAGATTCGCGATCCCAACGACGCCAATGCGCTGGGCATCGGCATGGTTCACCAGCATTTTAAGCTGGTGGAGGTCTTTTCGGTGCTGGATAACATCATCCTCGGCGTGGAGCCGGCGAAGACGCCTCTGGGCTTTTTGCAGAAGGCCGAGGCGAGGAAAAAGGTGCTTGAGCTGAGCGAAAAGTACGGCCTCAAGGTCGAACCGGACGCCATGGTGGAGGATATCACCGTCGGCATGCAGCAGCGCACGGAGATCCTCAAGATGCTCTACAGGGACAATGAGGTGCTCATCTTTGACGAGCCGACCGCCGTGCTTACCCCGCAGGAAATCGACGAGCTGATGAGGATCATGAAGGAGCTGACGGCGGAGGGCAAGTCCATCCTCTTCATCACCCATAAGCTGGACGAGATCAAGGCCGTCGCGGACCGCTGCACCGTGCTGCGCAAGGGGCGCTGTATCGGCACGGTGGATGTCGCAGCCACCAGCAAGGAGGAACTCAGCGAGATGATGGTCGGCCGCAAGGTGCAGCTGATCATGGAAAAGAGCCCGGCGCAGCCCGGAGAGAGCATCCTCACCGTGCAGAACCTCACCGTCAAGAGCAAGAAGCACAATAAACCGCTGGTCAACGACGTCTCCTTCAACGTGCGCCGGGGAGAAATCGTCTGCATCGCCGGCATCGACGGCAACGGCCAGAGCGAGCTCGTCTACGCGCTGACCGGCCTGATGAAAGCCGACAAGGGCAGCATCTTCCTGAACGACAGGGATGTCACGCACATGTCCATCCGCGAGCGCAGCGCCGCCGGTATGAGCCATATTCCCGAGGACAGGCATAAGCATGGCCTGGTGCTCGATTACACGCTTGAAAATAATCTTGTGCTCAAGCAGTATTTCAGGCAGGATTTCTCGCGAAGCGGCTTCCTCAAGTTCAAGGAGATCCGCAGCTACGCGGACCGGTTGATCGAAAAATTCGATGTGCGCAGCGGGCAGGGCGCCGTCACGGTGGCGCGCAGCATGTCCGGCGGCAACCAGCAAAAGGCGATTATCGCCCGGGAAATCGATATGGGCAGCGATTTGCTGATCGCCGTGCAGCCCACCCGCGGCCTCGACGTCGGCGCGATTGAGTACATCCGAAAGGAGCTGCTCGAACAGCGGGACGAGGGCAAGGCCGTTTTGCTGGTATCGCTGGAGCTTGACGAGGTGCTGGAGGTGCCGGACCGCATCCTGGTCATGTACGAGGGGGCCATCGTCGGCGAGCTCGATCCGCGTCATACCACGCCCAAGGAGCTGGGCCTGTACATGGCTGGCGCCCAGCGCAACAGGTAAGGAGGGAAGCGTTATGGAAAAGAATAAGCCGTCCCTTCGCGGGCGTCTTGCCGCATCGGAGGCGTTCCTGTCGGTCGTGGCTTCGCTGATCTGCATCGTCATCGGCCTGGCGCTGGGCATCGTCGTGCTGGCGATCATCAACCCGGAGCACGCGCTCGGCGACGGCCTGTGGGTCATCATCAGCTCCGGACTCAAGAGCCCGCGCAACATGGGCACGGTGCTGGCCAACGCCGCGCCGCTGATCATGACCGGTCTGTCGGTGGGCTTCGCCTTCAAGACGGGCCTGTTCAACATCGGCGCGGCCGGACAGTATACGCTGGGGGCTTTCGGCGCGCTGTACTGCGCGATTGTGCTGCACCTGCCGTGGTATCTGTGCCTGCTGGCGGCGATGATTCTCGGCGCGGTGTGGGGCGCGATCCCGGGCTTCTTCAAGGCGTATCTGAACATCAACGAGGTCATCACCGCGATCATGTTCAACTGGATCGGCCTGTATTTGGTCAACGACATCATGTACGGCAAGGGCAAGAGCCCGATGTACGATCTGGCCTCCACCAAGACGCACAGCCTGCGCAAGGCCGCACCCGAGGCGATGATCCCCAGTTGCGGCATGAGCGACCTGTTCGGCAAGCTTCAGTCCGTCACCATCGCGATCTTCATCGCCATCTTCTTTGCCATCGTCGTTTACATCGTGCTGGGGAAGACAACCTTCGGATATGAGCTCAAGGCGTGCGGCTTCAACAAGAATGCCGCGCAGTACGCGGGCATCAACGAAAAGCGCAACATCGTCCTCTCCATGACCATCGCGGGCGCGCTCGCCGGCGTGGGCGCGGGATTGTACTATCTGTCCACCGTGGCGGAATGGAATCCGCAGGTTTCCACCGCGCTGCCGGCCATCGGCTTTAACGGCATCAGCGCGGCCCTGCTGGCCTGCTCCAATCCCATCGGCACGATCTTCTCGTCCGTTTTCATTTCCTATATCACCGTCGGCGGCACCAAGCTCTCCACACAGTACTATACCAAGGAGATCGCTGATGTCATCACCGCGCTGATCATCTATCTGTGCGCGTTCTCTCTGCTGTTTAAGAACAAGATCCGCTCCGCGCTCACGGGCGGAAAAAAGCGCGCAGCCGGCCTGGGGAAGGGAGGAAATGACTGATGTTCCTGCTGATGAAATACACGCTCCTGTATACGGTTGTGCTGATGCTGGTGGCGCTTGGCGGCATGTTCTCCGAGCGCAGCGGCATCATCAATATTGCGCTTGAGGGCATCATGGTCATCGGCGGCCTGATCGGCGTCATCGCCATCAAGCTGCTGCCGGATACGGCCAGCGCGTTTACGATCGTTCTGGTTTCGGTGAGCGCGGCGGCCCTCGCGGGCATGCTCTACGCGGCGCTGCTGGCGTTTGCCTCCATCAATCTCAACGCGGATCAGACCATTGGCGGCACGGCGCTCAACATGCTGGCCACAGCGCTGGCGATGGTCATTGCCAAGGGCTTCAACGGCTCGGCCACCGCGAAGCTTGATTACTCGAACCGCGCGTTCATCTACGAATTCGGCCCGCTGACGGTCAATGTCTTCCTGTTCATCGGCCTGGTGATTCTGATTCTGTCCTATGTGACGCTCTATAAGACGCGCCTTGGCCTGCGCCTGCGCGCCTGCGGCGAGCATCCCCAGGCGGCGGACAGCGTGGGCATCAACGTCTACAGGATGCGCTATATCGGCGTGCTGATCTCTGGCGTATTGGGCGGCATCGGCGGCATGGCGTACATCATTCCGTCCGTTTCCAGCTGGAATTTCGAGGTGGGCGTATCCGGCGCGGGCTTCCTCGCGCTGGCCGTCATGATCTTTGGACAGTGGAAGCCCTTCCGCATCTTCCTTGCGGCGATCTTCTTTGCGCTGTTCAAATCCCTGGCGAACATCGCCAGCTCCATCCCGATGATGGCGAATCTGGGATGGACGCAGAACATGTACAACATGATTCCGTTCATCGCCTCGATGATCATCCTGGCGTTTACCAGCAAGAAGTCCCGCGCGCCCAAGGCGGAGGGCATCCCCTACGACAAGGGGAGCAGATAAGCGGGCCGCGTCCAAAGGGAGCGGCCGTCCCGCCGGGCAGCAGGGCGGCTGAGGATTCCCCTTGAAACGACCGGAGCTGCGGCAGCGGAACGGGGGAAAACGTAATTCCCACATCAGCTTTCTCCCGCTGGTTTTTATCCCGCAGATGAGGGCATCTAAGCCCCAAGCAGCATGACATGAAACAGCGGCGTCCGAGTGAACGGATGCCGCTGCTTTTATGTATTTGAACGGATTAGAATTCCTTGTTCTCGTACCGTCTGCACCAGGTGTACTTGCTCACCGCGCTCCGCTGGGCGGTGACGCCGCTGAGGATGGCCTGCATGTAGGTGGGGAGGAATTCATCGAACTTGACCTCAAGGATCTCCACCGGGTCGTCGAAGACGGGATAGGTGGGGACGGAGCGATTGAACATGTCGTGGGAAAACAGGCCCGTGCGCAGTTGCTTGTCAAAGGTGATGCGCACCTCCTCCGCCGGATGGATGTACGCCTCGCGGACATAGTCCACGATCACGGCGGGGCGCAGCAGGCGCGTTTTCATCTCGCGGAACACGTCGTGGAAGAGCGGATGGCGCATGCGCTGCAGGCCGTCGGGGTCGCCCGCGATGAGCTGATCCGCCAATTCGCGGGGGATGGAGACGGATTGCTTGGAGATCAGATCGCCGTACTTGCTCTTGCACTCGAGCTTGATGACCTGGTCGGAGAAGTTGTAGATGCGGATGCGGTACTTTTTGCGGTTGCCCACGCCCGCGATTTTCTCCTCCAACGCGTCGTCATTGATGGTGTCAAAATACAGCGAACGGATGTGGTATTCGTTGTGCTCGTTGCCGTTGGGATCGAGCTGCATCACCGGGGTGAGCACCCCGCGCAGAACGGTCAGCTCCGCGGGGGTGATCAGGTATTTGAGCTCGTGCCGCAGCGGAATGTTGCGAATGACTGGCATAGGCGCTCCTTAGTTGCCCGCCTCGGACTGGCAGGCGATCAGCGTCGCGCTGTGGACGCCCTGGGTATCCAGCAGCTTGTTGACGATGTCAAAGCGTTCACGCAGCTGCACCTCCACGGTCAGCTCCACGCCGCCGGGGGTGACGGTTTTGCTGCGCAGGCGCTGCACCTTGATGCGGCGCACAAACTCCATGATCTCCTCCTCGATTTCGGCGTCATAGTGCACCACGAGCAGGAAGGTGTTCGGCGAGCGCAGGCGGAAGAATGCCATGGCCAGCATGGCGATGGAGATGCCCGCCACGACCACCAGCGCGATGGTGTACAGCTCCGCGCCAAGAAGGATGCCCATGGTCAGGCTCCAGAACATGTAGGCGGTATCGAGCGGGTCCTTCACGGCGGTGCGGAAGCGGACGATGGACAGCGCGCCGACCATGCCCATCGACAGCGCGATGTTCGACTTGATGCACATGACCACCGGCGTGGTGATCATACAGAGCATGATCAGCGTCGTGGCGAACGACGGGGAATAGAGCACGCCGCGGAATGCCTTGCGATAGACCAGCGCGATGATCAGGCCGACGGCAAAGCCCATAGCCAGGGCCAGTACCATCTTCATCGGGGTGAGGCTGGCCATCTGTTGGGCAAACCACTCGTTGACGCTCGCATCGTTGATGATGTTCTTCATGATACGTTCCTCCTGAATATGATCAATTTGGGAATTGGAAAGGCGATGGGGTTACTGGTATGCCTCGGGAATCTCGGGGCAGGCGCCGAAGAGCGCGGTCATCTCTTCGTCGCTCAGGCCGAAGTAGGATTGGATATCCAGCCAGATGAAGTGCGGCCGGCGGTTCATGACGCGGATGGCACGCTCACAGCGGGTGACCCAGTAGTTGTACGCGCCCGCGGCGTTCTTCGGCTGGTCAAAGCTGATTTCGGAGGGCATCTCCGCCGCCCAGCGCTCCATATGCATCTGCATCTCCGGCTTGATCTGCGTGGTCATCTCCAGGAAGAGGGAGACCATGTTCTCGGTCGTCAGCACGGTGTTGAACAGCTCGGCATAGCGGGCGAGGAATTTTTCGCGGTATTCCGGCACCTGCACCAGCTTGCGCAGGAATGTGTTGACCCGGATGCGATCGTTGCCTACGCCGTCCGCGTTCATATAATAGGTGATGCCGCCTCTGGCGTACTCCACGCCCTTCTCCGTATAGGACGAGGTGAACAGGCCCCAGTCCATATCGTAGAGCAGGTAGCGCCACTTGCCGTCGCCGGATTTTGTGTTGCGGTAGTAGCGGACGTTGGCCGGGTCGGTATTGCCGAAGAACGATTCGAAGATGAAATAATCGAACATGTTATCGATATCGAAATTGGCTTCCACCTCGGCCAACAGATCCGGATCGCTGTTCAGATCGCCATCCTTGACGCGGTAGTACAGATCGGAGTAATCCGAATTGGTTCCCTGTATCACCTGGGTGGACGAAAGGCCGTTGGATTCCAGCATGTCGATCTCGTCGGGATTGTCCCAGCCTTCATACTGGGCGACCATATCCACACCGGCGCGCTCGCGCAGATTGTAGTGTCCCCAGTATTCGCCGTTGATGTAGACGATGACGGGCTTCCACGCCTGGTTGGCGACCGTGCTGTCGGACTGATCCACGATACGGGCCTGCAGGCCGTCGAGCACGCGGGTGTACAGGCCGTCCTGTCCGCCGTTTCTCAGCACGAAGCTGGAATAGGAGGTGTAGGAGCGATCCTCAAAGAACGCATAGTCAAACGAGCTCACGCCGAATTGGCCGTCCGCCTTGACGTACAGGCTCTTTTGCGGCATATCCAGCGAAAAATTGCCCATGATGCGGAAGCGCATGCCCTGGCTGATCTGCTGGACGCCATTCTCGTCGAAGTATTCCGCCCAGC
The DNA here is from genome assembly GCA_030535375.1 of Clostridia bacterium. GTDB lineage: Bacteria > Bacillota > Clostridia > Christensenellales > Aristaeellaceae > Ventricola. The sequence goes on along the minus strand of JAUNJB010000062.1, from coordinate 2,204 downwards.
CGGTGAACCATGCCTTTGCCCAATAGGCGGCATCCTTCCAGGGGCGGGTCTTGGTACGGTCGTAATTTGGGCCCTCGGCAAACATGCCGTTTTCCTCGTTCCACAGGTTGTCCGGGTCGGTGGTCAGGCAGATGACGGGCATCGTGTGGTAGACGGAGATGAGATACGTCTGGGAGACGATCTGCGAGGGCTCGACGCCGTCGCGGAATGTGCGCGCGCGCAGCACGGTATTCTGGCGCACCTCGATGGGGCCGGTGTACTGCGTGGAGGCCTCCGTCGGATCGGAGCCGTCGGTCGTGTAGCGGACGATGGAATTGGCCGGAACGGTGATGGTCACGCTGTTTTCGCCGTCCAGCGGGCGCTCGTAGATGCCGCCGGCGACTTCGAAGGTCGGCTGCTCGGCATAGCCCGTGAAGCCCTGGCCGTTGCCCGTGCCCGGCGTGGCGTCCGAATAGTAAAACAGGCCCGCCTGGCCGAGCGTGCGGCCATAGGATGTATCGTCGTAGAGCTGCGGGACGGCGATCTTATCGAGGATCTCGCCGCTGGGGGTGGAGAGACAGACAGTCTCGCCGGCCTTGCTCAGGTTGAAGTTCGTAAAATAATAAATGCCGTCCTTGGTCGTCTGCGTGGTGTCGCAGTAGATGACCAGATAGCTGTTGTTTTCGATGGTAATATCGGGGAACTGCCATTTGCGCGGTTTTTTGATGTTATCGGACAGGCCGTAACCCTTGAGGTTGACGGCCTGTCCGCTCATGTTGTAGATCTCAATGTAGTCGTATGGATTTTTCACGTTGGGGCCGACGATGCTCCTGTTGCCGGTCATCACCTCGGTGATGTACAGGCCGGAGGTGTTGGCCAGGCACATGGCGGTATCCATGGCGATTTCGCCCGTGCGCGTGTTGGGGAGCCCGGGCGTGGGCTGGGAGAAGCGCTTGAAGGAGCCGGAGCCCTCTTCATCGCGTCCCCAGGAGGTATCCGCTTCAAGCAAATCGTAGGTGACCAGATCGAGCATGCGTCCCTGAATGTCGGAGAGGATGACCGTCTCCCCGTTGGAGCGCAGGCGGAAGCTGGCGTGCGGCCATCCGCCGTTCGTGCTGACGCGGTCCTTGCCCGAGGCGAAGACCACGTAATAGCCGCCGGGCTCGATGGACGCGCCCTGCGGGAAGCGCCACTTGATGAGCTTATCCGGATCATCGCTGAGCGCGTAGTTGGACAGATCGATTGTCTTGTCGGACGTGTTGTGCAGCTCGATCCAGTCGGGATATTCGCCGTCATCATCCTTGAGCGTGGTGATGGAGGACGCGCAGATTTCGTTGATCACCAGCGCGCCGGTTTCAAGCACCGTGGAGGCGCGGAACGCGGTATAGCCCTCCTGCGTGTTGTCATAGCCGGGGGTATACTGCTCGGTGATGATGTAATCGTTCCCGCCGATCCAGCTGTAGCTCATGTTGTAGTCCATCGCCGGGATGACGAGCTCCTCAAAAGCAATGCCGTCGCTGCCGAAGAGATAGAGCGTTTCGCCGGAGGAGGAGATTTTGAATTTTGCGTGCAGCGTCTCCCCGGCGACGTTCTTGTTGCTGTCCGAGGCGAAGATGACGATATGCTCGCCGGCGGAAAGCGTGATGTCGGGGAAGATGAAGGTGATTTTATCCGGACGGTCGCTCAGGCCGTAGCCGGAGAGCTCGATGGGCTCCTCGCCGGTGTTGGTGACCTCAATCCAATCCGGGAAAGAACCCTCCTCATCGGGGAAAGCCGAGCGATTGGAGGACATCACCTCCGTGATGCGCAGGCGGGTATCGCCGCTGGCTGCGGCGGATTCGTCAACCTCGGTGCCGGAGGTATTGGTTGCCGGCGTCAGGCTGAGCCCCGGTGCGAAGAAGATGAGAAGCACCAGCAGCACGCAGAGCACGGCGAGCAGCGCGATTGTGCCGCGCTTTGGCTTTTCCCTGCGCAGTGTACGGCGTTTTTTTCTGGGCGGACTTACGTTTTTGTACCGATTGGAACGCATGAATGACTTCCTTTCAAGATTGGGGCAGCCCGGCACGATGCCGGATGCCGGCAGACATGAATTTGCGATGAGCGCGGATAAAGGATGTTCAGCGCAAATGACCTGAATCATTATAGCATAAAACTTCCGATAGTAAAAGGGAGAGAAAAACTTTCTAAACGGATTTGAGCATGGCCCAAACGAAAAAAAGCGCAAA
>JAUNJB010000002.1:31880-59655 GCA_030535375.1 Clostridia bacterium | reverse complement strand
GGGCGCGCATGTGGCTGCGCCCTGTCCCGCAAAAGCGGCGGATTGCCCGATGACGGACGGGGATTGGTGTCACTTCGCCGTCCGCGTGCAGCGCACGCGGCTGCACAAAGCGCTCAAGGGCGGCGATGCGCCATATGAGGATGAGAAATTCTGTTATCTGGCGATGACGCGCGAGGAGCCCGCCCGTCCGTGCGCGGCGCGCGTCCTCCGTCATCCGCAGATTGCGCCGGGGCGCATCGTGCTGACGCTGTGCGGGGACGGCGGGAAAGTGCAGTGCGTGATCACAAAAAAAGACCCGCTTTGGAAGCGGGCCAGAAAGATCGGCGCGGGGGACGGGATTTAGAGCTTCTCAAAGAGCCCGGCGTGCTTGAGCGCCGGACGCAGCGCACCGTAGAGGATCGGCGCGACGATGAAGGCAAACGCTGCGTTTGTGAGGCTGGCGATTCCCTTCGTGTACATGATCGTCTTGATACCGCTGATCACGGTGCCGTCCACATTGATGACATCGTCAAACGACAGACCGGTGATGTAGCGCGCCTGAATGTAGGATTTGAGCAGGTACAGCGCGGTATAGGTGAGCGCGCCGAGGACGGAGGCGATCACGATGCGGACGCGGTCCGGAGATTCGAGCGTCTCCTTGCGGATGGCCTTTTGGGCGATCAGGCCCGCGACGAGCGCGATGGCGCCCTTGTTGATGAAGGTGATGATGAACTCGAGGCCGTATCCGCCGACGATGTCGAACAGGCCGTTGCCGATGGCGGCGGACAGGAAGCCGGCGGCGGGCCCCAGCAGCAGGCCGCACAGCACGCACACCGCGTTGCCGATGTGGAAGCGCGAGGCGAAGAACGGGATGCTGACATAATTGGAAACGCAGGCGATGGCGGCCATCAGGCCGATGAAGCAGATGCGGAACGTTTGATTGCGGTTGGACGCGGCCATATGGATTTCCCCTTCCGTGTGATGTGATTTGGAATATCCGTATTATAGCATGATCTGGCATGGAGTAAAGAGCCAGTGCCTGAATATTTGACCATGCCAGTTTGTGCCGCGCGCAGGGCGTTGAGCATGGAAGGAAAGTATGGTATAATCATAAAACAGAAGCAAGACCTTCAGCCGCATGGCGGGGATACAGGAGTTTACGATATGAAGCAGAGCACACAGCGAATGATACTGGCCGGTGGCATGACGCTGGCGCTTTTTCTTGCGCAGACGGCGCTGATGCGCGGAACGCTCGTATACGTGGAGAGCGCGGGGCAGGCATTTGCGCTTTCGGCGCTCTTTGCGCTGGTGTACGGCGGGGCGATGGGCGCGTTTGCGCATCTTGAAAGGCCGAAGCCCGGCACGTTGGCGTTTGTCGGCGTGTTTGCCGCGCTGACCATGCTCGCGCGGGTGAGCATGCTCGATTTTGTGACGGCGGACTATGTCTCGTTCCTCTCGGGATGGACGCAGGCGTTTCGCGAGGGCGGCTTTGCGATGCTGGCGGAAAACGTGGGCGATTACAACCTGCTCTATCAGTATGCGCTGCTGCTGATCTCGCAGATGCCGCTGCACGATCTCTATCTGATCAAGCTGTTTACGGTGATCTTCGATTACGCGCTGGCGCTGGCAATGATGCGCGCGGCGGGGCGCTTTGGCACGGAGCGGGCGAAGCTGCCGGTGTTTTTGATCGTGATGGCGCTGCCCACGACGCTGCTTGACGGCGCGTGCTGGGGGCAATGCGACTCGGTGTACGTGTTTTTGATCGTTTCCAGCCTGTATATGCTCGCGACCGATCGGCCGACGCGCTCGGCCGTCTTCCTGGCGCTGGCGTTCGCCTTCAAGCTGCAGACGATCTTTTTCTTCCCGGTGGTGCTGCTGGGGCTGATTCATAAGAAGTACAGGCCGCGCCATGCGGCGGCATTCTTTGCGGCGTATCTGGTGACGATGCTTCCGGCGCTGATCGCGGGCAGGCCCTTTATGGATGCGCTGTCCGTCTATGCCAATCAGTCGATGGGCCAGTATTACGACAGGATGAGCTACAACGCGCCGAATCTCTATCTGTTTTTCCCGATGCTGGAGTTTGCCAGCAGTCAGGAATTCACGTGGATGCGCTACATTGCGGGCATTGACGGCGAGGGAACCAACGCGTATCTGACAGCCGATCTGATGCCGGATCTTCAGAGTGCGGCGCTGTACGCCTGCGTGCTGCTCACGCTGATCGTGGTGATCTATTGGCTGATCCACGCAAGGGAGATCACCATGGATATGACGCTGGAGCTGGCGCTGTTTTTTGCGATCTTCCTGCCGTTTGTGATGCCCAAGATTCATGAGCGGTACTTCTATCTGGCGGATATGCTTTCCATCCTCTATGCGGCCAAACGGACGGACAGACGCTTCATGCCGCTGCTTGTGGTGGGCGCGTCGCTGATGAGCTATGTGCCGTATCTGATGCGCCAGCGGCCGATCGACGAGCGCTTCCTGGCGCTGATGATGTTTGCCGCGCTGATCGTCATCTCGCGCGATCTGCTTATTCGGATGCGGCAAAACCGTGTGCGCCTGGCGAAGGGAGGAGAGGCGGTATGAGGAGCGGCATGGATGCGCGTGCGTGCGCCGCGCGCGTGGACAAATGGACGGCGCGTCACAGCCTGCCTCTGGGCGTGCTGCTGGCCGTGCTGCTCAGCGCGCTGCTGGCGCTTCACAACGTCTCCGCCGGCCCGCTGCGCAACCTCAACGACATCGGCGGATGGGGAAACCGCGCGCTCTTTATCGGCATGACGGCGGTCGTGCAGGCGGCGGTGCTGATGCTTGCCGCGCTGATCCACCGCGGCGGCTTCGCCCGGCTGGCGCTGCGCGAGGTGATTTTGACGGCGGGGCTGTACATCCTGCTGCTGCCGGTCAATCAGAAGACGTATTTTTATGTGGAGGTCGTGCAGCCCATCGTCCGCGCGATGGATGAGGGCGGCCTTTTCGCGGGCCTTGCGATGGAGAGCGGCTTTTCCGCGCCGGCGCTGACGCTTCTGTATCTCGTCACGCGCGGCCCGGTGTACGATATGTACCTGGTGAAGCTGCTATGCGTGGGCTGCATGCTGGGGCTTTCGCTGCTGGCGATGCGCACCGCGGAGCGCGCCGGGCTGGGCATCCGCGCGGAGGCTGTGCTGACGCTCTGCCTGATCCTGCCGCAGGGCTTCATGAATGCGGCGTGCACCGCGCAGCTGGATATCGTCGCCGTGCTGCTGCTGGGGCTTTCGCTTGCGCTTGTGCCGGACGATCCGAAGGGATGGAGAGGCTGGGCGTCGGCCGTCTGCCTGGGGGCGGCGTCGGCTGTCAGCGGCGCGGCGCTGTATGCGCTGCCTGTCTATGCGCTGCTGGTGCGGGGAGGAAGGATGCGCGCGCGCCAACTGGCGGCGGCAGTCGGCACGATGCTTGTGCTGTGTCTGCCCGCTGTGTGGCTGGGCATGGCGCCGGGCGAGGCGTTTTCCAGCCTGCTGCGCGCAAACCTCGGTTTGCCGCCCTTTGCATCCGGTGCGCCGAACCTGATGAATCTGATTCCGCGTGCCGCGGTCGAGGAGATGCCGGGATACTTCATGCTCAGCAGGCTTCCCGAGCTGGATACCGTGACCAACGCTCAGCCCTATTACACGCAGGCGCACTTTGAGGCGGTCATGCACGGGCTGACGCTGGCGGGTTTGGCGATGTACATGGGCGTATGCGCGCTTGTGCGCAGGGACGGGCGGATGAGCCCGACGGCGCGCGCGCTAGCGCTGACGCTGGGCGCGCTGCTCGTCTGTCCGGGGGCGACATCGGGTGCGTGGCTGGCGGCGGATGTGATCTGCGTCTATGCGCTGCTGGCCGAGCCGGGGCTGCGTCTGCCCGCGTGCATGGTGCTCTTTGCGACGGCGGGGGCGAGCTGCTATCCGCTGACGCGGGAGGTGCTGCTGCCCATGATTCTGGCGTTTGCGCTCTGCGCGCTGGCGCTGTGCATGCTGCTGGGCGTGTTTCCGGGACGGAAGGGGGAGAAAACGCATGAGTGAGGAGAGAAAGGCGCGGCTGCGCATCGTGTCAAAGATGACAGACCCGGAGGGGGATGTGCACACGACGAAGAATGCGCGGTCGGGCGTATTCAGGCGCACGGCGGACGGGCTGGTGCTGGAATACGACGACGAACAGGACGGCGAGCGTGCGCACATCGTGCTGACCGCGGACGGCGGACGGGCGAGGATGCAGCGGCGCGGCATGATGAGCGGCGTGCTGACGTTTCTGCCCGGCGAGCGCGTGGCGGGCAGCTACGTGTCGATGTATGGGGAAATCCCGGTGGCGGTGTCCACCCGGCGCGTGCGGCTGAGCGAGCAGGAGAACGGCGGCGTGCTGCTGCTCGACTACGACGTCTATGTCTCGGGCGAGCGCACGTCGTCAGCGGAGCTTGAGGTGACATGGAGGCTGTGAAGAATCCGGCGCTTGCGCTGCGCGTCGCCGCGCGGACGGCGTTGATCGGCGCGGGCGGACGCGGCTTTGTGCGCTTCCTGTCCGCGGACGAGGCGCTGCTTGTGACGGACGCACCGCGCCGGTGCGCGGATGAGGCGGCGCTGACCCGGCTGATTTCCGCGATGGAGGCGGAGGGATTCGCTTGCGGCGTGAGGGACGGACTGATGACGCTCACCCCCGGCGATGCGCTGCTGGATGCGCTTGCGGGGGCCGGAGCGCCTGTGCCCGTCGACTGGGATGATCCGCTGCATTCCGCGCAGGAGCTGGCCGCGCGATGGCTGCGCGCGGCGCGCGGCCGGCTGACCCCGGCTGGGCGGCGGCTGATTATGGAAACGCTGCGGCTGATTTGGCAGCCCCGGGCGCGTGTGTTGGATGGACTGGAGGCTCTGCGCGCGCAGGCCGCGGAGATGCTGCGCAATCGGGACAGAAGCGGCATGGCGCAGGCGGGCGCATTGTTGGCGGACTGGTGTAGGACAGAAGGAGGGCAAACGCGATGAAACTAACCTGGATTGGGCATTCCTGCTTCCGCATGGAGGCGCAGAACGGCACGGTGGTGATCACCGATCCGTATGACGACAGTGTGGGCGTCGAGCAGGTGCCGCTGAAAGCGGATCTGATCACGATGAGCCATGAGCATCACGATCACAACTGTACGGAGCAGATTGTGGGCGCGCCGGTGATCGCGCGCGGCCTGGAGCCCGCGCAGGTGGGCGGCGTCAGCACGCATGCGCTCGGATCGTATCACGACGACGTGCAGGGCGCAAAGCGCGGGAAGAATGCCATCCGCGTCTTTCATATCGACGGGCTCAAGGTCGTCCACATGGGCGATCAGGGCTGCATGCCGTCGGACGAGATCATGGAACAGATTGCAGGAGCAGATGTGATGCTGATTCCCGTCGGCGGGTTCTACACCATCGATGCGGCGCAGGCCAAGGCGCTCATCGACGCGGCCGGGCCGTGCTGTGTGGTGCCGATGCATGTGAAGACGAAGCGCTGCGGTTACCCGATCGCCCGGATCTGGCCGTTTCTGGAACTGATGGGGGCCCCAAATGCCGTGCAGCAGCGGGAGGCGGAGCTGCTGCCGGGGCGTGTGCCAGAGGGTGTGCTGCTGATGCAGCCGCAGACGGACGAGCTGTAAACCGCCGGTGCGATGAAACGGGGTTGTCGGGATAAGAAGCCGGATATTCTGAGAAAAAGCTAAGCCATTGCATTTTCCAAAAAGAATCCATCTGTCGCCGTCTATGACGGAAGCAGACAGATGGAAACGGAAAGCCCTTTGGCGGGGCGGTGGGGCAGAGCCCCGGGCTTAAAAGGCCTCGATTTGCTTGGGAAACTGCTTTCTTAGAATGTATGGAATGATCCTGACATCCCCGCTTTTTTCATGCCTTTCCGAGATTTTTTCGGTAATCCGATGGGGATACGAGAAAGCTCTTTCTGAATTGATTGCTGAAGTAGTAGGGATCGTAGCCGACCGCCTCCGCGACCTCGGAAACCGTCATATCAGGATTGCGAAGCAGCGTTTGTGCATGCTGCATTTTATAGCGCGTGATGAGCTGATTGGTGGAGCAGTTCATCACGTTTTTGCTGCATCGATAGAGATGGCTTTGGGAGACCTGCAGGGCTTCGCATAGGTGCTCCACGCGGACAGGCTCGCGAAGGTGCTGATCGAGATAAGCAAACAGCCTGTCGATCAGCGCCTGTTCCCGTCGGCTGATATCCGAGGAAATATCGGCTATGCCCTGCGCGCGAATCGCGCGCACGAGCAGAAGCGTCAGAATGGCGTTGAGCTGCGCATATGCGCCCTCACGCTTCTCCTGCATGGCGGTGTAGCAGGCTCCGAGCATGCTGAAATCCGCCGGAGTCAGCAGATCGGAAAAGAGCAGGGTGCGGTCCAGCTGCATTTGATGAAGGAATTCCTGCTCCCTGGTGATCGGATAGACGTTGAAGAAGAGCTCATACGAGTCGACCTGTTCATGGGTCTGCGCGCTGTACACGGTGAAGGGAGGAATGAATACGCAGCTGCCCGGCCCCAGGTCAAGGCGCGTATCCCGTATGAAAAAGTCGCAGTGGCCGTTTGTCTGGAGGATCAGCTTGATGCGGCTGCTGACGAGATTCCTGAGCGTTTTCTGATCCTGCTGCGGCCAATGGGTGAAGAATTCAACATCAAAGCGGAAGCTGGATAGATAGGCGGATGTTTGATCCGGCGCCGTTCTGAAGCAGTTGAGCCGGGGAGAAAGTTTCATGTATACCTCCTGATATACTGAATTTTATAAAAAAGAAATGGTGCGCACATGTGATTCTTTTCTCAAAAAGTATACCATAGAGGGGAGAAAAAAGAAAGAAAAAGGACATTAGACGGTCGAAATGCAGATTCTTTTTTGGACTGCGTTTTGATAAAAAAGAGTGGGAAGGAGGGCATGAATTTTCCATTCCATTTCAAAACAAAAAGGAGGAAGAAAAATGAAGAAGACGAACATGCTTTGCAAGCTGACCGGCCTGATGCTGGCGCTCATGCTGCTGATGAGCGCTGCGCTTGGCGGTGCAGCGGAGGCGGCAATCCCCGCGGATGGCACGTATGAGGGCTGTGCAAACGGTATGGGCGGTGAGCTGACGGTCAGCGTGACCGTGGAGGGCGGACGGATTGCGGATGTGCAGATCGGCGGTCACGGCGAAACACCGGGCATCAGCGATCCGGCGCTTGAGCAGATCCCGGCCGCGATCGTCGCGGCGCAGTCGACCGGGGTAGAGGCTGTCGCCGGCGCGACGGTGACCTCCGAGGCCATCAAATCCGCGGTGGAGGCCGCGCTCTCCGGCGAAGGCCCGGCACAGGCAACGGAGCTTGAAATTGTCATCGAGCCGGATGTCATCGTTGTCGGTGCGGGCATGGCGGGGCTTGTGGCCAGCGTGCGCGCGGCGGAGCTGGGCGCCAATGTTCTGGTGCTCGAGCAGAATTACCGCGTAGGCGGCTCGGCCAACACGGCCGGCGGCTCCATCAGCGGCGCGGGCTACAACATCCAGCGGGTTGCGGGCATTGAGGACAGCGCCGAGGCGTTTTACAACGACTTTGTGACCATGGGCGGCGGCGAACAGAACATGAACACGGAGATCGCCAGGGTACACGCGGAGCGCTCCGGCGAGGCCATTAACTGGCTCCAGGATGATGTGGGCGTCGAATTCTCCGACCAGGTGGACAGCGGAGGATACCTGACCATGAACACCTTCCGCGTGACGTATACGGCGGGCGGCGCGTCCTCCGGCGGCGGCCTGTACTTTGTGAATGCGCTGATGGATAAGCTCCAGGGCTTTATCGACGCGGGCCGGGCGCAGCTGTGCCTTGATACGCTGGTGACCGATGTGCTGCTCGACGATGCGGGAAATGTGACCGGCGTGAAGGTGGACGATCTGGAGATTGCCGCGCCGTCTACGATCATCGCGACGGGCGGATACGGCTACTGCGAGCGCTGGCTCAAGGAATTCAACTTCACCAACATCACCTCCAATGATCCGAACACAGCCATCGGCAGCGGCTATGATTTTGCTCGCACGGCGGGCGCGGCCTTTGATAACATGGACTACTGCTCCTGCTACGGCGGCTCTGTGCCGGTGAGCGGATTCCAGGCGTCGCTGCGCTGCAACATCAATTACAATGGCGCGATTTGGGTCAACACGGCGGGCGAACGCGTCTTTAACGAGCCGGCGGCCACCTCGATGGACAAGCGCACCGTTTGGCGTACGGCGGATCAGAACGTCATCTATGTCGTGCTTTCTGAGGGCATGATCACCGGGGACAGCCCGATGTTCACGGGCATGATGAGCAATTCCGCGGCGTTTACGAATGAGGAGAAAATCGCCGAGCTGATCGAGGGCGGCTATATGTTCAAGGCGGACACGCTGGAAGAACTGGGCGGGATGATCGGCGCGGACGGTCTGGCGCAGACGGTCGCCAAGTACAACGAGGATGTCGCGGCGGGCGAGGACAGCGTCTTTGGCCGCACGGACAACCTGGTGGCCTTTGAGGAGGGGCCGTACTATGCGGTGTACACCGTGCCGTATCTGATGATGACGGCGGGCGGACCGCGCATCAATGGCCAGGCGCAGCTCATGCGCGAGGATGGTACCGCGGTGGGCGGCGCATATCTGGCGGGCGAGATCATCGGCTCGGCCAACGTCGCGGGTCATAACACCATCGGCGGCATCGGCCACGGCCTGTGCGCGACCTGGGGACGCATTGCGGCGGAGAGCGCCGTAGCGAACGCGGGAATGTGAGCCGGTGACGCGATATTCCTGAAAAATGGGATCGTCAGGATCATTCCGAATATTCTAAGAAAGCGGTTTTCTAAGCACATCAAGGCTTCATGAGCTTGAGGCTCTGCCCTCGTCAGAAGGCTTTCCGTTTCCATCTGTCTGCTTCCGTCACGGATGCGGCAGATGGAAACCTCTTTTAAAACCCGAAAACACTTGGTTTTTTTCTTAGAATATCTGGATAATGATTCTGACAGTCCCATTTTTATATAGAATTCTTAGACTTATCCGATCACCGTGCAGTATTTCTTTGTATCGACCTTGATGTCGGGATGATTCACGATATATTCGATGATCGCGTCGGCGACGTCCACCTGAATGTCGCGCACGATCTTCTGGCCGAGCAGCATGTCGTAGCCGCCCGTACCGCAGGAGCGGTAGCTGTTGATGCAGACGGTGACGGTGTCGGTTTCCGCCAGCTCGCGGCCGTCCAGTTTGATGGAGGTGACGCGCTGGCCGACGGGCCGCCGGACGTCGATCACATAGTCGATACCGGAGAAGTAATCGTAGTTGTAATGCTGCACCTTTGGACGCAGGAATTCGTCCGAGATGCAAAGGCTGCCGTCCTCATTGTGATCGAAATACGCGGCGGAACGCTCGATGTAGCGGCGGAGCGTGTGGGTGTCGAGCTCCAGCACGAGCAGCGTGTTGGCGTAAATGTAGGTGGAGACGACATCGCGGACGGTGACGGCCGCCGGCAGTCCCTTGAACTCGTTGGGCAGCGCGCAGGAGGAAATCTGCGCGCCGGAGGCATGGCGCTGCACCGTGTTGATGAAGTTCGCCAGATAGCTTCCGTTGATCGCCTTATCGAGGTGCTCGCCGGCGTCAAGTGGCAGATCGAGATGTCCCGCGGGCGTATCGAGCCACTGCTGCACGCGCGACTCGAGCGGCGACAGCAGCGCGGCGGCCTCGGGGAGGGCTTCGCCGCGGGCGGGAAGGATGGCGCTGTCAAACGTCTTGCTGCCGTCCTCGTGGACGGTGATGGTGACGCCGCAGGCGTGCGGCGCGCGGTAGGCGGGCTGCACGGCGTAGCTGTTGCCAAAGCGCACGCCATCCACGCGCATATGCTGATGACCGGTGAGCACGAGGTCAAAGTCGAGCTCACGGCAGATGCGGCAGGCCTGATTCTCGGCGCTGTCGGTGAGCGGCTCGCCGGTGGTCAGATCGCACTCGAAGCCGCCGTGATAGATCAGCACGGTGATATCACACTGGGGCTTGATCGTTTCCAGCGCGCGCGCCGCGGCAGGGATGGGTTCCTCGATGGTGAGCAGAGCGGTCGTCTTGGGGTTTTCCCAGCGGGTGACGTAGTGCGTGCATGCGCCGACGATGCCCACGCGCAGGCCGTTTTCGAGCCGGTGGATGGCATAAGGCGCGATGGGCAGGATTCCGGCCTTGTCGCGGATGTTGGCGCACAGGCAGATGGCGTCGAGGTTGTTCAGATAATCCGCCAGGGCGTCTATGCCCTGGTTGAAATCATGGTTGCCCAATGTGACGAACTGGTAGCCGGCCAGGTTCATCATCGCGGCGATGGGGTGTGTGCCGTAGCGGTCGCTCGTCAGGCAGGCGGCCTGCTCGTCCGCCGGCAGGCGATGGTACAGGTTGGTCAGCGGCGAGCCCTGTATGGTGTCCCCGCCGTCGATGATCAGCGTGTTGCCGTCGTGCGCAAACGCGCCGGCCAGCTTCATCAGGCCCATGGGGCGGTCGCTCGTGTCGGCATAGTTGGTGGGATAGAGGTAGCCGTGCGTATCGGAGGTAAAGCGAATCTCACATGTTCTGTTCATAGTATGACAACCTTTGCTTGTGGTGAGGAGGAGAAACGATTCTCACTGGCCCCTGGCCAGCTTTGCGCGGATTTTCGTGGAGGCAAACTCGATGATGAGCATCAGAACGATCATCGCGAGGATGAACGAGCCGACCATCGTCCAGCGGCGGGAGTTGATGCACTGAATCAGCGCCGCGCCGATGCCGCCCGCGCCGACAATGCCCAGCGTGGTGGCGTCCTTGATGTTGATATCAAAGCGGTAAATCACGGTGGAGATGATGTTCGGCGTGAGCTGAGGAATGATGCCGTAACGGATCTTCTGGAAGGCGCTGCATCCCGCGGCATCGAGCGATTCGAGGATGCTCGTATCCAGATCGGCGATGGCGGTGATGTACATCTTGGAGATCATGCCGATGGAGCAGATGCTCTGCGTGATGACGCCGCAGAATGCGCCCGGGCCGGTGACGCGAATCCAGATCAGCGCCCAGACGATGGAGGGCAGCGTGCGGATGAGCAGAATCAGTGCGTTGAAGAGGAACGCGATGGGCTTGGGCATGATCTTGGGGCTGGCCAGAAAGCTGACGGGCAGCGCCAGAATGCCGCCGACAACCGTGCCGAGAATGGCGATGCAGACCGTCTCCATCAGCAGGTAGGGCACGCCGTCCGTGGCGGTGGAGAAGAGCAGATTGGCGTCCGGCTTGATCAGCCCCCAGAAGATGCCCTTGGCGACCTCGGTGCCCTTGACGGCGAGCCCCTTGAAGGTGACGCTGGAGGCCGACCAGGACAGCAGCACGGCCAGAATCAGCACGATGAGCGTGTACAGCCACCACTTCCGCGGACGGGATTCATATTTTTCTATGATATTGCTTGCGTATTCCATGGTATCCCTCCCTTAGCTGAGCTTGCTGCGCAGGAACTGGCTGAGATTCTCGATCAGCAGCACCGCCACAAACAGCGTCAGCAGCACGGTGCCAAGACCGTTGTAATCGCGCCAGCCGATGCGCTCGTCGATCAGGATGCCCAGACCGCCCGCGCCGACGTAGCCCAGAATCGATGCGGCGCGCACGTTCATCTCAAAGCTGTACAGACAGTGGGAGAGATACGTGGGCAGCACCTGGGGGAAGACGGCGCTCCAGAATGCCTGGAACTTGTTGGCGCCGGCGGATTCGAGCGCTTCGAATGCGCCCATGTTGACGGTCTCGATGGACTCATAGAGCATTTTGGTGACCACGCCGAACGTGAAGACGACGATGGCGACGGTGCCCGCGAACGTGCCCAGGCCGAACACGAGCGCGCAGATGCTGGCGATGACCAGCGTGGGCAGCGTGCGCACGATGTTGAGCAGGAAGCGCAGCAGGGCGAGCAGCGGCTTGCTGCGGTTGATGTTGGCGGAGGCGGCCACCGCATAGGGCAGCGCCAGCAGGCAGCCGATGATCGAGCCCATGATGCTCATCTTGATCGTCTCAAAGAGCGGCGGCAGCACGGAGGAGAAGTAATCGGGATTGGGCCTGAAGATCTGGCCGAGAATCTTGGTGAGCTGATTGGCGCGGCGCACGACGATGGTCAGGTCAAAGCCCGTGACGTGCACGGACAGCGCAAGCGCGGCGATGACCAGCGCGGCGATCAGCGGCGTGCGCGAGCGCGGGCGGCTGACGGTGTGACCGTTGGAAAGCGTGATGAGCTCAGGCTTAAAGATGCGGTCAAACAGCGGCACGCGCGCCTCGGTGGAAGCGGTCTTTTTCATGCTGTGCCTCCTCAGTTGCCGCCTGCCTGCGGGACGGCGGAGCCATTGTAGATGCTGTCGAGGATCTCCTGGGTGACCTCGCTGGACGGGCCGTCGTATACGATCTCGCCCGCGCGGATGCCGACGACGCGCTGCGCATAGCCGAGCGCCAGGTCGACGTGGTGGATGTTGATCAGGATGGTGATGCCCATCTCCTCATTGATGCGCTTGAAGTCCGCCATAACCTGATGCGCGGTGACCGGATCGAGCGCGGCGACGGGCTCGTCCGCCAGGATGATGGAGGGATTCTGGTTCAGCGTGCGCGCCAGGGCGACGCGCTGCTGCTGGCCGCCGGAGAGCTGGTCGCAGCGGATATACGCCTTGTCGAGGATGCCGACCTTGTCGAGCGAGGAAAGGGCGGCGAGCTTTTGTTCCTTGGTGAACAGGCCCAGCAGCACGCGCAGGAAGCTCATGTCCGGCACCATGGAGGTGAGCACATTCTTGAGCGCCGTGGCGCGCGTGACCAGGTTGAAGGACTGGAAGATCATGCCGATCTTGCGGCGGAACTTGCGCAGAGACTTGCCGGAGAGCTTCATGACATCCGTGCCATCGACGGTGAGCTCGCCCTCGGTGATGTCGATCATGCGGTTGATGGTGCGGATCAGCGTGGACTTGCCCGCGCCGGACAGGCCGATGATGGCGACGAACTCGCCCTGCTCAAACTTGAGGCTCACATCCTTGAGGCCTTTGACGCCGTTGGGGTACGTCTTGGAGACATGCTTGAACTCGATCAAAGGGGACACATCCTTTTCTTCACTTTGTAGGGCTGAAATAGGCGGGTTGCGGCTCCTAAAAAAGGCGGCTTCCATGGGGAAGCCGCCTGATTTGCGTAGGAATTACTGCGCTGCAGTCAGGGCAGCACGGGCGCCGTCGTAATCAGAATCCTGAGCGACCGCATAGCCTTCATGGCTATAGACGCTGAAGATTTCCTTGCCTTCCGGCGTGTTGATCACGTTGATCAGCGCGTTCTGCATCGCGGCGATGAACTCGGGGTTGTAGACGGCCGAATTCGCCTTGGTGATGGAGACGGTGTCATTGTAGATGCCCGGCGTCACGCCGATGACGCTCAGCTCATTCCAGATGGAGTCCTCACGGCCCATGCCCTGCTTGCCGGTTTCATCGGCCTGCTCGATCGGAAGAATCCAGGCGTCCTCGTAATCGTTGCGGCCGTCCGCATAGCAGACGATGATGTCCACGGCCTCAGCCGCAGCCTGCGCGAAGGCGTCGCCGTAGCCGGCCAGGGTGATCACGCTGGACAGGTCGGTGAGCTTCTTGCCGTCGTAGTGCTCCATCAGCCACAGGGTCGGATAGATGTAGCCGGCGGAGGAGGAGTTCTTGAGCACGGCCCAGTTCGCCTTGTCAAGGTCTTCCCAGGTGAGGGCCTCGCCCGCGTTGACCTTGGCGGCCAGCTCCTTGCCGTAAGCGGAAGGCGTGGCATAGATCAGGGAGCGGTAGTAGGTGACCGGGTCGCCGTTCTTGAGGGTCTTGTTGGCGTCGCCGTTCCAGGTGGTCGGGTCCTCGCTGTCGTTGGAGAGGCCCGCGCGGGTCGCGGTCAGGATGACGTCGACCTCGTCGCTGTACAGGGCGTAGGTGCCGCCCGGCAGCCAGCCGATGTCGATGGTGCCGGCGGCCATGGCCTCACCGGTGGCCTCATAGCTGGTGCCCACGGAGATCTCGATGTTCTTGACATCGTAGCCTTCCTCAAGCAGCGCGGCCTTGAGCAGATCCGGCAGATTCTTGGTGCCGGTGATGATGACGTCCGCGTCCTTGGAGGGGACGAACTGGAGCGTCAGCTTGTCCATGGAAACGGTCTCAGCCAGCGCGCCCAGGGCGACGACGCACAGCAGCGCGGCCAGCGCGAGGGTCAGAAACTTCTTCATGATCAAAAACCTCCTCATTGTGTAAACACACATGTATAGGGTTGACTGCTACAGTATAGCACAGGACGCGACATTATAAAAGAGAAAAAAGGGTAAAGTTCGGGAAAAAACGCGGTTAACAGGGAAAGTTTGTCGAATAATGCGAAATAATTTGGTGAAAAATGTGCGCTTTGGTTAAAGGAAGGCGAATGTTCAAAAAGAAGATGTGAAAAGACCGAAAGATATTGATGTTTTGGGACGCAAGCGCTATAATATGCACTTACGCGAAAACAACGAGGAGGAAGCGGGCATGATGCAGCGGATCAGCGGCTTGCGAAGGGGAATGGCGCGCCCGAGAATGGGACGCAGACTGGCCGGGCTGGCGCTCAGCCTGATGACGATAGGATTTTGTGTGGCGGTGTTTGACCGGATCGGCTTTGGCACCGATCCGTGCTCGACCATGAATCTGGGCATCAGCAGGGTCACGGGCGTTTCCTTCGGCACCTGTCAGATGCTGGTCAATGCGGCGCTGCTTCTGATTGTCATCCGGTATGATCTGCGCAAGATCGGCATAGGCACGGTGGCGAATATGATCCTCGTCGGGTATACCGCCGAGATATTCATGCGCATTTTTGACGGCGTGCCCGCGATGAATGCCATGTCCATTCCCGTGCGGCTGTGCGTCTTTGTGCCGACGATGGCGCTGTTCCTCTTTGCGGCGTCCATCTACATCGTGGTCGATCTGGGCGTTGTCCCGTATGACGCCGTCCCGATGATCATCGCCGACCATGCCGGGCGGATGCCGTTTCGCACGGTGCGCATGTGCTGGGATGTGAGCGTGCTGGTCATCGGCTATATATTCGGCTCGACCGTCGGGATGACGACGCTGGTGACGGGCTTTTGCCTCGGCCCGGCCATCGCCGCGGTGTCCCACAGGGTGAAGGGCTGGTTTGAGTAATCCGGCCCGGAGGAACGCGGGGCATGGCGTCCGGTGTTTTTCAAATGAAGAGATCCCGTTGGCGGAGGATACGGCGATGAAACTGGAAAATGATCTGGGACAAGATGACATCGGCAGGCTGGTGATGCGCATCGCGCTTCCGAGCATGCTGGCGCAGTTTGTGAGCGTGCTGTACAGCATAGTGGACAGAATGTACATCGGCCATATCGCCGGTGTGGGCGATCTGGCGCTGGCGGGCGTCGGCGTGTGCGGCCCCGTGGTGACGATGATGGGCTCGGTGGCGTTTTGGGTGGCGATCGGCGGCGCGCCGCTGATGAGCCTGCGCATGGGCGAGGGCAGGGAGGATGAGGCCGGACGGATTCTGGCGAACTGTACGCTGATGCTCGTGGTTTTTGCCGCGGGGTTGCTGGCGCTGGCGATCCCGCTGCGCGGGCCGATGCTCCGCTTCTTTGGGGCGAGCGAGGCCACCTATCCCTTTGCGGAGGCGTATTTTACGGTTTACGTCGGCGGCACGCTGTTTGCGCTGCTGGCGACCGGGCTCAATCAGTTTATCATCGCCCAGGGATTCGCGAAGGTCGCCATGAAGCTGGTGATGCTCGGCGCGGTGCTCAACATCGCGCTTGACCCGGTGTTCATCTTTGGGCTGGGGCTGGGTGTGCGCGGCGCGGCGGCGGCTACGGTGATCTCCCAGATGGCCAGCGCGTTGGGAGCGGTGCTCTTCCTGAGGGGAGGGCGGGCACTGGTGCGCATCGATTTGGGCGGATACAGCCTGCGGCTGATCCGCAGGGTGCTTGTTCTGGGCCTGACGCCCTTTGCGATCATCGCCATCGACAGTGTGATGATCATCGCGATGAACGCCGTGCTCCAGCGCTACGGCGGCGCGCTGGAGGGCGATAGGCTGGTCACCTGCGCGACCATCGCGCAGAGCTTCATGCTGGTGGTAACCATGCCCCTGGGCGGCATCACGGGCGGCACGCAGACCGTCCTCGCCTACAACTACGGCGCGATGAAGATGGAGCGCGTGCGCCAGGCGCAGCGCCGCATCCTGATGCTGTGCCTGGGCTATGTGACGGTCATGTTCGTGCTGGCCCGCGCAGCGGGGCCTCTGTTTGTGGGCCTATTTACCAGGGATGAGGAAATCGCGCAGCTGTCCTTCTGGGCGATCCGCGTGTGCACGCTCGCCCTGCTGCCGCTGGGCGTGCAGTATGAGTGGGTGGATGGCTTTACCGCGCTTGGCCAGGTCAGGCTGTCCTTTGCGCTGTCCTTTTTCAGGAAGATGGTGTACTTTCTGGCGCTGTTCCTGCTCCCGGCGGCCTTTGGCGCGCGCGCCGCGTTTTACGCGGAGCCGATTTCCGATACGCTGGGGCCGGCGGTGACCATCATCGTGCACAGGATGACGATGGACAAGGTGCTTTGCCGGAGAATGGCGATGAAATAAGGAGCGGCTGCGCAAAGCCCGACTGGTGATCGGCCTGTGCCCAGGCCGCTATGAAAGGGCTTATTCGCGCGTGAAGTGAAGAGATACTGCAAGGGGAAGGCCGGCCTGTCTGTTTTCGTGGCGAAACAGTATACCGGGTCAAAAAAGCGGCGGTATTTCTTTTTTTGTGCGCTGTGGTCTGTTTTTTCTCTAAAGGATTTGGGCACCCAATGGATTCGGACGGCTGCGCTGCTTGCATTTGCACAGGCCGCATGATATGATGGAAAAAACGGGAAAGGGAGAGAACGACATGCAGGAGATTCCGGGTTACCTGGCGCAGCTTCTGGAGGCGCAGTACGGCCAGGAGGATGCGGCGCGTATCGGGCAGGGATACCGGGCGGCGCGGCGCGTCACACTGCGGGTGAACCGTCTGAAGGTGCGGACGCAGGATGTGCGGGGGCAGCTTCACGCCGCGGGAATCGAGACGCGCGAGGTGCCGTGGTACGAGGATGCGCTGATCATCGAGAATGCCTGCGAGGACGCCGTGACGGCGCTGCCGATGTATGAGCGAGGAGAAATCTATCTGCAAAGCCTGTCCTCGATGATTCCGCCGCTGCTGCTGGACGCGCAGGATGGGGAGAATGTGCTGGATATGGCCGCCGCGCCGGGCGGAAAGACGACGCAGATGGCCGCGCTCACGGGCAACCGGGCGATGATCACCGCGTGCGAGAAGAACAAGATCCGCGCCGATCGCCTGCGCTATAATGTGGAGCGCCAGGGGGCCGGCCGCGTGACCGTGATGAATACCGACGCGCGCGAGCTCAGCGATTTGTTTGCGTTTGACAGGGTGCTGCTGGATGCGCCGTGCAGCGGAAGCGGGACGGTACAGCTCGGCTCCGCGCGCTCCAAGGGGCAATTCACGGCGGAGTATCTGGGCAAAACCACGAAGATGCAGCGGACGCTGCTGCAAAAGGCGCTGAGGCTCCTGCGCCCCGGACATGAGATGATCTACTCCACCTGCTCGGTGCTGGAGCAGGAGAACGAGCAGGTGCTGCGCCATGTGCTTGCAAAAGACGTGCAGGTGGTACCGCTGAATCTTGAGCTGTTTGAGGATGTGCCGCGGCTGCCGGTGAGCATCCCGGGAACGCTGTGCGTCTGCCCGACGGAGCTGTATGAGGGATTCTTCGTGGCGAAGCTGCGCCGGGTGAAGTGATGCTTTTATCCGCGAAGCGCGTGGAAAATGCGCGTGCCCGCTCACTCCGGAGCGCGGAGGGGTGCGCCTGCGTCACCGTGGGGATTCAGCCACATCGCGGTGTGGGCGAAGCGTATAGAAAAACACGGGACCGTCAGACCGATTCCGATACGCTAAGAAAGCAATTTAGATCGAGCGTTTAAGGACCCTGCCCCGGCGCTCCGCCGGTCTTCCGGGGACCTCAAATGCTTGCTTTTTCTTAGAATATCTGGATTTTCGGCCCGACGGTCCCGTGTTTTGGCCGTCAGTTAAACTCGATGGCGAACGACGTATTCAGCTCGCCCTGCGCGTCGATATGGTAGGGCTCTTCGACGTCGGTGTGCCAGCTGTCGATGCCGCCGACGCCGCGCACGGCGCCGCAGATGCACAGCACCGTCCGCCTGACGGGCGGGAGCTCCTCGTGGTGCGTGGCGTTTTCAAGCTCCTCGGCGGTGTAGGGCAGGCAGCTGAAGGCGAAGGGCCTGCCAGAGCGGATAAAGCGCAGGCGGGCCGGCGTTCCATCCCGGGCGCTGTTGTCAAGGGAGGTGTCGCGCACGATCTCCACCCAATCGGTGTCCATGTGCATGCCGCACTCCTGCGGGACAATGTAGGGGGTGACGGGCAGCCCCTGCACCTCGAAGACGCCGTGGACGGCGCCGCGCTTGCGGTCGGGATAGGTCTCGCCGGACAGCCCTTCGTAGGTGAAGCCCGCCGCGGGCGTGGGCATAATCCAGCGCATGCCGAAGACGGGCAGCTCCGGCAGACCGCGCCGGCCGTGATAGTCGGCGCTGACCGCGATCCTGTCCCCGGTGACGGTATAGGTGACGTCCACCCCGGCGGACGGCGTGGTCAGCGTTTCAAAGGAGAATGTGACGCTCACGGTGTCGGCAAACTCGTCGCGGGAATAGCGGTTGTTTTCCGGGGCGACGGGCAGAGCGATCGCCCTGCCGTCGACCGAGACGCGCGCGGCCGTGCACGGCAGGAACATATCGGCGCTCATCCACACGCCGGAGCGGTAGGGAAAGCGGCAGCCGCGGTCATTGTCCGTGGTGGCGCGCCAGAAGGTGGGCTTCGGCGCGCGATAGACCCATTCTCTGCCGCCCGTGCGCAGGGATTCGATGCCGCCGTGCATGTAGTTGAAGATGACGTGAAAGGCCCTGCCGGCGACGCCCAGCGTCGCGTCGCCGTAGACAAGGCGCAGCTTTTCAGTCGTGCAGCCCATAGAGATACCTCACTTCCTGGAGCGCGGGTTTTTCGGTTCTGTCCGCGAAGACGATGCCGTTGCAGGAGAACTCGTAGTCGGACGGCCTGTCGTCAAAGTCGCCGCCGTAGCGCAGCACGTCGCGCCCGGTGACCTCGTCGCGCACGAGCAGGGCCTGATCGATGTAGTCCCAGATGAAGCCGCCCTGCGCCATGGCGAATTCGTCCACCAGCGCGCAGTAGGAGTCGAAGCCGCCCAGCGAATTGCCCATGCAGTGCATGTATTCGCACAGGAGGAAGGGCTTCGGCGGATCGTGGGCGAGATAGTCGCGGATGTCCTGCGGGGTGGCGTACATGCGGCTCTCCACGTCGGAAATCCTGTCCTTGTACGCGGGCGCGTTGAATACACCCTCGTAATGCACCAGGCGGGACGGGTCTTTTTCCTTATAATAGGCGTTCATTTTGACGAGCACCTCACCGGCGTAGGACTCGTTGCCCAGCGACCAGAAGAGGATCGACGGATGATTCTTGAGCGTTTCGTAGTGGGTGACGGCGCGGTCGAGCACGGCGGCCTCCCATTCGGGCAGGCTGCCCGGCACATTCCAGGAGGGCTCGATGCCGCCGGCCTTCTGCCAGGAGCCGTGGGTTTCCAGGTTGGTTTCGGCCATCATATAGATGCCGTTCCTGTCGCATCGGCTGTACCAGGAGAGCCTGTCGGGATAGTGACAGGTGCGCACGGCGTTGATGTGGCTGCGCTTAAAGCATTCGATATCCCAGGCCTCGTCCTCGTCGGTGATGCAGCGGCCGCCGCGCATGTTCCATTCGTGGCGGTTGACGCCGTTGATGATCAGGCGCTTGCCGTTGAGCAGCATCACCTTGTCGCGAATCTCGATCCGGCGGAAGCCGATGGGCTGCGGAACGATCTCCGTCAGCGCGCCCTCCGCGTCATACAGGCGGATCTCCAGCGTGTAAAGCTTCGGGTGATGGTGATCCCAAAGCTCCACGGCATCCGGCAGGGCGAGCGTGGCCTCCACGGAGGGGGCTGCGGGAAGCCCGGCTTCGCACAGGGTGCGGCCTTCGTCCCTGACACACAGATGAACGCGGCCGCCCTCCGTGGCGCCGGAAAGCCTGAGACGGGCGCAGACGGTGCCCGCGCAACCGGCGAGATCAACCTCCGGGCGGATGTCGATGTCATCGGCATGGAGCCCGGGCAGGCCGAGCAGGCTGACGCTGCGGAAGATGCCGAAGAAGCGGAAGAAATCCTGATCCTCCAGGAACGCGGCGGAGCTGCGCTTGTGCACTTCGACAGCCAGTACGTTGCCCGTATCGCGGACGGCGTCGGTCAGGTCGAATTCGGAAGGGGTGAACGTGTCCTCCGCGTAGCCGATGAACGCGCCGTTGAGCCAGACGTACATCGCCTGCTCCACGCCCTCAAAGCGCAGGATCACGCGGCGGCCGCGCAGCGGGGCCTCAAGGTCGAACGTGCGGATGTAGGAGCCGACGGGATTGTACGCCGCCTCGCTGAACATGCCCTCCATCTTCGCGCCCGGCAGGCCGGTGAACGGCGGGCGTCGAAACAGCTTGCCCTCCCAGGGGTAGAGCGTATTGATATAGTGGATGGTGTCGTAGCCCGCCAGCTCGATGTGGCCGGGCACGGCAATCTCGTCGAAGGAGGAAAAATCGTATCCCTCCTGATAGAAGTCGGCCGGCCGGGCCTTTGCGTTTGGGGCGTAACGGAAGCGCCACGTGCCGTCGAGGGACTGGCACAGGGCGCTGACGCCCGCGGCATAGTCCGCCTCGCCGCGATAGAACACGTGATCGCTGTGGGCGTCGAGCTGCCCGACGCGGAAGACGCGCGGGTCGTCGAGCCACTGAATGTTGGCTTGCATGGCTTCTCCTTTCGGGCCGGGACGGCCCCGGTGTGGTGGGGAATTTCCCTCTGAATGATCAAATTATAGCATGTGGAATTTGGGCTGTAAAGCCGGAAACGCGGGGCTTCAGACGTGCACGGACGAGGAGACGAGCTGGCGGTAGAACAGCCTGTCCCCGCCGACGGGAAGCGGCTGTTCATCGAGCGCCTCGATGCGCTCGAGCGAGCCCACGAGGTAGCGGCTGATCTCGTCCTGCACGTCAAGAAGCCTTGCGCGCACCGCGCCGTAGCGCAGGCAGAGCACCTCCCAGCCCAGGCGCTTCATATCGCGCTCCCAGAGCGCGCGGTGAGCGCGTTCGAGCTGTTCATAAAGCCCGATCAGGCCGGGGATGATCTTCCCGGCGACAAAGGCGAGGTAGGCGCGATCCCCCGCGAGATAGCGGCTGCGCAGGTCGCGGATCACGGGCGCTTTGGTCAGCACGATATCAAAGAGCAGCGCGGCATAGCGGCAGTCCTCGCGGCCCTCATAGCGCGTGAGCATGCCGCGGGCCGCGGTGCAGCGGCGGATGACGGCATCGGGCGGGTCGCCCGTCTCGTACGTCAGCGGGAGCAGCAGGTCGCACCAGATGAGCTGCTTGCCGGTGCACAGGTCGCTTTCGTCCGGGAAGAACTCGCCCATCGCGCGGAAGGCCGGATCGGGCAGGCCCGTCAGGCATTCGCCGGCGCGTTCGATCTCTTCCATCGGGCAGTCTGCGCCCTGCCAGCAGAATTCCGAGAACAGAGGCAGGCGGTTTGCGGCGAGAAAGAGGTTTGTCTCCGCGCCGTCGTCGCCCCACAGCGCGCAAAAGACGGTCTGCACGCCGTGCCCTATGCACGCGCGCAGCGCCGGGAGCATCGTGGCCTCGGTCTTCTTGACGTGCGGCAGGAAGCCCGCCCAGACCCAGTTGCCGCCGGCAAACACGGTTTCCCGCCCCATGCGCCGGTGCTCGCGGAGCATGCGGTCGTAGAACGCCTCGTCTTGATGGTAGTAATCCCAGTAGCACAGATCGACATGGGGCATGTGGTCGATGACGTCCTGCGGAATGACCGCGTGCTCGTCATAATAGTCGTTCTGCCTGGAGCCCAGGCGGAAAAACATGTCGCTCCACATCATGGGCATGAAATCGTGCCGCCCGCAGATGTCGAGCACGCGTGAAAGGTGGCGGCTGAGCAGCTCGAAGCGATTGACATCGCCGTGCATGAGGTGATATTGCCCGAAGCCCACGCCGTGCGCCTCGTCCATGCCGATGTGGATGCGGCGCGAGCGCACGCAGCTGCGCATGGCGGCGATTTCCGCCTCGATAAAGCGGTAGACCTCGTCGTCGTCGATGAGCAGGATATCCGGCTGATCGCGCAGGGGATGATTGTGCTGCCACTGGAGGAACTGCTCCATGTGGCCCAGCGTTTGAATGCAGGGGACGAGCTCGATGCCCGCCGCGGCGGCGTAATCGTCGAACGCGCGCAGATCGTCGAGCGAATAGCGCCCGCGCAGGTGACCCAGATACGGATAGCCGGGCACCTCGAAGGTGTCCTCTGTGTACAAGAGCAGAAGGTTCATGCCCAGCGCGGCCAGCCGGTCGATGAGCCTGCGCACGGCGTCGGGCTTCAGCACGGCGTTGCGGGAGACATCCGCCATTGCGCCGCAGGAGGCGATGGCGCGGTGCTGGCGGATATCGCAGGCGGTGCGCCCCTCGCGCACGCACCGGCTGAGAAGAAAGAAGCCGCGGCTCAGGCTGTTTACGCCGTCGGCCTCGATGCGCGCGGCGCCGTCCCTGAGCGTGACGGACAGGCCCTCGCCCCGGGAGACATCGACGGGAAAGGGCAGCGAAATGCCCGTCACGCCGGCCACGCGGGCGCGGGCGGTATCGATCAATTCGGGGGTGAACACGGGGAAATCTCCTCCTCGCTTCAGATTATCGGTATGTATATTATACGGTAAAACGCTGTGCTTGTCTGCTGAAAAATGGAAAAAGCGCGCAAACGGCACGAATTATTTCTTTTGTTTTCTGTGAGAATATGATATAGTGAAGGGGAGGAAACGACGAGGAGGAACAGATGTGGAGGATTTTTCTCAGATTTGTTATCGGCACAGCGTCACAAGAAGGATTCCCCGGAGAATACGCCTGATCCAGGGAATGCTTTATTTTTCTGTGGCCGTATTTACGTTTTTGGGGACGATGTGGGGCTTTCCGATGCTGGTGCTCACGCTCGGCACGCTGTTTGGCACGTGGTATTTCATGGGCCTGATGCGCGTGGAATACGAGTACAGGCTGGATGATACGCGCTTTACGGTGATCCGCCACAGCGGCATGCGCTCTCGGCCCAAGGCGGAGGATTTCCTCAAGCTGGAGCTGGGGGATATCGAGGCCGTGGGCTATCCCGACTCCGAGGAGCTCGAGGAAATCGAGGAGAGGACGGCGCACCTGAAGCCGAGAAGGATCATGTACAACGTCTCCGCGCATGATGTGAACCGCGACTGTGCCGTGGCCTACGTCCGGGGTATTGAGGAGGAAAAGGGCCGCTGGCTCAAGGTCTACTTTGAGCCGGAGCCGGAGCTCATGGGCTACATCCGCAAGAGATGCCCGGGGAAGGTGTTTGTCTATGAAGGCGGGGAATGAGCGGGAGGCGCAGCGCCGGGCGATGGAGCTGCTGACGAAGGTGGTTCTGGAGCAGCGCGACTATGCGCTGTGGGACGGATCGGCGCTTACCGCGATGACGGACATGGTCTGGTATCCGCCGTACATGCGGGACATCAGCCATTGCCACAACTGCATGGAGATCGGCCTTTGCATGGAGGGAACGGGAAAAATCGGCGTAGGGGGGGTTGAAGAAGGAAGGC
This sequence comes from Clostridia bacterium, assembly GCA_030535375.1. Taxonomy (GTDB): domain Bacteria; phylum Bacillota; class Clostridia; order Christensenellales; family Aristaeellaceae; genus Ventricola. The sequence goes on along the minus strand of JAUNJB010000002.1, from coordinate 35,934 downwards.
CCTTTTGCGCCGGGACTGTGGTGATCGTTCCCTCGGGCGTGTACCACAGTCAGCAGAATGAAGGGGAAAGCCGCACCCGCTGGCGCTACATCATCGTGGATGAACGGCGGCTTTTGCGCGAACTTCCGTCCGCGCTGCGCCGGGTGATTGAGCGGTTTTTGAACACGACGGGCAGGGGCGGCGTCTACCTGCATGAATGTGAGCTGGCCGCGCGGGTGGGCGCGATCATGGATGCGATGTTTGAGTGCAAAAAGCGCCTGGGTGAGGACGCAGCGCCGGAGCTGGAGGCGCAGCTGCTCCGGCTGCTGGCGACCGTGGCGCGCGAGCCCATCTCCTCCGAGCTGAAGATGGTGGAAAATCCGCTGCGGGTACAGCCCGTCGAGCCGGCGCTGCTGTTTGTATCGGAGAATTACGGCATGGAGCTGCGCGTCGGCCAGATGGCGCGCTGCTGCGCGATGAGCGAGAGCCATTTCCGAAAGACGTTTTTGAGAATCATGGGGGTTTCCCCGCTTGAATACCTCAATCGCTTTCGGATTCACAGGGCGATGCACATGCTGCGAGAGGGAAAGCAGTCCATTCAGAACATCGCGTCGGAATGCGGCTTTGTATCCGTTGCCACATTCAACCGAAATTTTGCACGTTATGTTGGTCAATCTCCGAGCGTATGGCGGCAGATGCATGGATGAAATGACCAATATTGGCCGCAATAAGCTGAACAAAACGGTCAATTGAAGCGAAAATGCGCAGGTTGTGAGCGAATATGCAAAAAGCCGGGATCAGATTTGTGATACAATTTAATCACATCAATCAGCCGCGCAGTACGCAGAAGGCGGGCTGATAAAATTGAAGGAGGATGTATCCCTATGAAAAAGTTTGTTTCCCTGCTTCTTGTGCTGGCGATGGGCCTGTCGCTGTGCTCCATTGCGGCCGCCGAGGCGGACGGCAAGATCACCATCTGGACCTGGGACCCGACCTTTAACATCGCCGCGATGAAGGTCGCCAAGGAAATGTATCAGAAGGATCACCCGGACGTGGAGATCGAGATCGTCGAGAAGCTTTCCGAAGATATTGAGACCGCGGTTATCGCCTCCAACGGCGACACCAGCACCCTGCCGGACATCCTGCTCGTGCAGGACAACTCCTTCCAGAAGTTCGTGACGAACTATCCGGAAGTGTACGCCGATATCACCGGCCAGTACGATCTGAGCGAATTTGCCCCCGGCAAGGTGGCGTATTCCACGGTGGACGGAAAGAACTACGGCATCCCGTTTGACGCCGGCACCGTTACCGCGACCTACCGCACCGATTACCTCGAGGAAGCCGGCTACACCATCGCCGACCTCACCGATATCGACTGGGACCGCTTCATCGAGATCGGCCGCGACGTCAAGGCCAAGACCGGCCGCCCGATGCTCTCCGGCCAGGCGGAAGCCGTTGACATGATCCTGATCATGCTCCAGTCCTGCGGCGCTTCCATGTTCACCGAGGACGGCGCTGTCAACTTCGTGAACAACGAGCCGCTGCGCGAGGTGCTCTCCTACTACAAGCAGATGGTCGACGAAGGCATCTTCATCGAGGTCAACACCTGGGATGAGTACATCGGCACCATCTCCAACCAGACCGTCGTGGGCACCATGACCGGCTGCTGGATCCTCTCCACCATCATGTCCCTGCCGGAGCAGAGCGGTCTGTGGGGTCTGACCAATATGCCTAAGCTGGTGGCCTCTGAGGGCGCGACCAACTACTCCAACAACGGCGGTTCCTCCTGGGCGATCATCAACGACAAGGACTTTGATCTGGCGCTTGACTTCATGCAGATCTACAGGAACGTCGATTTCTACAGCGAGATCCTCCCGATGACCTCTGCGATTGCGACCTATACCCCGGCTAAGGAAGGCGCGGCCTACACCGCCGGTTCCGATTACTTCAACGGCGAACCGATCTTTGCGACCATCGTCGAGTATGGCGCGCTGACCCCGTCCAACATCACCGGCGCGTTCTACTATGACGCGCGCCGTGCGCTGGCCACTGCCAACACCAACTATCTCCATGGCGGCGATCTCGATTCCGAGCTGCAGACCGCTGAAGACACCGTGAACTTCACCATGGGCTTCTGATTTTCCACGGGTTCCCTTAAGGCCAAGTTGCCGCTCTGGGTTTCCAGGGCGGCAATTGTACTCAGGGATGTGGTTATTGAAACAGAAGCATCATCACAGAGAGGTGGGATATCATGACTAAACCGACTCCGAAGAAGCGGCGCCTTTCCATGGAGCAGAAGCAGAGTCTGGCGGGATGGGCGTTCCTGCTGCCGGCGACGCTGCTGATCGTATGCCTGAGCTTCTACCCGATGTTCAAGGCGCTGCTGACCTCGTTCATGCGCGGCAAGCCCACGGCGCTGGTGTATTCCGATCCGCTGTGGCGCAACTATCAGTTCATGCTCAAGGACAAGGTGTTCATCCAGTCCATCACGAACACGTTCACGTACCTGATCATTCAGGTGCCGATCATGCTGATTCTGGCCATCATCTTTGCGTCCCTGCTCAACAACAAGGATCTCAAATTCCGCGGCCTGTTCCGCACCTGCATCTTCCTGCCGTGTGCGACCGGCCTGGTGGCGTATTCCATGATCTTCCGCACGCTGTTCACCTATGACGGCATGATCAACAACGTGCTGCTCAAGTTCGGCCTGATCTCCGAGGCGATCAACTGGCTGAATGATCCCGTGTACGCCAAGGCGGTCATCATCATCGGCCTGATCTGGCGCTGGACGGGCTACAACATGGTGTTCTACCTCTCCGCGATGCAGGGCATTGAGTATTCGATTTATGAGGCGGCGCGCATCGACGGCGCAAACGCCTATCAGCAGCTGATCCGGATCACGATTCCGCTGCTGCGCCCGATCATCCTGGTGACGGCCGTCATGTCCACCAACGGCACGCTGCAGCTCTTCGACGAGTCTGTCAACCTGACGCGCGGCGGACCGGCCAATATGACCATCACGATGTCGCACTACATCTATAACACGATGTTCCTCAACAATCCGAACTTTGGCTACGCCGCGGCCATGTCCTTTGTGATCCTGATCATGGTCGCCATCCTCGCCGCGATTCAGATGAAAGTGGGTGACAAGCGATGAATGAAGGCGCTTTCAGCAAGCACGCGACGCGATTCCTGATGTATCTGTTTCTGATCATCGTCTCCCTGATTTCGGTGTTCCCGCTGTATTGGGCGTTCATCTCGGCGTTTAACAACACGCAGCAGATTCTGGGCGGCGCGATGCTTCCTAGCACCCACCTGATCGAGAACCTGAAAAACCTGTTCGCGCAGCAGGATGTCTTCACCGCGATGAAGAACTCGTTTGCCACCACGCTCCTGCAGACCGTGCTGGCGCTGGCTGTCAGCTCGATCGCGGGCTATGGTTTTGAAATCTATCACGACAAGTGGAAGGACCGCGTGATGGCCGTCCTGATGCTGGCGATGATGGTGCCGTTTGTGGCCGTGTTGGTTCCGCTGTTCCAGATGTTCAGCAAGGCGAAGCTGATCAACTCCTGGGTGGGCTTCTTCCTGCCCAGCATTGCGACGCCGTTCCTCATCATGTACTTCCGCAACAGTGCGCGCACCTTCCCGAAGGATACCATCGAGGCTGCGCGCATCGACGGCCTCAACGAGTTCCAGATCTTCGTGCGCATGTTCGTTCCGATGATGAAGCCGACCTATGCGTCCGCGGCTACCATCACGTTCATGAACGCGTGGAACTCCTACCTCTGGCCGAAGGTCATCATGCAGACCAACGAATCCACGACGATGCCGATGCTGGTCGCCAACCTGATGAGCGGCTACGTCATCGACTATGGCGTGGTCATGGCGGGCGTGACGATTTGCTCACTGCCGACGGTCATCATCTTCTTCTGCCTGCAGAAGAGCTTCACCAATGCCGTTGCCGGCGCTGTCAAGTAAGACTAGGTTTTGTACGCAACATGTGAAGGCTTGCTCCCCCGCAAGGGGGAGCAAGCCTGCGCTGTTTGCAAAGGTTTTTCTCCCCGGAGGGGAGAAA
>JAUNJB010000002.1:2261-31780 GCA_030535375.1 Clostridia bacterium | reverse complement strand
TGTTTGCAAAGGTTTTTCTCCCCGGAGGGGAGAAAATATACCGTGAAAAGGGCCGGGGGAAGCGGCCCCTGCCGGGGATCACGGTGATGCTGAGTCATCCGGACGGGCTTTGCCCTATGGAAGAACAAATTCTCTGTGCGCATGGCGCTTTTTGAAAACGATGAGAACATTTGAAATTCGCGATACCTTTTACCTGGATGGAGAGCCCTTTCAAATTCTTTCAGGCTCCATCCATTATTTCCGTGTCGTGCCTGCGTATTGGCGCGATCGGCTGCTCAAGCTCAAGGCCATGGGGCTCAACACGGTGGAGACGTACGTCCCCTGGAATATCCATGAGCCGAAGAAGGGACGGTTTGATTTCTCGGGCATGCGGGATGTGGAGGCGTTTGTCCGGCTGGCGCAGGAGCTTGGGCTCTGTGTCATTCTGCGTCCGTCGCCGTACATTTGCGCGGAATGGGAATTCGGCGGGCTGCCGGCCTGGCTGCTCGCTGAGGAGGGCATCCGGCTGAGGTGCAGCGATCCGTGTTACATGACGCATGTGCTGGACTATTACGACGAGCTGATGAAGCGCCTGACGCCGCTGCAAATCACCCACGGCGGCCCGGTGATCATGATGCAGGTGGAGAATGAGTACGGCTCCTACGGCGATGACCCGGCATATCTGGACATGCTGCGCGATGCGATGCGTGCGCGCGGCGTGGATGTGCCGCTGTTCACCTCCGACGGCGCGGAGCCGGATATGCTTGCGTGCGGCCGGTGCGAGGGGGTGTTCCGGACGGGCAACTTTGGTGCCCACACGGCGGAGCGATTTGGGATGATGACACAGCACGGCATAAAGCCGCTGATGTGCACGGAGTTCTGGTGCGGCTGGTTTGATCACTGGGGCGCGCCGCACAGCGCATCGAACCCCGGAGACTGCGTGAGGGATTTCGAGGAAATCCTGCGGATGGGGCATGTAAACATCTACATGTTCCACGGCGGCACGAGCTTTGGCCTCATGAACGGCGCCAACCACTTTGACCGCTATGAGCCGCAGGTGACCAGCTACGATTATGACGCGGTGCTGACGGAGGATGGCCGGATAACCGAAAAATACAGGCTGTTCCGGCAGGCGATTGAGGCGCACCGGGGCGAGGCCGCGCCGGAGATCGCCGTGGCGGAGACGCCGCGCAGGGCCTATGGCGAGGCCCAAAGAACGTCGTTCATCCCGCTGCTGGAGGCCGTTCGTCTGCTGCCGTCCGTCCGCAGCGTTCATCCGGTCAGCATGGAGCGCCTGGGGCAGAGCTACGGCTACACACTGTATCACACGGTTCTCGTGCATGAGCGGACGATTCGGCGCATTCAGCTGCTCGACGCGAGGGACCGCGCGCAGGTCATGCTCGACGGACGCGTTATCGCGACGCTGCTGGCGGAGGAGCTGGAGCGCCCGTTCGTGTTTGAAGAGCCTGTTTGGGTTCGGGAGGGCGCATCGCTCGACATTCTGGTGGAGAACCTGGGGCGCGTGAACTATGGCGATAAGATGGAACGCCAGCGCAAGGGCATCGACCGGGGCGTGCTGATCAACGCGCACTTCCACTATGGATGGGATATCACCTGCCTGGATGAGGATGCCATGCGCGCCATGGGCGACGCGAACACGGGAGAGCCGGATGGCGTGCCGGGCGTGCATCGTGCGGTGTTCCATGTGGATGCGCCGGCCGATACCTTTCTGGAGCTCGCGGGATGGGGCAAGGGCGTTGTGCAGCTCAATGGATTCACGCTGGGAAGGTTCTGGGAGATTGGCCCGCAGAGACGGCTGTACATCCCCGCGCCGCTGCTCACGGCAGGGAAAAATGAATTGACGATTGTGGAGACGGAGGGACGCAGCGGAGAAATCTGGCTCCGTGACGCGCCCGATCTGGGATAGGATCGGTATATGAACACCGCGCTGCCGCGAAGGCGATGGCGCGGTGTTTTATCGAGGACGGCTTATCGATTGACTTCGATGGAGCCGTTCCGCGTCTCCGCGTGAACCGCGACCGCAGGATGCTCCCCCACGTCGCCGCTGACTGTCTTGTCATGCAAGGTGAGACAATCCTGAAAGGTGGTTGAAAGGGAGCCGTTTTTCACGGCTGCGGCGAAAGAAAACGACAGATCGGAGGGCAGCGTGACGCGGATGCTGCCGTTTTTATTGAAGAAGGAAAGATCGCCGGTCACTTCGGTATAGGCGACGCTGAGCGTGCCGGAATTGCTGGCCGTGTAGCTGCCGGAGCCCTCGGCAGAGCGGAACTCGGCGTCGCCGCTGGTGCTGGTGTAGATGACATTGCCGCAAACGTCCTCGCAGCAAACTGTGCCGGAGGTGGTTTCAATTCGGATCGTGTCGGCCCGAAGGGTGCCCAGGGCCAGGAAGCCTCGTGTGGAGGACAGATGAATGGTGCGCGCCTGCGCCTGCCCGAGCACAACGGTTCCCGATGTGCTGTCGATGCGCAGGCTGTCCAGGGACAGCGCGGGGCGGGAGAGATCGATATTCCCGTCTGTCGTGGAGACGGTCAGCGCGCCGCGATAGGATGCAGGCCAGTATACCTCGACATATCGGGAAAAATCGCCTTTGAACAGCGGCTTGCCGCCTTCGCTGATCTTGATGCTGTCCGCGCTCTGCTCGACCCTGGCGTGATAGCCGGCCTGATTCTGCGTCATATACTCCCTGATCAGCAGATTGCCATCGGCGCTGTCGAAGAAGGTGATGCTCTCTTCATCGTAGGACAGCGTGATGTGAGCGACATTCCCGGTCGCAAAGACGAGCTCATTGGCCGGCTGGGAGGCGCGTGCGGTTCCGGAAAGCATGGCCAGGCCGGCGAGCGCTATGCAGCCCAGCAGACGGGATTTTGCGTGCATGGTGATATTCCTCACTTTCATATATAAATGAATAATTCATTCAGAATCGGAGCGAAAATAAGAGGCGTGAACGCGCCGGAAGAATGTCGACAAAAGGGCCTTCCTCCCCGGAAGAGGGAAAATACCCCGGGCAATAGCTGAAAAAGTAAATCCCGCCGTGGACGGCAGCTATGTGCATGTCGACAGACTGAAAGGGCGTGGACGCCCGGGAGTTCATCGCTTGTAGGCGGCGACGAGATTGTCCATGCAGACCTGTTTGGCGAGATCTTGGGAAATATCGTTGGGCTGAAATGTGGCATATCGGCGATCCATCGCCCACCAGGACAGGGTTTCGATGATCAAGGCGGCGGTCAATTCGGGATGCTCGAGCGGCCGCAGGATTCCCTGCCCGATGAATGCGCGGAGATAGGCGGTCATCGTTTCGAAAAACTGCCCGCGGTATGCCGTATAGCATTGAGCCAGCTGAGGAAAGTCAAACCGGTTTTTCTCGATGAACAGGCATCCGACCGCGTAACGGGAGAGCATATCAAAGGTATCGCCGATCAGGGATTCGAAGGAATAGCTCGAAATGTCATTCAGCGGCGCGGCAAAGGATCGGGCCGCCGATTCAAACAGCGCGGGCAGCTCATCCTCCAGCCCGGTGAACGGGCCGTCGCCGATGGGGCGCGCCAATTCACAATCGATGAACAGGGGATCAGCGGTGCATTTCAGGATGTAGTGAAGAATCTCCTTCTTTCCGGCGAAGTCGAGATAGATGGTGCCGACGGAGACGCCGACAGCCTTTGCGATATGGCTGATCTGGGTTCTGGCGTATCCCTGCTGGATGAACAGACGCGCGGCGGCATCGGCGATTGCCTGGACTCTCTGGTTCACATGCGCCCTCCTTTTGAATGAATAATTCATTCATAGTATATCGGATAAATACCCACATGTCAACCGGCGGCGCGGCAAAAAAACGGGGCTGTCCGCACATTCCGAGCATTCTGAGAAAGCGGTCTTTAAGCCAATCAAGGATTTCCGAGCCCGGGAATCTGTCCGGGAAACTCGCGTGGCCGCGCGTTCAGCACTCCCTGCGCTCGCGGAGAGGGTGTGTCGGCCGCAAGCAGAGGAAAGCGCCCTTCCCGACGCGCCGCCTGCCTTGATTTGCCAACCTTCGGTTCTGCGCCCTGTTTCCGCCGCTGACTGCAATAAGACGCAGACAGCGGCGACAGGCTCCGGCCTGCCGACGTCCCGTCAAAGGGCTTTTTTCTTTATGGGAAATCGCGTAAAAATCGGGCGCGTTCGCCAAAATCGAGCGATTTACAGCGATTTTCAGAAGGAAAAAGCGGCCACTGGCCGCTTTTGCTGTCCGTCTGTTTCCGTCACTGCGGAGACGGAGGCAGACCTCTTTGGAAGCCGAAACTGCCTGGCTTTTTCATATATCCCGGTTTCCGGACTCTCGATCAAGGGATAGCGGGATGCGCCGCAGGAGAGGGGCTCAGAATATGCGCCGCAGGCCGCTTTCCTCCTCAAGATATACGGCCGTGCCGTACTTGTCGATTGTATCCCCGCCCACACGGACGGGGGAGGAAGCGGTGTTTTGCAGGAAGAGGTATCGATCCCGCCGGGTGGCGAGCACGCCGGCAGGCAGCTCGCCCGGCCAGACGGAGGAAAGCAGTCCCGCGCAGACCTGTCCGTAGAACGGGCCGTAGAAATCCTCCTCGAATCGCGTGGCGAGGTAGTATGCCCTGCCCTCGCCGTAGCGGTTGACGGTGACGGAGGGCGCGCCTGCAAAGTAGTCCTCATCGTAGAGCATCAGCGGAACAGCGCCCTCGAGCGCTGCGACCTCGCACAGGACGCTGCCGTGAGCCACAGCGGGCATATCCGGGGTGACGGCAACGCAGCGGCGCGTTTCAACGTCGAACATGCCGTCGATTTCCGCGCGGCGCACGCCGAGCACATCCACAAGGCCGTGCGGCGCGTCGCCCAGCCAGCAGAGGTCGGTCTCGTTCACGACGCCGCCCCAATAGGTGAACACGAGCGTACCGCCGCCCTTGACGAATGCGCGCAGTTTGGCGGCGAAGTCCTCGCGCAGCATGTAGAGCATCGGGGCGACGATGAGACGATATCCCGACAGATCGCTGTCCTCATTGACAAAGTCGATGGAAATCCCCGCCCTGGCCAACGCGGCGTAATGGAGCATGATTTCATCCCAGTAGCCCAGGCCGCAGTTGCGCGGGCCCTGCGCTTCCTCAAGGGCCCACTTATTCTCCCAGTCCATGACGATGGCAGCCTGCCGGGGCTTTTGCGTTCCCGCGACGGCGGCGAGGTCTTCAAGCGCCCGGCCGACGGCACAGGTTTCCACGAAAACGCGGTTGTCCGCGCGTCCGTCGTGGGCGACGACCGCGCCATGGAATTTTTCGGATGCGCCGGGGCTTTGCCTCCACTGGAAGTAGAGCACGGAATCGGAACCGTGCGCGATGGCCTGAAGGCTGCTCATCAGCTGCACGCCGGGCTTTTTCATCTTGCTGACGGGCTGCCAGTTAGTCGCGGAAGGGGTGCTCTCCATCAGCCAGAAGGGCCTGCGCTTCAGGGAATAGATCAGGTCGTGCATCATTGCGGTATCAAGCGCAGTGGATTCGACCGTTTCTTCGGGCTTGTGCCAGGTGGGGTAATTGTCCCAGCTGGCCAGGTCGATTTCCTTCGCCATGTCGTAATAATTGATGAAGTTGAAGCGGTACATCATATTGACGGTGACCTTCGCCCCGGGCAGAATCTCGCGGATGCAGTCGCGTTCCCACTTCATGAAGTCGATGGTCTGATGGGAAACAAAGCGCCGCCAATCGAGCGCCAGCCCATGCATTGCGCCCTCGCCGTGCGGCGCGGGGCTCTCAATCTGGGAAAAATCCGTATAGGTGTGCGACCAGAAGCGCGTATTCCATGCCCTGTTGAGATGGTCCAGCGTGCCGTATTTTCTTTGCAGCCATTCCTGAAAGGCGCGCTGGCACAGCGGGCAGTGGCATTCGCCGCCGTACTCGTTGGAAAGGTGCCACATCATCACGGCGGGATGATGCCCGAAGCGGCGGGCAAGCTGTTGGTTGATGATCTTCACCTTTTCGCGGTAGACGGGGGAGGTGTAGCAATGATTGTGGCGCATTCCATAGAGCTGCCGCGTGCGGTCGGCGTTTACGCGGCGCACCTCTTCGTAGCGATAGGCCATCCAGGCCGGGCGCGCGCCGCTGGGCGTGGCGAGATCGACGCGGATGCCCGCAGCCCAAAGGCGGTCGATGATGGCCTCCATCCACTCAAAGTGGAATTCGCCCTCCTCAGGCTCGAGCATGGACCAGGAAAAGATGCCCAGGGAGACGACGTTTACATGGGCCAGGCGCATCATCTCGATGTCTCGCCGGAGGATATCGGGACGATCCAGCCACTGCTCGGGATTGTAATCCGCGCCGTGATAAAGTACGGAAGAAGGCATAGCATGGCACTCCTGTCTGATGGATTCGCATATGCGGGTGATGACGGTTAAATTGTATAGAACGGTGTATAAAAAGTCAAGCAATTTCATGGACTGCGCGCAGATTTTAGGCGCGGGTATGGGCTTGACACGGTGTGCGTTCTTCTCTATACTCAAAATAGAATGGAAGGCAATGCCGGCAATCACGAGGAGGATACCGCGATGAGTTTAAAGGAACAGATGGAGACGGGCAAGGTCTACATTGAATTTGGGCATGCATCCGGGGAGGATCGCGAATATGAGAAGATCATTGAGACACAGCGTCAGGCGTGCAAGGAGATCTGCTTTGATTACAACCAAACCCGTCCGCTGAATGTGGAACGCAGAACCGAGCTGCTTGGCAAGCTTCTGGGCGGCATGGGCAACTCGCTTTGGATCGAGGCGCCCGTTCATTTTGCCTACGGAATCCACACCTATATCGGTGATCACGTCTATGCAAATTTCAATCTGACTGTGGTGGACGACTGCGAGGTGCGAATCGGCAATTATGTGATGTTTGCGCCGAATGTCACGATCACCGCGACGGGACATCCGGTTCATCCGATGTATCGTGACAAGGGCGCGCAGTTTTCGCTGCCTGTCGTGATAGAGGATCATGTTTGGATCGGCGCGAATGTGGTGATCATGCCCGGTGTGACGATCGGGGAAAACAGCGTCATCGGCGCGGGAAGCGTGGTCACGCACGATATCCCGGCCAACATGGTGGCGTACGGCGTGCCCTGCAGGCCGGTCAGGGAAATCACGCAGGAGGATCTGACGTATTATCGCAAGGGCATGAGGGTGAATGAAGACTGGGACCGGTGAGCGAGGAGACGATGTGGACGACGGCCGCGGTATGCCGCGGCAGCGCCGTATGATGATCATGAAGTGAATGCCATAGGATAGCGCCGTCTTGGAATTGTCCGTTTTCAATGGGCACCGGACGGCGCATTGATTTAGAAATGTGGAAGATTATTCGGAGGCAAAGGCGGTGAAGCGGAAGTGCGGTGGATTTTGCCGGCGCGCGGATAAAGCGAGGGACGCGGCTTGGAAATGCTGCTGAGGGGCTTCTTTCCGGCCGGGCGGACGGATAGCTGCGAGAGGCCGCAAGGGAACAACGATTAGCTCGGAACGTGGTTCGCCGGAAAGCGCCGGTCTCCTGGGCAGGGCCATCGCAGGGACAGTTCGTTTACAAGCCGGGGCAATACATGAAGAGCGTGCCTGGATGCGAATTTCTGTCGTTCTGAATTCCGCTTTGTTTGTTTTTTTGCTTGTGCTCCTTTAAATTTCGACTTTCTTTCACAATCCGCCTTACAATTTTTTTCAAAAACAGGAAAATGGGGCTTGATTTTTTCTTCCCGATGCTGTATACTATATTTCGTGCTTGGGGTCGTAGCTCAGCTGGTCAGAGCGCCACGTTGACATCGTGGAGGTCGTAGGTTCGAGCCCTATCGACCCCACCATAAGAAAAGAACCGATTACGGAGTAGTCGGTTCTTTTCTTATGCCATTGTCATGAAATACGAGAAATACTGATCTCCAGCCGATGCCGGCCGTACGATTCTTCCGCCTTCCACTCGGGGCTACGCTTCTCGCTCTGGCGGAAAAATCACGGCAGAGGAATCTACCCCCTACAAATTAATTACACACTTTACTTGACAAAGCAATTATTCTGACAAAGCAGAGATAATCGATTCATCTTCACAGATGTCAAAAGGTACCACTCTGGTCAGTATGGCTATGCCGCCTGTTCCCACTTCAAACTCCCTTTTCTCACGAATCACTCCTGTGACAGCATCGATCTCAAGCAGCCAGATTGCCGTATATTCTCCAGTCCCTTTATCCTCCGGGAACATGGTATGTGTTTCTATCTTCCAGATCGGTGTTTCTTTTACCATACAACAGCTTGTACTGCTCACTGTCGTATACTCAAGCCCAACGGCTTTGAGCGCAATTTCTCTGGCTTCCAGCTCAGATATGGCGTTCTCCGGCGGCATGCTGTATCCTGCATGGCAAAATAACCAGCCCTTGAGCGTCCCCGGATCACGTCCGGCAATTTGTCTTCCCAGGTCTGCCCATATCGTATAAGTCCATTGAAAAGCCTGTCCATATATCTCCTCGAATTGCCGAATCACATCTGCCGCGCTGCTTTCCGGATCTGGTGCGATCGAAACATCAAACTGCTCGACTGCTCCAGATGTGTCCAAAATAATCTGATAGCCATTATTCTTTACATCAAGAGGAACAAAACTGAAGTACCATTTCGGCTGAAGAAGAGTGCCATCTTCTCCTGATTGTGTCATATAATCCGTCATGATCTTCCATTGGCTCACATCCTGCACATCATCTCCGTATTCCTGTGCAATCCTGTTCACGGCAATAAGCAAAGCCTGATCATAAGATATTTCACCTTCTTCAGGCAAGCAATCATCATTTGTCTGCCTGAATCCGATAGCCACCATCATTTCTCCGAACCAGTGCTTTTGCTCAATCGTCCATTCAGCGAATGGTTTGCCAAAGGTTTCTCTGGCAAGTGCCATGATGGTTTCTTCTTCATACTCACTTCGGCCTTGTTCGACAGCTCTCAGCAGCACTTCAGGAATATCAATATCATTTTCCTGCGCAAGCTGTGTAATCCGATACAATTCTTCGTTAGAAAAATAGTTGTTGATTTCTTCTCCCACATCGTTAGATTGTGCCATAGGTACAATTTCCTGTTCCACGACTTGCTGCATAGACAAAAAGAATGCCAAAGCCGTCGTTGCCAGAGTCAAAACTAACACAATTGCCAACACCAAACCAACAGAGTATTTCTTTTTCATTCTCTTTTTCCTTTTTCCTTTGGTGATCACGCGCTGGGCGAGCCACGGGTCATCCTGCAGGCCGGAAAGGGTCGCGTTGAGTGCGTTCTGAATTTGATTTCGATTCTTGCGCTTATCCATGAAGCTCCCTCCCTTCCAGCAGGATGCGCAGCTTTGCCTGCGCGTGTTTGAGTCTCTGGGAAACGGTTGACGGGGCAACGCCCAGCGCCTGTGCCGTCTCCCGAATGGTCATATCCTGATAGTAGTACAGGAGCGTAACCTCTCTCAAATGCTTGGGCAGGCGCATGATCGCCAGTGTCAGCTCGACATCTTCGCTTTCTATCTGACAAGCAGGCTCCGGCAGGTCCTCCGGCGTAATTCTCCTGTCCATGCGACGGAACCACGAGGATCAGCGAATATCCCGGCAGGTGTTGACGGCAATGCGCATGAGCCACGCCTTTTCGCTGCACTCCCCGCGGAATGTGTCCATCGCTTTGTATACCTTGAGAAAGGTCTCCTGTACCGCATCTTTCGCCAGCTCCTGGTCCCGGAGGATGGCGTAACACATGCGGCGCAGGCTCGTCTGATACTGCTCAACCAATTGGGCAAACTCCTGATTCCGGATGCCGTTAGGGTCCTTGACAACGTCCATTCGCCGCTCACCTTCCTTTTTCTGGATTTGCCCCTTGGCTCATGTCGACAGCCGCAGGGGGGATTGGATTGCCTTTCATTTGACTGTTTCTTACCCATCTTATTTAAGAGCTTCCTGTGCTCAATTTTTGAAGTCCGCTTAAGCATTCCTCCAAAGCCGTATCGCCCTCCACATACGCCATGATGATCTCCAGCATCTGGTTATATGTTCCGTCCCTCTTGGAGGAAATGGAAAGCAGGGGATGCATCTGCATGTCGAGGCAGGGCAGGAAGATGTTCAGGTATGCGTCAAGCCGCGGCTGGGTGATCGCCCAGTAATCCGGCGCAGCGAGCATGGCGGCCCTGGTCGCGTCGTCCGCCTGCTCCAGATCCTCCCGGTAGGCCGGATGTAAGGTGGGCTCGGCACTTTCGGGCTTCATCAGTCCTTCGTTACCCGGTTGGCGATGGGTTGCGATATTGTCCAGATATGCCATCGCTGCGTCGGGGTTCTGAGCGTTTGCGTTGAGCAGATAGACATATACCCTCACAGGGACGACGGGCTGCGCGCCGGGCGTCACCGTGGGCGGAAGCAGCCACTGGGGATCGTCCGTATATCCGGACACACCGTTGTCAGGAAGATTCGTGGATAAGGCGCCATTCAGGCTCAGCGTCTCCGTGGGATTGAGCGCAGTCAGCGAGGCAGCGTCCGCATCGGACGGCAGATCGGCCTCCCGGAGTGCGCGCAGCGTATCCGCAAAGGCATCAGCGCTGAAATCGACGGTTCCGGTATCCCGCGCAGATTCGGCGATGAAGGTTGTCAGCACGGCGCTCGCATAGTTTTGCTTTGTCCAAACGCTGTCCCAGCCAACGGCGAAGGCGCTGCCGGCCGGGGAGAGCAGAGCGGCGTATGTGTCGGGAATTGCCCGCTCACTCCGCCATACCAAAGGCAACATGATGGAGGGGACGGCATAGAGCGTGCCGCGGTTCATGAGCATCTCCCGGAGCATGGGCGTCATCCCCCGCACGTCTTCAGTCAGCGTTTCGGACGCGTTGAGCGGTGCGATCAGCCCGTCGGCGATGAGGTCGAGCGTGTCCGCATCCAGCACCATGTGGAACAGATCGGTGGTATCGCCTGCCTCGATGGCCACGCGCACATCCTGCGCGGTCATCGCCGGATCACGGGAGCGGATCACGGCAACGCCGGTCAGCTGCTGAAACTCCTCGTCGGCATTGTCAATCGCCATCACTCCGCGGATGTTCAGCGTATCCCCGCCAGCTTCCGATGCGAAGGGGAGATACTGCATTTCATTAAAACTGACGGACACATAACCCTCATCCATGACGGCGAAGGACTGGGCCAGGAAGCTGTGAGCGGCAGCATTCAGGCTTATCCAATCCGTGCCGTCCCAGCGGGAGAGCACGCCGCCCACCAGCGCATACAGCCCGGATTCGCCATAGGCAAGGCCCTGCATCTTCTGGATGGACGCGGTATACAGCGTTTCGCGCACAGCGCCCGTGGCGGCATCCAGCACAAGCAGGCTCTCGCTGCGCTGCTGCACGTTTCTGGCAAGCGCGAGCAGCGTACCCGGCTCATAGGCGCATAACTCGTCGGGGCTTCCCTCCGCAATGGGCAGGAGCTCCGCCTCACCCGTCCGCGGGTTCACCTGATACAGGAGCTTGCTGCTCGTTGCACCGTGCGGCTGCCCCAGCAGGAACAGGCGCCCATCCTGGAAGACCGCCCGTGTCCAGTGCAGATCGGGTATATCCATCTCCGTGCCCGCGTAATCGAGAAGGAGCGTGAACCCCTCCTCCTGATAGCGCCAGAGCCTCCGATGTTCCACATCCACCAGGCCGAGCGCGTCGTTTTCCAGATAAGGGAGCGATTCAAAGGAAATGCTGCGTGTGGTCAGCTGATCGATGGAGACGAGCGTCTCCGGTTCATCATCTCCGGGTGTCCACCGGCATAGCCCACCGCTGCTCATCAGGTAGAGCGTGTCTCCCGTGGAGACACAGCCGCGCATTGCGCCCACGACCGATTGCTTCAGATGGAACAGCCCGGTGAGCGAGCCCAATGCCAGCGCCGTCGCCGCTGCGAGCATCAGGATGAGCGCCAGCACCAGCACGATGGAAGCCTTTTTCTTCGCTCCCTTTGTTTCTTTCGCCTCGGCGATCACGCGCTGGGCGAGCCACGGGTCATCCTGCAGGCCGGAAAGGGTCGCGTTGAGTGCGTTCTGAATTTGATTTCGATTCTTGCGCTTATCCATGAAGCTCCCTCCCTTCCAGCAGGATGCGCAGCTTTGCCTGCGCGTGTTTGAGTCTCTGGGAAACGGTTGACGGGGCAACGCCCAGCGCCTGTGCCGTCTCCCGAATGGTCATATCCTGATAGTAGTACAGGAGCGTAACCTCTCTCAAATGCTTGGGCAGGCGCATGATCGCCAGTGTCAGCTCGACATCTTCGCTTTCTATCTGACAAGCAGGCTCCGGCAGGTCCTCCGGCGTAATTCTCCTGTCCATGCGACGGAACCACGAGGATCAGCGAATATCCCGGCAGGTGTTGACGGCAATGCGCATGAGCCACGCCTTTTCGCTGCACTCCCCGCGGAATGTGTCCATCGCTTTGTATACCTTGAGAAAGGTCTCCTGTACCGCATCTTTCGCCAGCTCCTGGTCCCGGAGGATGGCGTAACACATGCGGCGCAGGCTCGTCTGGTACTGCTCAACCAATTGGGCAAACTCCTGATTTCGGATGCCGTCAGGGTCCTTGACAACGTCCATTCGCCGCTCACCTTCCTTTTCCTGGATTTGCCCCTTGGCTCATGTTGACAGCCGCAGGGGGATTGGATTGCCTTTCACTTGTATAGACGAGATGGAGGGGGATTTTGTTCGCCCTTTTTGGAATTTTTGCAAACTTTTTCCCAATCGGGTTTTGTTGAGTGGGAGAATCGATATTTCCCGGTTTTTTCATTTTGTTTTTTTCGAGTTCCTCACAGCATCGACAAGCAAAGGGCAAGACCCTGAGCCGGAACATATGAAGGAGGGGGATTCCATTGCAGCATGACACGGATGGCATGAACGGAACCGTGCAAGCCGGCGGGGCTGCCGTCACGCAAATGGGTGGACATCCGCGAGGCCTGTTGTGCGGGTTGGACATAAAAAATAAAGGGCTCACGCAAACGCATGAGTCCTGCAAATGATGCTGCCTTTGTTATAAATCCCCATTTAAGCTGTCATTTTGATATGACGGACACGTATTCATAGAGCATGGATTGTACGTGAGGCGGAGGGCCTGCCCGATGCTCATTGGCAGCAGCTGGGCAGATATACGGCCGGGGAGGGGAACGGCCCCAACACTTCCGGCTCTTCGGATATTGAGGTGTCGGAGATATCCTCTACGACGGTGATCGTGCTGCGGATCATCCCCATCCAGCAGGAGTAAACGATCGTGCCGGTGCTCTCCGGGGTGAAGGAGATCAGATTGTCGCCGACGGCGAGCTTGACGCGCAGATTATACGCCGGAATGACGATTTCATTGTTGCAGCCGTTGAGCTTCTCCTGAGATACGGTCAGCGTCCATTCCACGGGAATGCCTACCTGCACGGTGATGGCGGGATAGCACCCGTAATCCAGCTCCGAGTGCACCGTCTGTACGCCGCCCGACACCTGCGCAATGTCATCCGGCTGAGCGGAGGCGGCCGTGGGAGCGATGGAGATGCCGGTGAGTGCGAGCCCCTGCGCGAGCATATTGAATCCCATGATGAAGACGATCAGCGCGGACGCCGTGCGCATGACGCTCGCCGTGCTTTTGCGCATGCGGCCGGCGAGCAACCCGATGAGGAGCATCAGCGGTACGGTGCCGATGCTGAAGGCGAACATGGACAGGGCGCCCGAGACAGCGCTTCCGGTGGAAAGCGCATAAAGCTGCATGGATTGCAGCGGCCCGCAGGGCATGAATCCATTGGCGAGGCCGAGCGCTAGCGAGGATTGGCTCTTTCCAGCAAATCGCGCGTAAAGCCCCTTCGGCAGGCTGACGGACAGGCGGCGCAGCGGGGAGAAGTCGCCGACCAGGTTCAGGGCGATGATGATCATGAAGCACGCGGCGACGAGCTGAACAATTGCCTTGGCGCGGTCGGACAGATTGAGCACCGTACCCAATGCGCCGACGAGTCCGCCGGTGAGCGTGTAGGAGGCCACCCGCCCTATGTTATACAGCAGATTGGCCCGCAGGACAGAGCGGCCGCCCTTTGCCGCCTGAGCGCTCTGCGCCATGCCGATGCCGCCGCACATGGCGACGCAGTGCAGCGAGGTCGTCAGCCCGAGAAGGAATAGCGCGCCGTATCCCATGCCGGCCTGTGCGAGCGGGAACGCGCTCAGCCAGCGGGAAAGGCCGAGATGTCCGGCGAGGAGGTACAGCGCCAATGCGGCCAGAATGAACAGCAGAGGGCGCAGGAAGGCGCGTCCGCGGGCCGATACGCCCTCCGGGGCGAGCGCATAACCTTCGCGCTCAAGCGCGGCTTTGATAGCGGACAGGGGGAGTTTTGCCTCATCCCAGGAGGCGCGCACCGTGCCGCGGCGATAACTGACCTGGATATTGGACAGACCGGGCAGGCCGGAAAGCGCGCGCTTTACGGAATCCTCGCAGTGAATGCAGTGCATACCCTGCACGTGCCATACGGTGTTTTTTTCGCTCATCTGATCACCTTTTAGTTTTGATGCGTGGGTGCAACGGCTATGAGCGCCATTGCGGGGGCGCGCTGTTTACGATGCTTTCGTATCCTGTGCGGCGCTTCAGAACGCGTCGGCCGCCGGTTTTGCCGTGGAAAAGTTGCTGCGGCCATAGCAACCTCAGCAATGCGGGTTCAGCGTACATCGGCGGAGGCCGAAAGCCGGGCACGTGACAAAGTCCATATCAAAAGCGAACCGGGGAGTCGGGCGGAGAAGCGCCGGCCGCATGTTTTTTCGCGATCCTCTGTCCCTGACAAAGATGCTTTGACCGCGAAAAGAGTGACAAACCGGCGATGCGTGAAAGGACTAAAAAAACATCAAGCTCGCGTTTCATTATAAACGCGTAAACCTATGAAGTCAATAGGTTTAATGGGCAGTACGTGGAGAAGAGCTTGAATATTTCGGCGCTCAACGCGGCAAAAAGAATAGCATTCTATGATGTGGCTTTCAAAAAACATCGAATTAAAAATCCTTGTAAATACTGACTTTTTCTTGCGTTGTGCCGGCTTGAATGTGCCTGAGCAGTACATGACCGTTCATCCGCCGCATGCGGAAGCATTTGATTCGCGGGGGGACGGAACTTCGCATGACATACCATTCAGTGCACAAACGGAAAAATGATGGAAAAATTCATATCCGGGTGATATAATGTAAATTCAAAGGGACGGCAAACCGGGATTTATGGACGTGCGCCGCGGGAATCATGGAGGCGAAAGAGCGGACGCCCGCATGGATAAAGCGGTTGTCGGTGATATGGGAAAATCCGCAAAAGCCGCATATCTGTTTTTATCCGATGATGAAGGACAAAATATCGGGGGAATGCGTACCGCACAGGCGTTAGACGGTGCTGCTCATCTGGCCGTTGCTGAAAATAGGGCAGGCGTAGTGCCTTGATAGAGGAAGATAGCTCCGGGATGCGCTTGATCGCCCTCCAGGGGACGAGTGCAAGGTATCGCGCAGGGCACTGAAAACTGCGTGGCTGAAAGGACTGGCCGTAAACGGACAAAACCCGAAAGCAAAAGGGGCCTGTGAACAATGGACGTTCAGGCTGGCCAAAGAGCAGGGCGTGGTGAGTGGGGAAGCCTTTTTCTCTGCGTATATCAACCGGCGGTAATCCCGGTTTGCGGGGGATTGGCGAGATTGCTTTAGCCGACAGGCAGAAGCGTTAAAAATCATCAAAACGAACAGAGGGCTTTTGCCCATCGAATCGATAAAAATACCAAACGGATGAGGCGAAAAGGATGAAGATTTCGACAAGAGGGCGTTATGCGCTGCGAATGCTGGTCGATCTGGCGCAGAATCAGGGCGACGGCTATGTGACGCTCAAGGATATCGCCGCGAGACAGGAGATATCCAAAAAGTATTTGGAGCAGATCGTGCCGCTGATGAGCGGTCACAATATCCTGATGACCAATCGCGGCCATCAGGGCGGATACCGGCTGGCAAGGCAGCCGGAGGAATACACGGCGGCCGAGGTTCTGCGTTTGGTGGAGGGGAGCCTCAAGCCCGTCGCCTGCATGGAGAACGATCCCAACCGCTGTACGCGCTGCACGTTTTGCCTGACCCTGCCGATGTGGACGGAGATGGACCGCATCCTGGCGCGATATCTGGAATCCATCACGCTCAGGAATATTCTGGATGGAGAGGTCGGCGCGCGGTTTATATCCGATTAAAAAGCGGAAATCTGCGGTCGCCGGCCGCCTTTTTTACTTTATAGGAAATTGCGTGAAAAACCGGGCAGCGAGCACAGAAACACTTCGGAATGTGAAGTGCTTCGGAAGTGGGAGCGCGCCCGGCGCGCTTTTTTAATAAAATTTGAGGAAGAGATTGACATCCCGGCGGCTTAAGGAGTATAGTATCTCCTATAATCCTATTTACATGGTAGGATAATAGGGGTGAGGAAAGTGGTAGAAAAGCGAGAGATATACTTTTCACCGGGCGGTGAGAACCGGAGGCTCCATCTGTATCTGCCGCAGGGGTATGAGGAGGGGAGGGAACGCCTTCCCGTGCTGTACATGTTTGACGGGCACAATCTTTTCTCCGATCGTGACGCGACATATGGCAAGAGCCTCGGGCTCGGTGATTTTTTGGACGCCTGGTGTAAGCGGATGATTGTGGTGGGCATAGAGTGCTCCATGGATGACTATACGCGCGTACACGAGTATTGTCCGTTTGACATTCACAGCGGGATTTATGGGGATATTGCCGGGCGCGGTGAGGAAACGATGCGCTTCATCGTGGAGGAACTCAAGCCCTTCATCGACAGCCGGTATCCGACCTTTCCCTTTCGGGAGGCAACGGCAATTGCGGGGTACTCCATGGGCGGGATGCTGGCGCTGTACGGTGTGCTGCGGCATAATCGGTATTTTTCCAAGGCGGCCGTCATTTCGCCCTCCGTGCTTCCGGCGATGGACGCGTTCCGGCGTGAAATTGACCGGGATGCGCTCTCGGCCGACACGCGCGTCTTCATGAGCTGGGGAACGAATGAATACGGGCCGATGGATGCGCAGATTGAACGAAGCCTTTTTGAATTGGAACGGCGCATGCAGCAAAAGGGCGCGAGTACATATATGTATCGGCACGAGGGCGGACAGCACAACGAGGCCAGCTGGGAGAAACAGCTGCCCGTGTGGATGCGGTTTTTGTGGTTCTGAGAGAACGAGGAGGCGATTCCAATGAATGTGATCTTTCTTTCCCCGCAGTTTCCTCCGCACTTTTATCTCTTCTGCGACAGACTAAAGCGCCTGGGTGTGAACGTGCTGGGCATCGGGGATGCGCCGTATGAGGCCATCGGCGAGGCGTGCCGGTGTGCGCTGACGGATTATCACGCCGTCCGCAGCCTTGAGGACTACGATGAGGTGCTTCGAGCCGCCGCGCTGTTTGTGTACAAATACGGGAAGATCGATTATATCGACAGCCAGAACGAGTATTGGCTGGAGCTGGAAGCCCGGCTGCGCACGGATTTTGATGTGCGCACAGGGTTCAGGACGGAGGATATGGAGGCGATCAAGCGCAAGTCGCGCATGAAGGAGGGATATGCGCGCGCGGGCGTCAAGGCGGCCAGGAGCCATCTGGTGACGGACAGGGAGGGATGCCTTGCCTTCATCCGGGAGGTGGGCTATCCCGTCGTGGCCAAGCCGGACAGCGGCGTCGGCGCGTCGAACACGTACAAGCTGTGCGATGAGGCGGAGTTTGACCGCTTTTACAGCACCAGGCCGGATGTGCTTTTTATCATGGAGGAGTTTGTCCCGGGGCACATCGAGACGTTTGACGGCATCACGGACGCCGAGGGACGCGTGCTTTTCTGTGCGGGGCAGGTGATGGTCAGGACGCCGATGGATATGCTGCACGGAACCGGTGAGAACGTCAGCTATACGCAGGACGTGCGCGCGACGGATCTGTACGACATCGGCTGCCGGGTGGTGCGGGCATTCGGCACGCGCAACCGTTTTTTCCACTTCGAATTCTTCCGGCTCGATGAGGATAAGCCGGGGCTTGGCCGGCGCGGCGAGGTGCTGGGGCTGGAGGTCAACATGCGCGCGCCCGGCGGCTATATCCCGGACAAGATCGACTACGCCTATGATGTCGACGTCTATCAGATCTGGGCGGAGAGCCTCGTGTATGGCGAGAACCGCTCCTTCCGGGACAGCGCGTTCCGGTATTATGTGACCCACGTCGGGCGCAGCGCGCAGATCAGCTATATGCACAGCGCGCAGGAGATCCGCGACCGGTACGGCGAGTGGATCGTGCTTGAAAAGGAGCCGCCGCGCTCCATATCGGGGACGATGGGCAGCCATGTCTTCATGCTGCGCGCGGCGTCCGTGGAGCAGCTGAACGCGCAGGCGGAGTTCATCCTCATGCATGCCGACGGGCAATCGTGGAACGGACGGGAGGCGGATGAAAAATGAACGTGATGCTTCAAGCCGAGCGCGGGGACATCAGGGCGCTGCTGCTCACCGGAAGCTTCGGCCTTGAGAAGGAGAGCCTGCGCGTCACCGGGGAGGGGCGCATGGCCCACACGGCCCATCCCTTCGCCGGGAACGCGCATATCGTGCGCGATTTCTGCGAAAACCAGACGGAGATCAACACGCCCGTGTTTTCAAGCGCGCATGAGGCCGTGGAAGCGCTGGGGCGTTATGACGGTGAAATCCAGCGCGTGCTGCGTGGTCTGCCGGAGCGCGAGTATCTGTGGCCGTTTTCCAATCCGCCGTACATCAGGGATGAGGACGACGTGCCCGTTGCCCGCTTTGCCGGAGAGGAGGCGGGGAAAACGGCATACCGCGAGTATCTCTCCGACCGCTACGGGCGCTACAAGATGGCGTTTTCCGGTATTCATGTGAATTATTCGTTCGGAGAGAGGCTGCTGCGCGCGAGCTTTGAGATCAGCGGAGAACGGGACTATGAGGCGTACAAAAACCAGCTGTATGTCGTGCTGGCGGAGCGCGCGGCCGCATATGGATGGCTGCTCGTGGCGCTGACGGCGTCCAGCCCGGTGCTCGACAGCTCCTTTGTTGAAAAAGGGCGAACGGGCGGCGCGTATTTTGAGGGGCTGGCGTCGGTGCGGTGCAGCGAGCTGGGATATTGGAATTTCTTCGCGCCCATCTTTGATTATACGGATCTGCCCTCGTATGTGAGCAGCATTCAGCAATATGTGGACGACGGGCTTTTGCGCTTTCCGACCGAGCTGTATTATCCGATCCGTCTCAAGCCGGCCGGAGAGAACAGCCTGGCAAAGCTGCGCGCGGGCGGAGTGAATCATATCGAGCTGCGCATGTTCGATCTGAACCCGTTTGCGCCGCATGGCGTGGACGAGCGGGATGTGGCGTTTGCCGAGCTGCTGCTGTGCTATCTGGCGTCGACGCCCAGGGAGGCGTTCCCCAAGAGGGCGCAGGTGCAGGCCGTGCAGAACTTCAAGAACGCGGCGCATTACGACCTCAAGACGGTGAAGATCGTGTCCCCTGGCGGGGAGGTGAGCACGGTGGCGCAGGCGGCGATCGATCTGCTGCGGAAAATGCGCGGTTTTTATCGTGAATTCGGGCCGGAGACGGAGGCTGTGCTCGCGTTTGAGGAGAGCAAATTTACCGACGCATACAGCCGCTATGCGTGGCGCATTCGCCGCGAGTATGACGATGATTTTGTGGCACGGGGGTTGGCGCTGGCCAGGGAAAAGCAGGAGGCCGCGTATGTGTGAGCTGTTCGGCGTGTCTTCCGGGGCGAAAATCCGGGTGAACGGGCTGCTCAACGAGTTCTTTTCTCACAGCGTCCGGCACAGGAACGGATGGGGGATGGCGATCTTCCATGACGCGGGGGTGTCGCTGGAAAAGGAACCCGTGCAGGCCAGTGAGAGCGCGTATCTCCGGGAACGGCTGCGCCAACCCGTCAGCGTGCGCAGCATGATGGCGCACATTCGCCTGGCGACGGTCGGCACGATGGAATACAAAAACTGCCATCCCTTCGTGATGCGGGATGGCTGCGGCCGCAGATGGACGCTTGCCCACAACGGAACGATCTTCGACGCGTCCGTTCTGGAGGCCTACGTGCACACGCAGGAAGGGGAAACGGACAGCGAGCGGATTCTCTGCGGCCTGATCGAGACCGTCTGCAAAAGGCAGCGGGCGCTGGGGCGCGATCTGAGCGCGGAGGAGCGGTTTGAGCTGGTGGACGGGTTTGTCGGACAGATTGCCCCGGGCAACAAGCTCAATCTGCTCATCTACGACGGTGATCTCATGTATGTCCATACGAATTATGCGCACTCGCTCTACGTGCGCACGAAGGGGGAAACGGCGCTCTTTGCGACCGTTCCCCTGGATGGCGGACAGTGGGACGAGGTTCCCTTTACAGCGGTCTGCGCGTATCGGGCGGGCAGAATGGCGTATATCGGCAAGGCGCACGGCCATGAATACAGAGACTGTGAGCATGATATGCGTACGCTGTTTATGGCCTACGCGCAGCTGTGATTCGGAAAAAGCAGGGACTGTCAGGATGGGAAATATTCCAAGAAAAGACTAGGGACTTGTGCCGAAGGTTTTCAAAGGGGCTGCCGCTGTCGTCGGCGGCCCCTTTGGCGGTGCATCGGGGAACGAGCCTGCCGCCGGCTTTGTCGGATAAAGGCGGGGCAAAACGCGGGGAAGGGCGCTGTCTCCGGCCTGCGGCCGTGCGGGTTGCCGGATAGAGCATCAGGCTTCTAAAGGACCGATTTGCCTGGAAAACTGCTTTCTTGGCGTGTTCGGATTGATCCCGACGGCCCTTTTTGCATGGATGAAATAGGATTTTTCGATAATATGATTATATACATAGTTTTTGCCTATGCCTAGGGAGAGAAAAGAGCGATGGATGCAAATCGATAAAACCTATTGACTTAGTAGTTAAATAGGGAATATAATAACAGCGTTCTCAAAAATGGAAATCGGGAACAGGAGGTTTGGCCATGACGTTTCATATCGGAAGAGCGGGCGACCGAATGCGGCAGCGATGTTGATCCGCGCGGACCCAATTCACATAGACGACAGACAGAAAGAAGGACACATCCATGAAAAAGATATTTGCCGCCGTGCTTGCGGCAGCGCTGCTGCTGACGGCCGTCACCACGGCCTCCCTCGCCGAGGAGAAGAAGGTGCTCAACTGGTTCATCGAGGGCGAGGTGACGACGATGGACTCGAGCAAGGTTTACGATACGCTCAGCGGCGAGGCCGTCGCCTACTTCACCGACACGCTCTACCGGCTTGACAGCGAGGCGAACGCGGTGCCGAATCTGGCCGTGGCCGAGCCGGAGGTCAGCGAGGACGGCACGGTGGTGACCGTCACCATCCGCGACGATGCCAAATATGCCGACGGCAGCGCCGTGACCGCTTACGACATCGAATACGCCGTGAAGCGCGCGGCTGACCCCGCGGTGGGCTCGCAGGCGACCTCCCTGCCGGCGATCAAGAATCTGGATGCGGTTCGCGCGGGCGAGCTGCCGCTGGATGATCTGGGCATCAGGGCGCTCTCCGATACGGTCATCGAGTTCACGCTCGACGGCGCCGATCCGTACATCGCCAAAAAGCTGGCGGATACCATCGTTTCCCCGATCAGCGAGGCGTTTGCCGAGGCGCAGGGCGATCAGTACGGCCTGAGCGCGGACAATCTGCTGGCCAGCGGCGCTTACTCGCTGAAGGACTGGACGGGCGCGGACATCGCCTGGACGTATGTGAAGAATCCCTACTACTGGGATGCCGAAAACGTCTATTTTGATGAGATCACCATCCAGGTGATCAAGGATGTCGCCACCGGCACGAATCTTTACGAATCCGGAAAGCTCGACGGCACCTTCCTCACCAGCGATTATGTGCCGCTGTACGCCGGCACCGAGGATTTGGTCGACGTGCCCACGCTCCGCATGACCAATCTTGAACTCGGCATCTCTTCGAATGAGATCCTGCAAAACGAGAACATCCGCAAGGCGCTGCTCTTTGCGCTTGACCGTGAGGAGCTGTGCACGAGCGTGCTCAACGGCACGGCGATTCCCGGGGTGGGCGTCATCCCGGACGGCATCGCCGTGAATCCGGAGACCGGCGCCAGCGTGGCGGAGGACTTTGGCGGCCAGGTGTACTTCGATCTGGAGGCGGCGCAGGCGTATTTTGCCAAGGCGCTGGAGGAGCTGGGCGTCGATTCCGTCGAGCTGCGGCTGGTGACCTCGGACACGGACGAGAATATCAAGATTGGCCAGTATCTGCAGAGCGCCTATGAGAACAACCTTCCGGGCATCAAGATCAATCTGGCGAACGTGCCTGCCTCCGTCCGTTTTGAAGAGATGATGAGCTACGACTTCGATCTGGCGCTGGGCGGATGGACGGGCGATTATGACCCGACCTCCTATGTCAATCAGCACCGCTCCGACTATGCCCACAACCACAGCCAGTGGCAGTCCGACGAGCTGTCGGCGCTGATCGACAAGCTGAACACCGAGGACGGCACCGACTTTGCGGCGCGCTGGGCGCACCTGGGCGAGGCGAACAAGTACCTGCTGGACAACGCGGTCGTCATTCCGCTGGAGCAGGCGACCAAGGAGTTCCTGGTGAATCCGAAGCTCACGGGCTACGTCACCAAGCAGCTTGGCTACGGTGTGTTCGATCTGACCCGCGCGTCGTTTGCGGAGTAAGAGAGAAAGCGGAGACACATCATGGGGAAGGCTTTTGCAGGCGAGCCCTGCGAAGCCTTCCCTTTCTTTTGAAGAGGAGGATCAGGCGTGAACAGATGGATCAAATTCATCGCTCAGCGGCTGCTTTACATGGCGCTTACGCTGTTTATCATCGCGTCCGTGACATTTTTCCTGATGAGCGCGCTGCCCGGCACGCCCTATAACAACCAGGATAAGCTCTCGGAGCTTCAGCTGGCGATGCTCAACGCCAAGTATGGCTTTGACAAACCACTGTTTGAACGGTACGTCAGCTATCTTTCCAACATCCTGCACGGGGATTTCGGCATCTCACTCCAGTTTTCCGATCAGCCGGTCGCCTCGCTGCTGGGCAGCCGGATCGGGCCGTCGATTCAGTTGGGCCTTCAGGCGGTGATCTTTGGCACGATTGTGGGCACGATCATGGGCGCGATTGCCGCGATGAAGCAAAACACGTGGATTGACGTCTTCTGCCAGCTTTTCGCCATCACGGGCCGGTCGGTTCCCAATTTCGTCATCGCGGTGCTGCTGCAGTTCATCTTCGCGGTGACGCTCAAATGGCTGCCGATCGGATTGTGGGACGACGGCTTCCGCTCGTCCATCCTGCCGACGCTGGCGTTGTCCATTTCGCCCATGGCGGATGCCGCGCGCTTCATCCGCACGGAGATGGTCGAGGTGCTCTCAAGCGATTACATCGAGCTGGCGCGCGCCAAGGGGATGAGCGATATCCGCGTCGCCTTCACGCATGGGCTGCGCAATGC
Organism: Clostridia bacterium; assembly: GCA_030535375.1. GTDB lineage: Bacteria > Bacillota > Clostridia > Christensenellales > Aristaeellaceae > Ventricola. The sequence goes on along the minus strand of JAUNJB010000002.1, from coordinate 8,360 downwards.
GCTGATTCCGCTGGTGACGACGCTCGGCCCGATGACCGTGTCGCTGATGACGGGCTCATTGGTGGTGGAGAACATATTCGCCATTCCGGGCATAGGCGAACAGTTCACCAAGTCCATCCTGTCCAACGACTATTACACGATCATGGCGGTGACAATTCTCTATTCGACGATGCTGGTCACGGTCATATTCCTGACGGATATCCTGTATCAGCTGATCGATCCGAGGGTGAGAGTGGAGGAAAAGAACTGATGGATACGCTTCAAAACAGAAGCTGTGAGCAGCTTCCCGACACCGCCTTCCGCTTTCGGCAGGGGCCGGCGAAAACGGACGCGCAGGAGCTCGCCCCGCCGATTACCTTTTTGCAGGACGCGTGGCGCAGGCTTCGCAAGAACAAGGCGGCCGTGGTCTGCCTGATCATCCTCGCCTTCATCATGCTGATTGCGCTGCTTGCGCCGGTGCTGGCGCCTTATCCGCCCAACGAACAGCATATTCCATATGCCAATCTGCCGCCGCGCATCCCGGGCGTCTCCATAGCCGGCTTTGACGGCACCATCGTCTTCCGGGGAAACCGGGTGGACAGATACGCGCTGGCCAATGTGCCGGAGGATGTGAGCTTTTACTTTGGAACGGACGAATTCGGGCGGGATCTTTTTTCGCGCACGCTGTACGGCATGCGCATCTCGCTGCTGATCGCGTTTGTGGCGGCGCTGCTGGATCTGTCCATCGGCGTGATCTACGGGCTGATCAGCGCCATGAAGGGCGGCAGAACGGACGTGTTCATGCAGCGTGTGCTGGAGATTCTGGCCGGCGTGCCGAGCCTGGTGATCGTGGTGCTCATGCTGCTGGTGTTCGAGCCCGGCGTGTTTTCCATCATTCTGGCGCTGGTGATTTCCTCGTGGATTCCCATGGCCCGCGTGGTACGGGCGCAGACGCTGCGCGTCAAGCAGATGGAATACGTGCAGGCCGCCAGGGCGCTTGGCTGCACGGACGCAGCGATCGCGTTTTCCCATGTGCTGCCCAACATCAGCGGCGTGGTCATCGTGCGGGCGATGTTCTCCATTCCGTCCGCCATTTTCTTTGAGACGTTCCTCAGCTTTCTGGGCGTCGGCATGAAGATTCCCAATGCGTCGCTGGGCACGCTGCTCAACGGCGGCTACAAGGTATTCAAGCTCTATCCCTATCAGATGTTCATACCGGCAGTGATTTTGTGCGTCATCATGCTGTCCTTCAATCTCTTTGCGGACGGACTGCGCGACGCGTTTGACCCCAAGATGAAGGAGTGAGTGTGGCATGAGCGACAATGTGCTGGAGGTGCGCCACCTGCGCGTCTCATTTGACACCTTCGTGGGGAAGGTACACGCCATACGCGACGTCAGCTTCGCGCTGCGCCGGGGCGAGACGCTGGCGCTGGTCGGGGAATCGGGCAGCGGCAAATCGGTGACCTGCCGGGCCATCATGCGCCTGCTGGCCCGCAACGCCCGCATTGACGGCGGGGAGATTCTCTTTGAAGGGGAAAACCTGCTTGAAAAGCCCATGCGGGAAATCCGGCATATCCGTGGCGGCGAGATCGCCATGATCTTTCAGGACCCGATGACGGCGCTCGACCCGACGATGAAAATCGGCAGGCAGATCGCCGAAACGGTGACGCTTCACCGGCGCGTAAGCCGCGCGCAGGCCAGGGCCCGGGCGCTCGAGCTGCTTGAGATGGTGGGCATCGAGGAGCCGGAGCGCCGGTATCATCAGTACGCGCATGAGTTCTCCGGCGGACAGCGCCAGCGCATCGTCATCGCCATCGCGCTGGCGGCCGATCCCAAGGTGCTCATCGCGGATGAGCCGACGACGGCGCTGGACGTGACGATGCAGGCGCAGATTCTCGATTTGATGCGCGGCCTTCAGAAGAAGACCGGCACGTCCGTCATCTTCATCACGCATGATTTGGGCGTCGTGGCCAATGTGGCGGATCGCGTGGCGGTGATGTACGCGGGAAAAATCATAGAGATCGGCACGGCGGACGAGGTGTTCTACGATCCGCGCCATCCGTACACGTGGGGGCTTCTGGCCTCCATGCCCACGCTGGAGACGGGCGGGGAGGCGCTCTACGCCATTCCCGGAACGCCGCCGACGCTGATTGATCCGCCGCAGGGCGATGCGTTCGCCCCGCGCAACGCATGGGCGCTTGAGATCGACGAGATCTTGGAACCGCCGATGTTTGAGGTGACGCCGACGCACTTTGCGGCCACATGGCTGCTCGATCCGCGCGCGCCAAGCGTGGAGCCGCCGCAGGCCATCCGCGCAAGAAGAAGGGAGGCAGGGCAATGAGCGATCAGGCATTGGTGGAGGTCAGCCATTTGACACACCGCTACGGCGAGGATCAAAAGGGATACAAAGCGGTGAACGACATCAGCTTCTCGATCATGGAAGGGGAGACGTTTGGCCTTGTGGGCGAGTCCGGCTGCGGAAAGAGCACGACGGGGCGCATGCTGGTGAAGCTGCTTGACATCACATCCGGCGCCGTTCGCTTTGGCGGGCAGGATATCTCCCGGATACGCGGGCGCGGCGAGCTGCTGAGCTTTCGGCGCGACGTGCAGATCATCTTTCAGGACCCGTATGCGTCGCTTGATCCGCGCAAGAAGGTGCGCGATATCATCGCGGAGGGCATCGACGTGCATCACATGGCCGCCGACGCACAGGATCGCGAGCGGCAGGTGGTGGAGCTGATGGAGGCCGTGGGCCTTCGCCCGGCCCATATGACGCGCTATCCGCACGAATTCTCCGGCGGACAGCGTCAGCGCATCGGCATCGCCCGTGCGCTGGCGACGCGGCCGCGCTTCGTCGTCTGCGATGAGCCGATTTCCGCGCTGGATGTCTCCATCCAGGCGCAGGTGGTGAATCTGCTTGAGCAGCTGCAGCGGGAGAGAAAGCTCACATATCTGTTCATCGCGCACGATCTGTCGATGGTCAAATATATTTCCGACCGAATTGCCGTCATGTGCAGGGGAAGGATTGTGGAGATGGGCGACGCGGATGAGGTGTACAATCATCCGCTCCATCCGTACACGCAGAGTCTCATTTCCGCCATCCCGCGGCCCGATCCGCACAGCGAGCGCGAGCGTGTGCGCACGGCGTATACATATCAGGAGCAGGGCGGCGAGCTTGCCCTGCGCGAGGTGGAGCCCGGGCATTTCGTGCTCTGCGCGGAAGACGGACGATGAGACGGGCAGGTGAAGGACGATGAGCGAAGAGCGGATTGGAATTTCCGCGCTGGAGCGGCTGAGATTTGTCAGCAATCCATCCTTTTCGCCGGACGGGCGGTACATCGCGTTTGCCGTGCAGCGGGCGGATGTGCAGAAGAATGGTTATCAGGGAAGCGTGTATGTGTACGACGTGAAGGATGGCGGCGTCCATCCCGTGTGGCGGGATGGGGCGGACTACCTCTGGACGGCGGGCAACACCCTCCTGTGCAGGGTGAATGCGGGGGAGGGGCAAACCGCGCTTGAGGAGATCGAGCCGGATGAGGGCCGAAGCATCCGTCGGTTGGAAATCCCGCTTTGCGTAAAGCAGCTTTGCGAGACGGCGGGGGATTGGCTTCTGATCACCGCGGCGGAGCAGAGGAAGGAGAGCGTGCAGAACGAGGACTGCCAGGTGCTGGATGAGCTGCCGTTCTGGGCAAACGGACGGGGCGTGACAAACGGCCTGCGCACACGCCTGTATGCCTACGGGCTGCGCACGGGCGAGCTCGTGCGCATCTCGGAGGAGAGCGCGGAGGTGGGGATGATCTCCGTGCGCGGGCATCGCGTTCTCTACAAGGCGGAGCCATGGACGGACGTGCGCACCATGCACGACGGCATCTATCTGTATGACCTCTCCACGGGAGAAGGCCGCTGCCTGCTTGCGCCGGGCATCCGCCGCACGGGCCTGATCGGCTTGTGGGATGATGATGAGGCCGTCGTCGCCTCGGCGGAGGATTGCGCGTACAGCGATGGGAAGTATCCGGATTTCTACACGCTGAACCTGGAGGACGGAACGCTCAAAGGGCTGGCCGGCTATGACTTTCCCAGCGGCGAGGGAACGATCGGCACCGATGCCCGTTATGGGGCCGGAAGAACGGTAAAGGCGGGCGAGGGAATCTGCTATTTTACGACGGTGCGCGGGGGAAGCGCCTGTCTTTGGGCCATATGCAGGGACGGAACATTCCGGCGGCTCGAGGAGAGGGAGGGCGCCTGCGACAGCTTTGATGTGCGCGACGGGCACGCCGTCGTCTGCGGCTTTTACGGCGGGCAGCCGGCGGAGCTGTATCTGGATGGCAGGCAGATCACGCATTTGAACGATATACGGCAGGTTTCCGCGCCGGTTCCCATGCATTTTACGGCCAGCGACGGATACGAGATCCAGGGCTGGGTGATGGAGCCGGTGGGCCGCGCGGAGGGAAGGCGGTATCCCGGAATCCTGCACATCCACGGCGGGCCGCATGCGTCGTTCGGCGGCATTTTTTATCACGAGATGCAGGTGTGGGCGAGCGCCGGATATTACGTGTTTTTTGCCAATCCGCGCGGCTCCAGCGGGTATGGAACCGAATTTGCGGATGTTTCCGGCAGGCTTGGCGACGTGGACTTCAAAAACCTGATGGAATTCACGGACGAGGTGCTGCGCAGGCATCCGGATATTGATGCGCAGCGGCTGGCCGTGACCGGCATTTCATATGGCGGCTACATGACCAACTGGATCTGCGGCCATACAAGCCGCTTCAGGGCGGCCGTGGCGCAGTGCTCGATTGCGAGCTGGATCTCCATCGAGCACATGTCGGATATCGGCTACGCGTTCAACAAAGACAACGTGTCCGTATGGACGAGGGAGGATGCGGGGAAGGTTTGGGAGCAGTCCCCGCTCAGGTATGCGGCAGGCTGCCGGACGCCTACGCTGCTGATCCATTGCGATGAGGATTACCGCACGCCGCTGGCCGAGGGCATCCAGATGTTTACGGCGCTGAAGCTCTCCGGCACGGAAACTCGCCTGTGCATTTTCCATGGGGAGAACCACGGCATATCCAGAAACGGAAAACCGAAAAACCGGCTGCGGCGGATGGAAGAGATTCTGTGCTGGATGGACCGGTATCTGCGCTAAAAGATATCACATATATTTGACGATATTGTTCATGATGTATTTTTATAAACATCCACGCGGGTGAGAAAAAACGTTCGGATATGAAGATGAATGGTTAGAAGAGCAAGCCATGCTGGGAATTGAAAATGCGTTTATGTCAACAAAATAAGATTTTGCATAAAGGGCTTGAAAACGCTTGCTTTTTATTATAAAAGATGCTAGAATTCCATGGACAATCCTTTGACGATGACGAGAGGGGGATTTGTGATGGATACAAAAGAGGTGCTGACTTTTATAATACTTTCCCAGACGCTTAGCTATCAGCGCGCGGCAGATAAATTGCAGTATGCCCGTTCTACGCTCTTTAGCCATATTCAATCGTTGGAACAGGAGCTGGGAGCGCCTCTTTTTATCAAAAATGGCAGAACGCTTGAACTGACGGAACAGGGCAGAATGTTTAAACCCTATGCCGTCAGGATGCTGAGTGATTATCAGCAGATCATGGAGCGCTTTACAGGCATCGAAAGCGTGAACGGTTCCATAACCATCGGCGGCTGTGAGGTCAATACGGCCAACAGTCTGCTTAAATTACTTAACCGGTTTTCTGCAAAATATCCGCAGATCAATCTGCGGATGATGACCTCTCCCAATGCCAGCGTACCCGATCTCGTGCGCAATGATCTGGTGGACATGGGTTATTTTTACAGCATTGGGCACAAGGAGTTTCCGGGCATTCAATGTGTGGATATGTATGAAGAGCCTGTCTACTTGGTGGCCGCCAAGGAAAACCCGTTAACGATGCGGGAACACATCGTCTATGAAGATCTGCAGGGGATGAACCTCGTTCACCCACATGACAATTGCTGCTTTTCCACGGAATTGATTCCCAAACTTCGGCAAAGGGGTGTTGAATTGGGGAAAATAAGCTATGTGGGCGGTGTGCATTTGGTCATCGATCAAGCACGCAGTAAAGGGGCGCTGGCACTCGCGCCGGAAAG
>JAUNJB010000002.1:0-2251 GCA_030535375.1 Clostridia bacterium | reverse complement strand
TTTGGAGAGGTATGAAGAGGTTTACGGAATGGTGCGCCTGAATCTTGATGAGGAGCCGATCTGGGTCTGGGAATGTATCATGTATAAGAATTTTGAGATGCTCAGGCCGGAAGTGAAAACGCTAATCCGATTCAGCCTCAATACTCCCAAAAACGAGACGGAAGGAATGCGAAAAGAAGGAAATTTATCTTGATATTAGACCGGATTGACACGTCTATTTCAAACGGCTGAACAAGCCGTTTTGTTTTTTCTCTGATTTGTTCGGTTTTTTCGAACAGTCCTGTGCAGAGCCTCCTTTATAATATAGTTAAGTTCTTCACGAAGAATCAGGAAGGAGAAAAAGCATGAAGAAACTATTCTCTTTTGCGGTATGCTTATGTATGCTCGCAACGATACTCGCCGTGCCTGCATTGGCTGACGGCATGACTCCTGGAACCTATAAGGGCATTGCAAAGGGCATGTTCGATGGATTGACGGTGGAAGTGACGGTTTCCGAAACTGCGATTGAGCAGATTGAGGTCGTTTCTCACAATGAAACCTCTCCAGGCTGGCCGGCACTTGAGAAGCTGCCGGGTGCAATCGTCGAGGCGCAGTCCATTGCTGTTGACGGCATCAGCGGAGCGACCATGAGCTCCGACGGCGTCAAGGCTGCTGTCGAGGATGCGCTGAGCCAGGCTGGTGCAGACATTGAGGCATTCTCCCGTCCGGTCGAATCGGAGCCGGAGGTGGCCGTGAGCTACAATCCGGTGATGGGATCCTTTGATGTGCCGGAGACTTGGGATGAGACTTATGATGTCGTGATCGTAGGCGGCGGTTTTGCGGGTATGGCGGCTGCTTATGCTTCTGGCGAGGCCGGTGCGAAAACCGTGTTGGTGGAAAAGTTGTCCAACACCGGTGGCAACAGTGCCATCAACGGCGGTCAGTATGCTTCCTATACCTCCAGCCGTGCGGCTGAGCTTCAGGAAAAATTCAATCTCGTTCCGGATACGGCAGAAAAGCACATTGAGGATACCATTGCCGGCGGCGACGAGATGAACAACCCGCGCCTGGTCGAAGTTATGGTCAAGGGCGCTCCGTATTACCTGAATCTTCTGCTTGACAATGGTCTGGTTATTCGTGAGTCTTTGGCCCGTCCGGGTGGACACTATGGTTATCGCACCTACTCCACGGAGACATTCTCCGGCTCCGACATTACCAATCTTCAGCGAAAGATGATGGATGGTCAGGAGAACGTCACGCTTGAACTGGAAACCAAGCTGGTTGAAATCTATCGTACCCGCGATGAGGAGAACAAGGTTGTCGGTATCCGCGTGGCGACTGCCGATGGCTATAAGACCATCAAAGCGGAGAAGGGCGTCATCCTGGCGACTGGCGGCTTTGGTGCAAATGTTGAAATGCGTGAAACTCAGGTGCCTTACCTGACCGAAGACATTCCCACCACAAACAACAAGGCTGCTTCTACTGGCGAAGGCATCCAGCTTGCGCAGGCAATTGGTGCCAACACCATGCAGATGAGCAACATTCAGCGCTATCCGTTTGCCGATCCGACCAACGGTGTGCTCGATACTTATGCGGTCTGGCCGTTCTCCGGCCCGTCCTATGGCATTGTTTACGTGGATTATCAGGGCAAGCGCTACGTTTCTGAGGGGGAACGCCGCGACGTGTGTGCCAATGCGGCTGTTGCGACCGGCTTTGTGTCCACTTACTCCATTTTTAACTGGGATGTCGTGAAGAATTACGCAACAGAGGAAGAGCTCGCTGCCGGAATCGCCTGCGGCCGTATCCTGGCGGCTGACACACTGGATGAACTGGCCGAAAAGATCAATGCCTACGAGATCAAGGGGCAGTATCCGTCCGTTGATGCCGAAACACTCAAGGAAACTATCGCAACCCACAACCGTTACATTGACGAGGGTGTGGATCCCGACTTTGCGAAGGTCATGGCGGCTACAATGGCGAAGATGGAGGAAGGCCCGTATTATGCGATTCCGCAGTTCCCGTCTGTGCATCATACCATGGGCGGTCTGGTCATCGATGATCATACACAGGTGTACGACATCTATGGCGCTGTGATTCCGGGACTATATGCGGCCGGTGAGATCACAGGCGGTGTCCATGGAACCAATCGCCTTGGTTCCAATGCCGACGCTGATGCTTGTACCTTCGGCTTCATCTCCGGTTACTATGTCGCCACCGGCGAATATCCGGACTTTATGTTCGAAGAACCGCTTGAGTGAAGATTGATAGTTGT
>JAUNJB010000061.1 GCA_030535375.1 Clostridia bacterium | reverse complement strand
AATGCGTTGAACGCAAATGAGCGCCTATCAGCATGTTCTGAATTTTTGCTATCTGCAGAAGGTGGCGTCGGATTATAAAATGCTGCTGTTTCAAGAAAAGTGATATGTTTTCTGAAAGATCAATGTCATTAAGCTAGGCAATGGACAGCTCAACCATCTCTTGGGGTGGTTGAGCTGTCTTGAGTTTATGGAAAAGGAATGTCGCTGTTCAGGATATATTCCATAGAACTATATGCATTGCCTAAATAACCTTGGATTAACCAGTTAAGCTAAAGACATCACATCAGATTCGTATTGCAAATAATTATGAGGCGGGATGCGTATTCAAAATATCAAAGTATTTGTCGCTAACGCCACTCAACTTAACCGGATTATTTGCATGTTTTTGGTATGCAAGGATATATGTGTTATAATAGGGTAAAATACAAAGAAGGGAGATAGTTGTATGAAGAAGTGCCATATTTTCATTTTCTTCTTTTCGATCATGATGCTGGTTATCTAAATCGGCGTCGCGCAGAGCGGCCAGCTGGATATTATCATTCACTGCAGTGACGAGGATGCCCAATACTACGAACAATGTTATTGGAATTCGATATCTTACATGGATGAAGAAACGCAAAACGATCCCGATCAATATTATCGTATGTTTACGGAACTATATGAATCGCTCACGGATGAGGAACGCTCTGAAGCATTGGAGAGCGGCGCGCAAGTCTTGCGATATCCGGATGAAACAGATATTTCGCGTGAAAGGGCGAGAGCGCTGGGCTATGCTGTTTTAGAGCAGCATTTTGGTGTGAATCGGGAAGATCTTTCGTATTACTACAACGAAACGATATGTCTTACAAAAAAGGATGGCACCCATATTTGGCAGACTATGCTGACGCGTGTAGATGATGCTGAACTCGACTAAGTTGAAGTAACCGCTACTTGCGGATTGCCCTCAGCGCAGCAAAGATTTGGATTACCATGATTACTGAAGTCAATAAGAAACAGCAGTCTATTGAATGGGCTGCTGTTCTTTATCAGGTGAATGATCGCGTCATCTCTGATATCAGCGGAGGACTGTGTGTTTGAAGTGGGCAATTGGTAAAGAGGATCGTGTGATCTCCGGTGCAAATGCCCATGTGTCATAAAGTAACATACAAAAATTTGACAGGCAGTACCCTTGCTATTCCTCGCGGATTTCGGAGCAGATGCAGTGTTCTTCGCGGAGCCAGCATCGGATTTGCTCGGTCTGATGGTAACGATTATTGTGCATCGGCGGTGATGGGAAAAGGTGCCGACACGGTGGGGTGGGGTTGCCGGATATGACTGTTCTACAAACTAGTTTAATTTTTTATTCGATGCATATGAACGAATACTTGACAGGAAGTGCATACGAGCGATATACTGTAAGTGGAGAAAATATGCAGCTTTTTTGTGCACAATGCTTGTGTTTGGGGACGAAATCCATGCAGATGCGGGAGGATGATCATCATGGTCGAGTTGCGCAATATTGATACGGAACAGCCCAATGTGCGGTCTATGCATATCGACAGCCTGTCTACGCTGGAGATGGTGCGCCTGATCAATGAGGAGGATCACCGCGTAGCGGAGGCGGTGGCGCAGGTGCTTCCGCAGGTGGCGCAGGCGGTGGATATCATCTACGAGCGCATTCATCGCGGCGGGCGGTTGGTGTACTGCGGCGCGGGCACCTCGGGACGCTTGGGCGTACTGGACGCGGTGGAATGTCCGCCGACTTATGGCGTCGATCCGGGGCTGGTAATCGGGCTGATGGCGGGCGGACCGCCGGCCTTTGTCAAGGCGGTGGAGGGCGCGGAGGACAGCGTGGAGCTCGGTCGCCAGGATCTCGTCAATATCGGCTTTTCTGCTGCGGATGTGTTGGTGGGGATCGCGGCGAGCGGGCGAACGCCCTACGTGCTGGGGGCGATGGATTACGCGCGTGCATTAGGCGCGCCGGTGCTGGCGTTGACCTGCTGCCGCAATAGTGAGCTTTCCCGCCACGCGGATGTGACGATGGCCCCTGTGCCCGGGCCGGAGGTGATCACGGGTTCCTCGCGCATGAAGAGCGGGTCCGCCCAGAAGATGATCCTCAACATGCTCTCCACCGGCGTCATGGTGAAGATGGGCAAGGTTTACGGCAACCTGATGGTGGATGTCAAGGCGAGCAATGAAAAGCTTTACCAGCGCGCGGTGTCCATCGTCTGTACGGCTGCGGGCGTCGGAGAGAAGAAGGCTCGGGAAGCGCTTGAAAAGAGCGGATATTCCTGTAAGACGGCGATCGTCATGCTGCTGCTTGACCTGGGCCCGGAGGAGGCAAACGATGCACTGCGCCGTGCGGATGGGCATATTGCGGCGGCCATCGCGGAGGCATAAAGGAGGTGCGTCATGAAGCAAGACCTCGTGTGGCAGGTTGGGCAGCGGATGATGGTCGGCTTTTCGGGAACGGAGGTGCCGCCGGCGCTGCGGGATTTGGTGCGCCGGTACAAAATCGGCAATGTGATCCTCTTCGAGGAGAATGTGGAAAGCCGCGCGCAGCTGCGCAGCCTATGTGCCGGGCTTCAGGCGGTGATCCTTGAGGAGACCGGTCAGCCGGCGCTTATTGCCATCGACCAGGAGGGCGGCGTGGTTTCCCGCCTCAAACGGGACTGCGCGGTCGCTCCGTCGGCCATGGCGGTTGCAGCGGCCGGCACGCCGGAGGGAGCGGAGCAGGCCGGCCGGATCACGGGGGAGGAGCTGGCGTCGCTCGGCGTCAATTTCGATCTTGCGCCAGTGCTGGATGTCAATTCAAACCCGGATAATCCCGTCATCGGCGCGCGCAGCTATGGCGATACGCCCGAAGCTGTCTGCGCCTATGGCACGGCGATGATTCGCGGCCTGCGCGGAGGCGGTGTGTTCAGCTGCGCGAAGCATTTCCCTGGACATGGGGATACGGCGATGGACAGTCATCTGGGCCTGCCGCGTGTAGATAAATCGCTGGCGGTGCTGGAGAGCTGTGAGCTTGTGCCGTTCGCCGCGGCGATTGACGCGGGCGTGGATGCAATCATGACCACGCACATCCTCTTTTCCCAGCTTGACGAGGTGCCTGCGACGATGTCCCGGCGCATTCTGACGGACATTCTGCGCGAGCGGATGGGCTTTGCGGGGCTGATCGTTTCAGACTGCATGATGATGGATGCCATCGCAAAGGAATATGGCTCGGCTGCGGGCGGAGCTGCCGCGGCGGCGGCGGGCGTGGATTTGATTTGCGTATCGCACAGCCTGGAGACAGCGGAGCAAACCTGTGAGGCGATTTTGGCGCAGACCAGGACGAGAAGTGAGCGGGAGCCAGGCGGGCGTGTGGAAATGGCAGCGTCCGTTGAGCGCATTTTGGCGTGCAAGGCGCGCTTGCCGAAGTTCTTGCCGCCGGAGGCGGATGCGGCACAGGTGCGGGCCCGCGTCGCGCAGATGCGCGCCTTGAGAGAAGCTTCGCTGACGCCGGTCGGTGATGCGGCGCGGCCGTCCTTGGGGGCACACCCCTTGTTCATAGGCTGCTGTCCCTTTCGTACAACGCTGGCGTCCAATCCGGTCAATCGGACGGTCTCCTTTCCGAAGGAAATGCAGGCGCGTCTGGGCGGTATGGCTCTGGAGACGCCGGTCGATCCGGGGCCGGTGGATATCGCTGCGGCTGTGCGCGCATCGGCAGGATGTTCCTGCATCGTGCTGTGCACGTACAATGGGCATGTGAAGCGCGGCCAACTGGCGATGCTTCGTGCGCTTGCGGCTCAAGGCTTGCCGATGATCGCTGTGGCGCTGCGCGATCCATATGATTTGTGTGGGCTGCCGCCGGGCGTATATGGTCTGGCGGCCTATGAGTACAGCGCGGAAAGCCTGGAGGCAGTGGCCCGTGCGCTGCGCGGAGGATTTGAACCGCGGGGAAGATTGAGCGTTCGGTTGGAGGCGAGGGCGTGATGTTCGTCTGTGGATGGGATGGCGGCGGCACCAAAACACAGGTGCTTTGTCTGGATGCGCATGGGGAGAGACTCGCGGAGGGCGTGTTTGGCCCACTGAACCTGAACGGTGCAGACAGCGCGCGCGTTGTGGAGACGGTTCGTGCCGGCGTGGCATTCATGGCGGGTCAGCTTGGGGGCCTTTCGGCCTGCGCGCAGCTGGTCATTGGCACGGCGGGCGTGAGCAATGAGGAAGCCGTGTGTCTGCTGACGGAGGCCGTGCGCGCGGCCGGCTATTCGGGCGGGCTGATGCTGCTTGGTGATCAGGAGATCGCCTTGGCCGGAGCCGTTGAGGGGCCGGGCGCTGTACTGGTGGCGGGTACGGGCTCTATTTGCTGTGGCAGGAATGAAACCGGGCGTACCGTGCGCGTGGGCGGCTATGGCTACCTGATCGACGACGAGGGCAGTGGCTATGCGCTTGGGCGGGACATTTTGACGGCGGTGGTCCGCGCGGAGGACGGCCGCTGTGGTTCGACAGTGTTGACTGAAAAGGTGCACCGCGTGCTAGGAACGGCGGATGTGCGCAGCATGGTCACCTGGCTTTACGCTCCGAAAACCGGGAAAAAGGAGATCGCTGCGCTGGCTCCGCTGCTGTTGGAAGCGATAGCGGAGGGCGACGAAGCGTCTGTGCGCATTGCGGACAAGGCCGCGCGGGAGCTTGCTGCGCTGGCTGTCGCCGCCTGGAGAGAGCTAGGGCTGGAGAAAGGCGAGCTCGCATTGGCTGGCAGCATTTTGATGCGCTATCCGTGCATCCGCGAGGGCGTCAGACGGCGTTGTCAGGAGGCGTGCCCGCAGATGACGGTGATCGCGCCGCGCGGCTCGGCTGTGCAGGGGGCAGCCCGGCTGGCTTATGAGCACATGAAAGAGGGGACGGTATGCCATGGCTGATATGCTGGTGAACCTGCTGCGGCTGCCGGAGCTCCCGCCGGTACGCACACAGATGGAGGCGCAGGGGATTCAACTTCGCCGCGCCCTGCCGCCGGACAAGTTTCGCGTGGTGGACTGGGTGCGTGAACACAGCGGCATCAGCGCGGCAGGGGAGTGCGACGTGTGCTTCGCACATGCGCCGGTGAGTTGCTTTATTGCTACGCGCGGTGCACGGATCATCGGTTATGCATGTTATAATGCCACCGCGCCGGACTTCTTTGGCCCCACGCGCGTGCTTGAAGAGGAGCAGGGGCGCGGCGTAGGAAGGGCGCTTTTGTTGGCGGGCCTGTGGGGCCTGCGCGAACAGGGTTATGTCTATGCCGTCATTGGCGGCGTCGGCCCGGTTGCCTTTTATGAGAAGTGCGTCGGTGCCGCATTGATTCCGGATTCTACGCCGGGGATCTATATGGATTTCCTGGGTGGGATGCATGAAAAATAAAGCCGGACGAGGGAATGCTATCGCTTTCCCAAATAAAAAACGGGGCGCTGCTTTCCAAAGGGAGAGCGGCGCCTCGCTTGTGTTTATCACGCGGGGAGCGGCGCGTCGATGGGGTGATCCATCAGGAACTGCATGCCGCGGCGAATCTCACGATCCCAGAAGTCCCAGGTGTGCGCGCCAGGCGTGATGTCAAAATGAGCAGGCGGAAGACCCTCTGCGCGCAGCGCTTCGGTAAAGGCGATGTTGACGGGCAGCAGGGCATCCTCCGCGCCGCAGGCCATGTGAATCTCCGGGGCGCGGTTGCCGCACTTGCGGGCAAGGGTCAGGGTATCGCCCGCATATGGGCTCTCGCCGAAGAGAGCGCGCGCATAACGGGGCCTGCGCACGGATTCGGTGCTATCCGTTTGCGTCATCAGGCGCCAGGGCTCCAGCGCTGCGGAGAGCGCCACCACCTTGCCAAACGTCTGAGGATAGACATACCCCGCGTTCAGCGCGCCATAGCCACCCATCGAAAGTCCACCGATGAAAGTTTTCTCCCGCTCGGCGCTAAGGGGGAACAGGCGGCGGGTGAATGCGGGAAGCTCCTCTCCGATGAAGCGCAGATAGTCGATTCCGGAAGCCGCTTGCGGCACGTAAAAGCTGTTTTCTCCGGCAGGGCAAAAGACGGCCAGACCGAATTCACGGGCATAGAGCGCGGCGCGGGAATACGTAAACCAGTCGCTCTCGCTGCCGTTCAGCCCGTGAAGCAGATAGAGTGCGGGCAGAGGCGTCTCGGGTGGGGCGTCGCCGTCTACCGGGAGAAAGGCGCGCAGCGGCACCGAACGAGCGAGTGACTTGGCGTGAAACTGGATGGTGATGAGCGCCATGGGAGATCCTCCTATGTTGTATCCCAAAGAAAGGGGCTGCCGGCTGGCAGCCCCAGAGTTGTGAGGATTACTTGCCGCTGAGCAGCGCGTACGCTTCGGTGCCCGCATCGATGACCTCCTGGAGGCCCTGGGCTTTCAGTGTCTCGTACTTGGCGAAGAACTCGTCGACAGTCATCTGGCCGGCAACGGTCTGATCGCGCAGCGTGCACACGCCGGTCGTAATCAGTTCGGCGCGGAACTCAACGTAGGCGTCAGTCTCCAGCGTCTTGGGCATGGCGTAGAAGTAGCCGTCATTCACGATGGCCAGGCCATTGTAGAAGGAAGCAGAGGCGTCGTCCAGATCCTCGATGCTCTGGCCACCGAAGAGGCACTGCATGAAGGCGCTGGTCTGCCATTCGCCGCCGAAGGGCTCATATTCGCAGCCCGTGGCGCGGTAATCGACGAAGCCATTGGATACCATCTCCGGGTACAGGATGGGCTCGCCGTCCACCAGGTCATAGCTCACACCCTCGATGCCGTAATTGTACAGATAGTTGCCTTCCTCGGAGAAATTCCAGTCGAACAGGCGCAGGATGTCCTCCACCTTGCCGGCTTCTTCCGCAGCGATGGTGATGCACCACAGCTGAGTGACGGCGTCACGCTCCTGGGTGATGTGATCGCCATACGGGCCGGTGATCGGGATGACGCAGGTCCACAGCGCGTCCTCGTCGCCCGCTTCACGGATGGCGTAGGTGGAGAGCTTGGCACGCTCAGCCCAGGTCATGGTCGTGCCGACAAGGCCGCTGTCCATCGCGGTGAAGAGCTCGGCCTGAGTGCGGGTAGCAAACTCGGGGTCGATCAGGCCTTCAGCGTAGAGATCCTGAACCGCCTGCAAGAACTCGGCATAACGCGGATGCTCGTACACCATGGTATAGGTGCCGTCGTCCAGCACGCAGAACTGACAGTCAGAAGAAGCACGGATGCCGAAAGCATTCAGCAGGCTGGCCATGGAGCGCTCACCATTGGCGCCCTGCTCGAGGGCGAGCGGGATCTCATCAGTGGGATCGCCGTTGCCGTTCAAATCGTTTTCCTTGATGGCGCGCCAGAGGGCAAGCCAGTCTTCCCAGGTCTCAGGCGCATCCATGCCGAGCTGATCCAGCCAGTCCTGGCGAACCATCACGGTCTGGGAGCCGGGGACGTTGACGATCGTCGGGATGGCATAGATGTGGCCGTCGGGCTGACGCCAGTCCGCCATGCGCTCTTCTCCAACCGCGGCGACGATGTTGGGGATCAGATCGAGGTAATCGTCAATCGGAACGATTGCGCCCTCGCTGACCAGATTCATGATGCCGTATGCGCCGGCCTGGAGGATATCAGGCAGCTTGCCGGAGGCCAGCGTGGTGGCGACCTGCGTGCTGTAATTGTCCTCCACGCGCCAGTCGAACTCGAGGTGCGCGTTGGTCAGCGATTCGATGGCCGGCCAGTAGAAACAGCCGTCGAAGGCAGTGGGATAGTTGTTGTAGTGGACGCCCATACCGCTGATTTCCAGGCCGTCCTCAAAGTAGAGGTTTTCGCTCTTGGGGAGCTCCTTGGCCGCGTCGATGAGGGGCTGGGTCAACGCGGGTACGTTGACGCTTTCCGCCATGGCAGCGGGAATGCCCAGCAGCATGGACAGGGCCAGGATGATAGCCAGAATCTTTTTCATGAATCGTTCCTCCTTGATAGAAATTGATATGCTTCGCGGATGCGCTTCCGCGGAAGTTCCTGAGGGAGTGCGCTCAGCCCTTGACGGAGCCGAGCATGACGCCGCTGACGAAGTAGCGCTGCACGAAAGGATAAAGGATGCACATCGGGATCATTGCCACGACCAGCACGGCATTGCGCGTTTGCTGACCCAAAGCAGCTGCACCGCCTGTGGACGACGTGGAGACCGCGGAGACGTTATGAATAGAGGACTCCGCGTTGAGCACGAGCTCCTTGAGGATGAGCTGGAGCGTGTAATTCTGCCGGGAGGAGAGGAACATCAGCGGGTTGAGATAGTCGTTCCAGTGGCTCACAATCACCCACAGCGCCACTGTAGCCAGAACCGGCTTGGAGAGCGGAATAATCAGCTGGAAGAGAATGCGGAAGTCGTTTGCGCCGTCGATACGAGCGCTTTCCACAATGGAGATCGGAATGGATTGGAAGTAGCTGCGCACGATGACTACGTAGTATGCGCTCATCAGCAGATTCATGATCAGCGCCCAGTGGGTATCGTAAAGGCCCAGCTGCATCATGGTGAGGAAGTTCGGGATAATGCCGCCGGAGAACCACATCGTGAATAGAATTAAGAAAATGTAAATCTTTTTGCCATAGAAGTTGGCGTAGGCCAGCGGATAGGCGGCCAGGCTGAGCATGATCAGGCTGCACACGCAGCCTACCACGGCGACAAAGCAGCTGTTGGCGAAGGAGCGCCAAAGCTCCTGAGATTGCAGAATGAGCGTATAGGCCTGCGGGTTAAAGCCGATGGGATAGAAGGTGACGTCGGCGCGCAGGACGGCGTACTCGTTGCTCAAAGAGATGGAAAACATGTTGAGCAGCGGATACAGGAAGAAGCACAGCAGCAGCACCATGAACAGCGTGAGCAGCGCATCGGCCAGCTTTTCGCCCGGACTGCGGCGGATAAAGCCCTGATTGCCATGCTTTTTTACGGATGAGCGGATCTGTTCCATAGCGCGATTCCTCCGTTCTGCTCAGAAGAGCGAGATTTCGCTGACCTTGTTGCTGACAGTGTTGGCGATGAGCACCAGCAGGATGCTGATCACGGAATTGAACAGTCCCGCCGCGGTGGCATAGCCGTAGTTGTGGCTCTCCATGCCCGTCTTGTATACGAAGGTGGGCAGCATCTCAGAGGCGGAGAGGTTTAGGTTGTTTTGCAGCAGGTAGACCTTTTCAAAATTGACGTTGAGCAGCTGGCCAACCTGCATGATCAGCATCAGCACAAACGTGTTGGCCAGGCCCGGCAGGCTCACGTGCAGAATCTGCTGCCAGCGGTTGGCACCGTCGATGCGGGCGGCTTCGTACAGGCCGGTGTCGATGCCGGCGAGCGTGGATACGTAGATGATGGCATCCCAGCCCACGCACTGCCAGAAGCCGGAGACCACGTTGATTGGCACAAAATATTCCGGAATGCTTAGGAAGTTGATCGGGGTTCTGCCCAGCATTTTGGCGATTTTGGCCAGGGAACCGATGCTCGGGGAGAGGATCGTGCTGATCATGGACACGAGAACGACCGTGGAGACAAAGTGCGGCAGGAAGGAAATCGTCTGTACGCATTTGGTGAATCTCGGGCTGCGCAGCTCGTTGAGCATGATGGCAAAAACCAGCGGCAGCGGGAAAAGAAAGACCAGTGCAACGATGTTCAGCTTGAGGGTGTTGCCGATATAGGTGAGCAGGTTTGGATTCGTGAGTAGGCGTTCAAAATATTTGAGGCCCACGTATTTGGAACCCTCAAAGCCCTTAAGCAGCTTATAGTCGTAGAAAGCGCTGCGCAGGAACCACATTGGCAGATATTTGAACAAAAGAAAATAGATCACCACGGGCAGGATCATCAGATAGATATATCGATTGCGATATAGCCGGCCGGCGACCACATGCCGTACGTGAGCGGAATTGAAGATCGTCTCCTTGGGGGTTTTTCTGCGGCGATCCTTGGCAGAGGTCATGGACATCTCTCCTTTTTGTCACAATAATTCCTATGAGAAAACTGAAAATAGAATCATTCTTATATTGTTTCTCGGCTTTTTTCTGAAATTATTATAGCAATCTGCACAATACTTGTCAATACTTGTTCTCGAATTTTTAAAAACTAATTAGAACAAGTTAGCATTTTGTGCCGAAAGAATGGAAAGAAAAAGGAGTTTGGCTTTATAGAATAAGACCAAACTCCGGGGGAAATGACAGTTTTCGGAAATACAGTGAAGGAAATCTGCTGCATCCGGGGAAGAGATCAGAAGTAGCGGTGGGTAAAAGCTTCGCCGTTGAGCGGACAGGAGAGGGCGCAGAAGCTCGCTGCGACGCGCAGCCCGGCACGTTCGTAAATCTTGCGGGCGTGATTTTCCCTGCCGGTGAACAGGGAGGAGAAGGTCGCGCCCTCAGCGATGAAAGCCTGCATGAGCTGATTGAACAACAGCGTCGCAATGCCGCGGCCTCCCCATGCGGGGTCCGTGCAGATGCCGGTGAAGTAGCCGCGGCCGCTCGCCTGCAAATCGACGGGGCCGGTGAAGCCGATGATGTGTCCTTCATGTGTGGCCGTGAGCAGCGGACGGGGCCCGGTTGGGCGGCGTCCGTCGGCCCAGTATTCCGGATTGTCATTCGGCTGACCGGATTGCCAGGCGGCCAACTCGGCGCGCAGTACGCCTCGCCAGTATTCGCTGCCTACGCGGTCGCACATGCCGTCAAACTCCATGCCCAGATTTGGATTCCAAAGGCCCACGCGGATACCCTCCGCGGCCAGGGCGCTGAGACGGGCATCCAGGGCAGGGTCCCAGCGGTAGTCGCGCAGGTCGATGTGCATGGCGATCTCGTGGTAGTCGTCGTGGAAGCCGCGTGCCAGTAGAAAGGGGTAGCCCAGGGTGTCCTCCTGCACGCCGGGGGCGTTATTGTGATCGTGGCCGGGCGTGCCGGGGATCAGCCAGGAGAGGTGCACGGGATTGTCACCGGAGACGACGAGGCTTGTCTTGCCCACGGCAAGGGCGGCTTCGCGCAGTGCGGAAAGCAGCGCCGTGCCTAAGCCCTGACGGCGGAACTCCGGCGCAACGAGCAGCAGCGTGAGATACATCGGCCAGTTCTGGCCTGGTCTGGCTGTGCCGATAACGAATCCGACGAGTGTGTCGGCGTTGCGAACGGCGAATCCCCAGCGGTTTTCACCGAAGAAGCATCCGGAGAAAGCATCCGGAGAGAGCGGCTTGTAGAGCACTTCGCCGCGCGCATGGGCGTCGGAGAGCAGAGCGCAGGCGGCGGATGCGTCCGCGGGGGTGAGCGCGGTGATCAAGCGGGTCATAGGCGAGGCCTCCTTTGCCGGACAGATCAGTCGTAGAGCAGGAACGGCTGGACGGATTCACCGAATGCCCGCACGTCGGCATGGCTCTTTTCAATGAGCGCCTCGGCGGAGAGCCGGCCGGTGCGGTAGACATCCGTGCCCAGCAGCTTGTCGATTGCATAGGGGGCTTCCTGCGTCCAGCGAATGAACGTAAATTGTTCCGGCGCAAGCTGGCGGATGACATCCAGCAGCAGCATGCCGCCGGCAAAGCTGTCGCAGAGGTCTCGGTCGGTGATGTGCATCTGAACGCCGTGGCACATCTTGCCCGCATGCTTGCTGAATGTGGGGCAGAAGGCGGTGCGGCGGAAGTGCAGGCCGGGCAGATGCAGCGCATTCATGCGCGCCTCGAGCTCGGCTCCGTTCAAAAATGGCGCACCGATGACCTGGAAGGGCAGCGTTGTGCCGCGGCCTTCGCTGATGTTCGTGCCCTCAAAGATGCAGGTGCCGGTATAGCAGAGGGCAGCGTCCAGCGTGGCACAGTTGGGTGAGGGCGCGACCCAGGGAAGATCGGTGTCGTCAAGCAGCATTGAGCGCTGCCAGCCGGAGAGCGGAACGACGGTCAGATCGAGATCGAGGTGCAGATAGTGCTTCACATAGCACGCGTATTCGCCGATGGTCAGCGCGTACTGGGTGGGCAGCTCATAATCGCCTACGAAGGACGCGAAGCGCTGTTCCAGGATGGTGCCGGTGCGCTTGATGCCGCCGAGCGGGTTGATGCGATCCAGGACGACGATCGGCTTGCCGACGCGGGCGCAGGCCTCCATCGCGTAGGAAAGCGAGTAGAGGTACGTGTAAAAGCGCGCGCCGACGTCCTGGATATCAAACAGCAGGACGTCGAAGGCGTCCAGCATCTCGTCGCTGAAGTGATCGTTTTTGCCGTAGGCGCTGAACACGGTGACGCCCGTATCGGGATCAACGCTGTTGCTGATTTCGGCACCGGCCTGCGCGTCTCCCCGGATGCCGTGCTCAACCGCATAGAGGGCCGAAAGTCGGAAGCGCTCGTTCACGATGTCGATGGTGCTGCGCAGCTGGTGGTCGATGCCTGTGGGGTTGGTCATCAGGCCGACACGGCGGCCGGTGAGCAGGGCGGCGGCGGTATCCAGGCGGTCTACGCCGTTGAACACGGGCTGTTTCACGGTGAAAACCTCACTTTCTGCGTCGGTTGGCGATCATGGTATTGCGCTGCACCATGGCCTGGATGCGCTCGTTCATCCGGCTGGCCAGACAGGCGAACAGCACGTCCACCATTACCATGGTGCTCAGCCGGGAGCTCATTGCGGTAACACGGTGCAGGGATTCGTTGCTGGCCACGCAAAGGCCGACGTCGCTGATCTCGCTGAGGGGATTGCGTCCGAAACGTGTGACGCAGATGATGCGTGCGCCCATCTCGCGGCTGAGCTCAGCAGCCTCGAGCATGTCCCGCGTGCGCCCGCTGAAGCTGAAGATGAGCACGACGCTCTGCTCCGTGAGCGCGGTGGTTTCCAGCAGCTGGCAATGTACATCGGGCGAAAAGTGGACATGCAGGCCCACGCGGCTGAGTTTGTTGTACATATCTGTGGCGGCGACGGCGCTGCCGCCCACGCCGAACAGATGGATGCGGTCTGCGGCGAGCAGCAGATCAACCGCCCGCTCGATGGAGTCGGGATCGATCAGCTCGGCGGTGTCCTGCACGCAGCGCAGCTCCTCCCGGGTGATGAGCTGCACGATCTGAGCGACGGAGCAGCCGGGATGAATGTCGTCGTAGTGGAAGGGATCGGGGGATTTCTGATCGGTGAGGGCCTGCTCGACCAGCAGCTGGCTGCACAGATCTTTATAGCCTTTGAAGCCTGCGCGTTTGCACAGCTGCACAACCATGGATTTGCTGGTTTCACAGTCAGCCGCGACGGTGCTGATGGTGATCTCCGGCAGGCGCGCGGCATTTTTGAGGATGTAATCGGCGATACGCTGCTCCGTGGCGGAAAAATCGCTCTCGCGCAGCTTGGTCAATGTGCTCATGAGGCGGCCTCCTTCCTTGTGGAAAAAACAAAGAACAGGTTGAATTGATGATAACATGCCCCCAAAGGGTTGTCAAGATTTGTTCGTATTTTTAATTGATTAAAAAGAACTTGTTCTTGAAAAGATGGAAAACGGGCGGTTTGCGCTGCCCGAAGGAAGCAGGGGAATACAACGGTGGCGATGATTGACGGCATAGCTGGATATATTTGTACGATTTTTGTATAGATAGAAACAATGGCCGCTATCCACATGATCTCGAAGAGACCGTCCTTGCGGTTGAAGCCTGTCAGCGGGCAACCCACTTCTTTCTGCCCTGCGCGCCGGGTAATGATCCACGTCTTCCAATCCCTGCATATGCAGATAGATTGCCCAGCGCCGGCTCCAGAGGCAGATCCTATGACGAAGCGGACGACTGATTGATTTGTCCCGACGGAAAGCACTCACACTTTCTGCGGCAAGACATTCTAAAAGCAGAGCGCATTGTCTCTGAATTGGGTGACAGCTTCGTGTCAATCAATCTGGTTCTGAGGAGCATTGGCGTCCCCAGACAGTAAACAACATTGGGGAGCAACGGTTGCCGAAATCAACCTTGGATATGAATAAGAGGATTGCCAGGCCAGAAGAATCTAGCCCGACAATCCCTTGTTTGCGCATAGCGGAAAAGACAGCGAAGGGGGATGTCATCCCAGCTCGAATTCCCCGTCCGCACGGGTGGTGATCTGCGTCTCATAGAATGCGGTCAGTGCACGGATCATGTGATCCACGTCGGCCGTGCCGGCCGTCTCGTAGCAGGAGTGCATGGCCAGCTGGGCCAGGCCGATATCGACGGTGTTCATCGAGGCGTGCGTATTGGCGATGTTGCCCAGCGTGGAGCCGCCGAGGATGTCCGAGCGGTTGGAGAAGTGCTGCACCGGCACGCCTGCACGCTCGCATATGGCCGCGAAGATGGCGCTGGAGACGGCGTCCGTGGTGTACTTCTGGTTGGCGTTGTGCTTGATGACCACGCCGGCATTCATGAACGTGCGGTTCTGCGCGTCGTATTTTTCCGGGTGATTGGGGTGAACGGCGTGCGCGTTGTCCGCTGAGGCCATGAAGCTCGCGGCGATGGCCGCGCGGGTCTGGCTGTCGCTCGCGCCGAGCGCGGCGGCCGTGCGGGTGAGGACATCGGAAAGCAGCGTGGAATCTGCGCCCTGCTTGGAGCCGCTGCCGACCTCCTCATTGTCAAATACCGCGAAGACGTTGATGTGCCCCTCGCATCCGGCGAGAAGGAACGCCTGCAGGGAGGTGTAAGCGCACTCCAGATCGTCGATGCGCGGGCAGGAAAAGAATTCGTCGCTTGCGCCCCAAATGCTGCCCGGCGTGCGGTTGTAGAGGAACAGGTCGCCGGAGGCGATGGCGTCCTCCGGGACGCCCAGCACCTTTGCGATTTCGCGCATGAGGCTGCCCCTGGCCTCCCCGCCGCCGTAAAGCGGTAAAAGGTCGACCTGCGGATTGTAATTGTAGCCGCTGTTGACCTCGCGGTTGAAGTGGATCGGCATATTTGGGATGAGCACCGCGTCGCGGCCGAGATCGACCAGGCGCGTGAGCATGCGGCTGCCGTCGCGCACAAGCACGCGTCCGGCGATGGAGAGCGGCCGGTCAAACCAGGTGGACATGATCATGCCGCCGTAGCGCTCGACGTTCAGGCGGACGTATTGGCCGCAGACCTCGTCCTCGGCGGCGGGCTTGAGCTTGAAGGTCGGGGAATCGCTGTGGCTGGCGACGATCTGGAACGGCGCAAAGCCGCACTCCGGGATCGCAAAGGCGACCACGGAGGAGCGGTTGCGCGTCACAAAGTACCGCCCGCCGGGCGCGACGCTCCAGGCATCCTGCTCGGAAAGCGGGGTAAAGCCGCGCTCAAGCAGCGTGCGGGTGATCTCGTCGACGGCGTGGAACGCGCTGGGAGAGCGGCGGACGAATTCGATAAAATGGCTGACAGGGGTATGCATAGCCGATGACCTCCTGAATGAAGTGAATGGGAAAGCCTCCGCTGCCGGCGGGGCCTTGAAAACCGAGCTTCATTATACACGCTTCTGCTCGCCGCTGTCAAACTCGATGCGCACGGCCGCGCCGTCCTGATTGAAAAAATCCGCGCGGCCGCCGTGTGCCCGCACGATCTGATCGACGACGTGCAGCCCGAGTATATGCGGCGCGCCGTGCGCCTCCGGTGTGCCGGGGCGGCAAAGGGCGAGCAGCACGGCAGGAGGATAGCCCACGCCGTCGTCGGAAAAGCGCACCGTCAGCGTGGACACGCCGCTATGCACAAAGACGTCCGCGCGCACGGAAATCGTGCATCCGCCGGGATTGTGGCGGGCGCTGTTGATCAGCAGGTTTTCAAAGGCGCGGCCCAGGAGCGCCGCATCCGCGGTGAAGGAAAACCGCTCTGCCGCCGGGGAGAGCTCAAAATCGAGGGCGCAGGCGTCCGCCTGGCCGCTGTTGAAAAAGTCCGTGACGCAGGAGCGCAGCAGCGGCCCGACCGCGACGGACGCAAGGCGCAGCGGCTGGGCGTTGTATTGCAGCTTGGAGGTCAGGTTCAGATCCTCGATCAGCGCGCTGATCTTCTGGCTCTGCACCCGGATGGAAGCGGCCTTCTGCCGGCGGCCGTCGGGGAGGAGCGGGTCGCGCTCCAGCTGCTCCGCATAGCCGAGGATCAGCGAGAGCGGCGTGCGGATGTCGTGTGATACCCCGGCGATCCAGCTCGTGCGGGCGCTGTCCCGCTGCTCGATCAGCGCGCCCTGACGCGCGAGGCGCGCGCTGGTGCGGTTGAGCTTCTCCGCGAGCTCGCCCGCCATGCCGGTTTCCGGCAGGGTGACCGTTTCGCCCTGAGAAAGCGCGTCGATGCCGCCGGCCACGTTTCGCAGCCCGCGCGCGGCGCGCCAGCCCAGCAGCAGGCAGGCACCGAGGATCAGCGCGGCGTCCAGCAGCAGGAGCGGGACAAAGCCGCTCAAGATGATGTCAAGCAGAGCGGCGTCCGTGTAGAAATTCCATCGGATGACGCTGCCGCGCGGCAGGCCGGTGACCAGCAGGCCGAGGCCGTTGCGGTAGGAGAACACGGGGTAATCGTCGAGATACCAGCGGGCGAACGAGGCGATCTCCCGCGCCGTGTAGCGGTGGTTCAGGCTGTCCGGCAGGTTGTATTGCCAGATGATCTCGCCGTTGTCGTCGAGCAGCATGGACCACTCGCGGCCCTCCATCCACTCCTGCAGGGTGTGTTCGCCGCCGGGCGCGATGACGCCTGAGGCGTCCATCGTGAAGGAATCGGCGAAGCGATTGAGCTGGTAGGAGCCGGAGGTCCGCCAATAAAAGCCGTAGTATCCGAGCACGCCGATAAACAGCGCCACATTCACCGTGAAGATCAGCAGCACGATGCCAAAGGCCGCCGCGATGTAGCGGCGAACGAGCCGGGAGACGGTTTTCATGGCTGCGCCTCCTGGACGAGCTTGTAGCCCAGGCCGCGCACGGTGAGCAGACAGCGCGGCCTGGAGGGCGCTTCCTCGAGCTTTTCGCGCAGGTGGCGGATGTGGACGTTCAGGCTGTTCTCGTAGCCGTAATAGCCGGAGCCCCAGACGGCCGCGCACAGCGCGTCATAGGTGACGATGCGGCCTCTGTGCTCGACGAGCTTTTGCAAAAGCGCGCGCTCGGTCGCCGTGAGGGGCAGCGTGCCGCGCGGCCCGGTGATCGTGGCATCCGATAGATTGACGGCGCATGAGCCGACGGCGATCTGTCCGGCTTCGCCCGCTTGCAGCTCGGCGCGGTAAGCGCGGCGCAGAATCAGCTGGATGCGCAGCAGCAGCTCCTGCGTGAGGAAGGGCTTGGTGAGGTAGTCGTCCGCGCCCAGGCCGAGGCCGAAGAGCCTGTCCCCGTCCGCATCGCGCGCGGAGAGGAAAAGCGCCGGGATATCCGCGCGGGCATGCAGCTCCTGAAAGAGCGAGAATCCGTCTCCGTCCGGCAGGTTGATATCCAGCACCATGAAGTCCGGCCGCTCGCGGGCGAAGGCCTCCCGCGCGCCGCGCACATCCAAGGCCGTGGCAACATGCGCGTAGCCTGCGCCGTGCAGCGCGTCGCAGACGAGTGCGAGCAGGTCGGGATTGTCATCCACCAAGAGGATCTTCGCATCCTGAATTATGAGCATGGGTGTGCCTCCTTTTTCCGTTTCTATTATAGCACAAAGGGAGGGCGCGCCGCGCGGCGCGGTGCGGGATTAAGGTAATCTTAAGGAGAGGGTCAGGTGGAATTCAGGTTTGCATGCTATGATGCTCCTGTGAGACGGCGGATACGCGGCAGCGGGCCGTGCCGCCGTCCGAACGGACAAGGAGTGAAAGCATATGAACATGGTGATGGAAACCAAGGGCCTCAGTAAGCTCTACGGTCACGCGTTTGCCGTGCGGGAGCTTGACATGCGGGTGCCGGAGGGCTGTGTGTACGGCTTCATCGGGCCCAACGGCGCGGGCAAATCGACGACCATGAAGATGCTGCTCGGGCTGGTGAAGCCCACGGCCGGCGGCATCCGCCTGCTGGGAAAGCCGATGAACGAGCAAAACAGGCTGGCACTGCTCCGGCAGACGGGCTCTTTGATCGAGTCGCCCTCCTGCTACGGGCATCTGACGGCCGGGGAGAACCTGCAGATCGTGGCCGATCTCAAGGGCGTGCCGTATGGGGACATCGACCGGGTGCTCTCCATCGTCCGCCTGGAGAGGGAAAAGACGCGCAGGGTGGGACAGTTCTCGCTGGGCATGCGCCAGCGGCTGGGCATCGCGCAGGCGCTGCTGGGAAGCCCGAAGCTGCTGATCCTCGATGAGCCGACGAACGGGCTCGATCCGGCGGGCATCCAGGAGATGCGCGCGCTGATTCACGGCATGCCCGCGGCCTGCGGGGCGACGGTGCTCATCTCCAGCCATCTGCTGGGCGAGATGGAGCAGATGGTCGATCAGGTGGGCATCATCAACCACGGACAGCTGCTCTTTGAGGGGCCGCTGTGCGAGCTGCAGCGGCACAGCCGTGGGGATACGGTGCTGCGGGTGATCTACCCGGAGCGGGCGCGTCAGGTGCTCGGTGAGCTGGGGATCGCCGCCGGGGGCGACGGCGCACAGATCACGCTGCCCGCTATGGACGACGTGCGGCTGGCCGGGATGATCGAGCGGCTGGCGGCTGGCGGCGCGGGCGTCGTAGGCCTTGCGCAAAAGACGCGCACGCTGGAGGAGATCTTCCTGAGCCTGACCGGGGGACGCGGCGGGGAGGCGGCATGATGAAACGGGCGATTACGGCGGAATTTCTCAAGGCGCGCCGCAGACATGATCTGCCGGTGGCGGCGCTGATCGCGGCATTTGTGCTGATATGGGCGGCGCGTTCCAGCCCCAAAACGGCGGATGATCTGGCCTCCGGCTATTCGGCGTTGTATTACGCGCTGCCGCTCATGAACACGGTCGTCATGCCGGTGGGCATGGCGGTGCTCGCCAGCCGCCTGTGGGATATGGAGACGAAGGGAGAAAGCTGCAAACTGCTGTTCACGATGCAAAGCCGGGAGAGCCTGTTTGGCGCGAAGACGCTGCTGGGG
>JAUNJB010000060.1 GCA_030535375.1 Clostridia bacterium | reverse complement strand
ACAAATCTGTGCGGCCGGTTTTGCCCGGAATCTTGACGCAGAGGGGAACGCAGTGTTATACTGTATACAATAAGGATGAAAGGCTGGATCAGACTGCGCAAACGCGCATGTCTGCATGCTCAAATCATCCGCAAGCGATGCATATGGGAGGTTATTATCATGGTTCAGCTCAACGCTTCTACGCTCTCTTCGGTGAAGATGGCGCGCGGTGTCGCCCCGAAGACGGAGCGCGTGATTCAGTTTGGTGAGGGCGGCTTCCTGCGCGCCTTCTGCGATTGGATGATCGATATGGCCAACGAGAAGGCCGGCATGGATGCCGGCGTGGTCATCGTTCAGCCCATCGAGCGCGGCATGGTCGGGATGCTCAACGAGCAGGACGGCCTGTATACCCTGATCCTGCGCGGCCAGGTGGACGGCAAGGCTACCAAGGATACCCGCATCATCCAGAGTGTCAAGCGTGGCCTGTCCCCGTATGATGATTTCGAGGGATATCTTGCGCTGGCGCACAACAAGGATATGCGCATCATCATCTCCAATACCACCGAGGCCGGCATCGTCTACACCGGCAAGGACAGCTTTGACGACAAGCCGCAGGCTTCCTACCCCGGCAAGCTGACCCGCCTGCTTTACGAGCGCTTCACCGCATTCGGCGGCGCGAAGGGAACCGGCTTCATCCTGCTGCCCTGCGAGCTGATCGATTACAACGGCCGCAACCTTGAGGAGTGCTGCATGAAGACGGCCGAGCAGTGGGGCCTGTCCGAGGCGTTCAAGACCTGGCTGAAGGAGGAGAATGTCTTCTGCTCCACGCTGGTTGACCGCATCGTGACCGGCTATCCGCGCGGCGAGGCCGAGGCGCTCTACGAGGAATTCGGCTACCGTGACAACATGCTCGACACCGCCGAGCCGTTCGGCCTTTGGGTCATTGAGGGACCGGCCTGGATTGAGGACGAGCTGCCCTTCAAGAAGGCCGGCTGCAACGTCGTCTTCACGCAGGATGTATCCCCGTACAAGCTGCGCAAGGTGCGCATGCTCAACGGCGCGCACACCTCCATGGTGCTGGGCGCGTATCTGGCGGGCATGGAGATTGTCGGCGACTGCATGGCGGATGAGACCATGCGTTCCTACATGTCCCAGGCGCTCTTCAATGAGATCATGCCCACGCTCGACCTGCCCAAGGACGATCTTGAGGCGTTTGCCTCCGCGATCTTTGAGCGCTTCTCCAATCCGTTTAACCGCCATCTGCTGCTTTCCATCTCCCTGAACAGCCAGAGCAAGTTCCGCGCGCGCGTGCTGCCGACCATCAAGGAATATGTGAAGCGCAAGGGCGAGCTGCCTAAGATCCTCACCTTCTCCATGGCCGCGTTCATTGCGTTCTACTGCGGAAAGAAGAAGGAGGACGGCTCCTTTGCGGGCGTGCGCGCCGCGGGCAACGAGTATCCGATTTCCGACGACCAGTTTGTGCTTGACTTCTTCGCTGGGATGACCGGCAAGCCGGCCGCGGAGATTGCGCATGCCGTGCTGACCAACGCGGAATTCTGGGGCGGAGACCTGACGGCCGAGATCCCGGGCTTTGAAGGCTCTGTGGCCGCGTCGCTTGAGGCGATCCTGACCAAGGGCGCCAAGGCGGCCATCGAAGAGGTTGTGGGCTGATGAATAAGTACATCAAAATTGCCGACCGCGACAATGTCGCCGTTGCGCTGGAGCCGCTCAAAGCGGGAGAAAGCCACCTGGGCGTCACGCTTCGTGAGGATGTTCCTGCCGGGCACAAGTTCGCTTTGACGGACATCGCCGAGGGGGAGAACATCGTCAAGTACGCTTTCCCGATCGGCCATGCGACGCAGGCCATCGCGGCGGGCAGCTGGGTGCATACCCACAATGTGAAAACCAATCTCTCCGGCATGCTGGAGTACAGCTATAATCCGCATCCCTGCGCGGTTGAGATCGACCGCGAGGCGACGTTTGAGGGCTATGTCCGCGAGGACGGCCGCGTGGGCATCCGCAATGAGGTGTGGATCGTCAACACCGTCGGCTGCGTCAACGGCACGGCCAAAACGCTTGAGAAGCTCGCACAGGAGGCCTACGGCGACCGTGTGGAGGGCATCCACTGCTTTGTCCATCCGTACGGCTGCTCGCAGCTGGGCGAGGACCACAAGAACACGCAGAAGCTGCTCGCCTCGATGGTGCGCCATCCGAATGCGGGCGCGGTGCTCGTTCTGAGCCTGGGCTGCGAGAACAACAATGTGAAGGTCTTCAAGGAAGTGCTCGGCGAGTACAACCCCGACCGCGTCAAGTTCCTCATCACGCAGGATTACGAGGACGAGATCGAGGAGGGCATGAAGCTTCTTGACGAGCTGACCGCCTATGCCTCCCGGTTCAAGCGCCAGACCGTGCCGGCCAGCGAGCTGGTCATCGGCCTCAAGTGCGGCGGCAGCGACGGCCTCTCCGGCATTACGGCCAATCCGCTGCTGGGCGCCGCCTCCGATCTGCTTGCGCGCCATGGCGGCACGACGCTGCTGACCGAGGTGCCCGAGATGTTTGGAGCGGAGACCATCCTTATGGACCGCTGCAAGGATGAGGCGACGTTTGAAAAGGCCGTCGCCCTGATCAACGACTTCAAGGCGTATTTTATCCGCCATGGTCAGGAGGTCTATGAGAACCCGTCCCCGGGCAACAAGGCGGGCGGCATCACCACGCTGGAGGATAAATCCCTCGGCTGCACGCAGAAGGGCGGCACCGCCGAGGTGCGCGATGTCCTCAAATACTGCGAGCCTGTGACGCAGAAGGGGCTCAACCTCGTGCAGGGCCCGGGCAACGATCTGTGCGCCATCACGGCGCTGATGGCCTCCGGCGCGCAGATGGTGCTCTTCACAACCGGCCGCGGCACGCCTGTGGGCGCGCCCATCCCGACGGTGAAGGTGGCGACGAACACGCCGCTTGCGCAGAAAAAGCATAATTGGATCGACTTCAACGCGGGCGTGCTCGTGCAGGGCGCAACGCTGGAGGAGACGACCGAGGTCTTCTTTAAAAAGCTGCTCTCCATCGCTTCCGGAGAGAGGACGCAAAGCGAAACGCATGATTACCGTGAGATCGCGATTTTCAAGGACGGCGTGACGCTGTAACGCGGATATCCAATCGGATCATTCCCGCATGCGCTGCGGGCAACGATATATAAAGGAGGACGAGAAAACCATGAAACCGTTTATGGATGCTGATTTTCTGCTTGAAAATGATGTGGCGAAAAAGCTGTATCACGATTACGCGGAAAATATGCCGATCTACGACTACCATTGCCACATCTCCCCGCGGATGATCTATGAGAACCACAAGTTCGAAAATATCGGCGAGCTGATGCTCGGCGGCGATCATTACAAGTGGCGCGTGATGCTCTCCAACGGCGTGGACGACAAATACTGCCGCGGCAACGCAAGCTGGTTTGACAAGTGGATGGCGTTTGCCTCCTCCCTCAAGTACTGCGTCGGCAATCCGATGTATCACTGGACGCATCTGGAGCTGCGCCGCGTGTTTGGCATCGAGGAAATCCTGAGCGAGAAGACCGCCAAGGATATCTGGGACCGCGCCAATGCCATGCTGGCCAAGGACGAGTTCCGCTGCCGCGGGCTGATCGAAAAGTTCGGCGTCAAGGTGATCTGCACCACGGACGACCCGGTGGACGATCTCGAGCATCAGATCAAGATGGCTAAGGACCCGACCTGCAAGTTCAAGGTGTATCCGGCCTGGCGTCCCGACAAGGTCATCAACATTGAGCGCGGCGGCTTTGTGGAGTACATGAATCGCCTGTCCCGCGTCTCGGGCATCTCCTGCCTGAACCTGGAGAGCATGATGAAGGCGCTCGAGTCCCGTCTGGACTACTTCCATGCCAACGGTGCGCGCCTGTCCGATCATGCGCTGGACACCGTGCCCTTCGGCGTGCCGAGCACGCATATCGCGGGCGAGGCCTTCCGCAAGGCCATGAGCGGCGCGCCGCTGACCGAGGCCGAGGTCGAGTCCTACAAGACCTATGTGCTCGTCGAGCTGGCCCGCATGTACAAGGCGCGCGGCTGGGCACAGCAGTACCACATCGGCGCGATGCGCAACAACAACCCGCGCATGTTCGAAAAGTACGGCCCGGACGTCGGCTTTGACTCCATCGACGATACCTGTATCGCGCAGAATCTCTCCCACCTGCTGGCTGAGGAGGAGCGCGCCGGCAACCTGCCCAAGACCATCCTCTACTGCCTCAACCCGAAGGACAACTACGTCATCGGCACCATGCTGGGCAACTTCCAGGGCGAAGGCATCCCCGGCAAGATTCAGTTCGGCTCCGGCTGGTGGTTCTGCGATCAGCAGTTTGGCATGATCGAACAGATGAAGGCCCTCGCCTCCCTCGGCCTGCTGGGCCGCTTCGTGGGCATGCTGACCGATTCCCGTTCCTTCATCTCCTACACGCGCCATGAGTATTTCCGCCGCATCCTGTGCAATCTCATCGGCAAGTGGGTCGAGAACGGCGAGTATCCGGAGGATTACGACACGCTTGGCGAGCTGGTGCAGGGCATCTGCTACAACAACGCGGTTGAGTATTTCGGCATGAAGGTCGACTGATTCTGGAGGAACGCATGCAGACTTTTGTGAAGCAGGAAGAGCCCCAGTGGATCGAGCTGGGCGGCGGCCAGCGCCGGAAAATCCGCTGTTATAACGGAGAAATGATGCTCGTCGAGGTAAACTTTGACGACGGCGCCGTCGGCGCGGATCACAGCCATCCGCATACACAGATTTCCTACGTGCTCGAAGGGGAATTCACCTATCACATCGAGGGCGTCGCCCGCACGATGAAAAAGGGTGACTCGATCGTCGTGGACGGAGGCAAGGTGCACGGCTGCGCCTGTGTCAAGGCGGGCACGCTGCTGGATGTCTTTGCGCCGATGCGCGAGGATTTCGTGAAGTAACCCCCATTTCCGCATTTCGCGCCGGCAGGGGCCGCGCGGCCCGGTCGGCGTGAAAGATACAATCAACATACTCTCAAGAGGAGGATATACCCATGGACGTGATGAAGCAACTCTCTTTGATCGGCATTGTGCCGGTTATTGCCATCAATGACGCGAACGACGCTGTGCCGCTGGCCCAGGCCCTGATCGACGGCGGCCTGCCCTGCGCCGAGGTCACCTTCCGCACCGCGGCCGCCGCGGACGCTATCGCCAACATGACCAAGGCGTTCCCGGATATGGTCGTCGGCGCGGGCACCGTGCTGACCTGCGAGCAGGTGGATCGTGCGGTTGCGGCCGGCGCGAAGTTCATCGTCTCCCCGGGCCTCAATCCGACGACCGTGAAGCACTGCCAGGAGATCGGCATCCCGGTCTGCCCGGGCACCGCGAATCCGAGCGATATCGAGGTCGCGCTCTCCCTGGGCCTCAAGACCGTCAAGTTCTTCCCGGCGGAAGCGGCGGGTGGCCTCAAGTACATCAAGTCCATCGCGGCTCCGTATGTCGACATGAAGTTCATGCCCACCGGCGGCGTCAATGAGAAGAACCTGCTCGATTACCTGAGCTTTGGCAAGATCATCTGCTGCGGCGGCAGCTGGATGGTGCCGGGCGACGCCGTGAAGGCGAAGGATTGGGACCGCGTTCGCGAGCTGACCGCCTCCGCCGTGCAGCTGATGCTGGGCCTGGAGATCGCGCATGTGGGCATCAACAGCGCGAACGAGGCCGAGGCCATGGATACCGCCACCAAGCTGTGCAAGCTGCTGGGCTGGACGATGAAGGTCGGCAACAGCTCCATCTTCGCGGGCACCGGCATTGAGGTCATGAAGACGCCGTTCCGCGGTGCGAATGGCCACATCGCCATCAGGACCAACTTCATCGAGCGCGCGCAGGCGTTCCTTGAGCGCCAGGGCTTCACCTTCGATGTGGAGCATGCGACCATCAAGGACGGCAAGCTCAAGGCGATCTATCTGAACGACGAGATCGGCGGCTTTGCGATCCATCTGGTGCAGAAGTAATACGATACGATCAAAGGAAGCGCCGCGGCGCTTCCTTTGATATTTCCGGGCAAATAAGAAGAGTTCCCGAAATGGGAACTCTTCTTATTTGCATGGGGGAAAGGAATTACTTGCCGACGGCTTCCTTCACGGCCGTCATGATGGCCTTGGAGGTCACCGTTGCGCCGGAGACGCTGTCAACCTCGGAGGACTGGGCCTCGACAATCGCGCCCGGAACGACCGCGATGGCCTTGTCGCCGATGCCCTCGGTTTCGCCGTGCTTGATGACCTCCACGGCGGTGATGGTATCGCCGTCCATGGTGACCTTGACGACGACGTCGCCGCTCATGCCCATCGCGGAGCCGATGAACTCATTTTCCGCGGTGACAAACTCATTCTGGGAACGGCCGTCATAGGCCTCCTTCTTGAGCATGGACTCGGAGGAAACGTCGGTCTTCACAGCCGCGGCGTTCGCGCCGGCGATGCGGCCGGAGAACACGCACTCGGCGAGGTTGCCGCCGCCGTTGTAGATGTCGCAGTAGAAGGAGCCGAACTCACCGGCGCTGTACAGGTGCGGGATCGGATCGCCCCAGACATCGATGACTTCGCACTCGACGTTGCGCTTCGCGCCGCCCTGGGTATTGGTGAAGGTCGCCTTGAGCGGCATGGCGTAGAACGGGCCTACCTCGATCGGGACGAGGTATTCCGCAGTGCCGGACACGGCCGTCACGCGGCCCTCTTCCTTCTCGGCGATATCTGCGTCGGCGCCGAAGTCCGGATCATAGCCCTGCGCGCAGTAGCCGTTGTACTGCTCCACGGTGGCCAGAAGATTGTCAGCGGGAATGTTCATCATCTCAGCCAGCTCCTCGAGGGTGTCCGCTTTGATGATCCAGCCCTTCTCGATCTCCTCCTGATTGCCCTCAGAGAAGCTGAGATAGACGCTGCGGGTGTTGGTGCTGTCGTAAATCATCCAGGAGTTGTTCGGAATCTGCTGGGAAACCCAGGTGCCGTGGTTGTTCACGTGGCCATGGCTCGGGGAATTCAGCTCGTTGATGAAACGGGTGCCGTCGCCGCCGACCACCAGGCAGGAGCCGCGGGCGAAGCCGGTGAACATGTTCAGGCCCTCGGAGGTGTTGAAGTTGTAGCCCGGGGTGATGCCGGTATCCGGATTGACGAAGTTGATATCCGGGCCGGACAGGGTGGACATGTGCCACAGATCGGCGCCGACATCGATCGCCATCTTGACGCCGTCGCCCGTGTTGTAGCGCGCGCCCTTGGAGTAGGCCTCCGGCATCTGAACGTAGTTTTCGATCATCTCTTCGTTGTTCTCAAAGCCGCCGACGGCCATGACCACGCCGTTTTTGGCGCGGACGTTCAGCGTCTGGCCGTTCTGTTCGACCTTTACGCCGTGGATGATCTTCGTCGCCGGGTCCTGAATGAGGCGGACGGCCGGCGCGCTGTACCACACATCGATATTCTCGGCGCGCTCGGAGACATTGCCGAATAGCAGGCTCCAGAACTTGGCCGTCCAGAACTGCTTGTCGATCTCGGTGGTGCTGATGGCTTCCGCACCCGGGAGATCCGGGTACTCAACCAGCGGATAATTGAGGAAGTTGTCCGCATCCGCGCCCATGGAGACGAGCCACTCCGGGATGGCCATGGAGCCGTCCACGATCAGCTCGATCACGTCGTCGCCCTGATTATCGTAGCCGCCGCGCATCGCCTTGAAATAGGTGATTGCGCCCTCGCGGTCGGTCGGCGTCAGCAGGATCTGCGCCGCGTAACGGGTGTTGCCGCCGGCCTCTCCATCCGGGGCCTTCTCCAGCAGCAGGACCTTCGCGCCCGCGTCGGCAGCAGTGATCGCGGAAACGGCGCCCGCGCCGCCGAAGCCGGCGACGACGACATCGTACTCGGCGTCCCAATCGATGGTCGCTTCAAACGGAACGTCCTCGGCAAATGCCGGAACGGCCATCGTCAGAAGCAGCGCCGCAGCCAGAATTGCGCTCAACAGTTTCTTCATGTTTCTTTCTCCTTCCGTATTGTCGGGATTTGCGCAATCTCTTTCGATTTTTCGGAAAAGATGCGCGAATCTGACACAATTATATCAATTAGGAGGTGGAATACAATGTGTTTTTATGATAAAATATGTCTGATTTTAATGTGTTTTACCCATAAATAAGGAGAGGAGCTCGGATGAACGGTGATGACAGCGGATCAGGCGAGAAAGCTGCTCAGCGAGGCCGTGTTCAGCGCGGCCTCCCTGCGCGAGATTGTGGAGATGTGCGCGCAGATTCTGGAGACGCCGATGCGCTTTACGGCGCAGGGCAAGCCGAACAGCGGCTTTCTGTCCAAGGATTACCCGATTGAGGACTTCCTTGAATGGAAGGAGCTGGTCACGCCCAACGGGGAGATGACGAGCGCGTATCGCAATTTTAGCACCAATGAATATGCGTTTTTGCACGGCAGAGAGCCATATTTTTATCCCGCGTCCCCGCCTGTCCGCCGCAGGCGAATCCTGTGCATGGCGTTTGTGGGGAGCAAACGCGCGGGGCACATCTCCATCCCCGAGATGGATGTGCCCCTTGAAACGATCGATATGGAGCTGGTGGCGCTGTGCGCACGCTTTGTCGCGCTGACGTTTTTTCAGAGCGGCGGCGCGGATGAGGCGCTGGGGGACGGCAAGGCGATGAAGCTGCTGGTATCTGGGGAGAAGGTGACGTATCCCCAGGTGGCGGGCCTCGCGTCGGACCAGGTATTCGCGCATCGGGGGCATTACCAGCTGATGGCGCTGCGGTTGGTGGGGGAGGACAAGCCCCAGCGGCTTACGGCGGTCTGCGCGAGGCTGACGGGCTGGCTTGCCTCCGAATGGCTTGCGAAAACGCCGCGCGGGGCGGCGATCCTCTTTGAGAGCAGGGCGTTTCAGGAGGAGGCGCTCCGTATGCTCCGGGATATGCTGAATCTGTACGGCTGCGCGTGCTGTCTGAGCCCCGTATATGAGGATGTGATGCAGACGCCGGTGTGGCACAGGCGCATTTTTCTGCTCCGGCCGTTTAAGCATGCGGCGGCGGGGGATATCCTTGATTATCAGAACTGGATGGACTTTGGGCTGTATGCCGAGGCGGGATTGAACAAGGAGCAGCTTCACACATTCATCTGGCCGCCTATTTTGGCGATGGAGGCGTATGACCGGGAAAACGGAACGGCCTATCTGCCTACGCTGAGGATGTACTTTGATCAGGGGGCGAATCAGAAAAAGACGGCGGAGGCGCTCTTTTTGCACATCAATACGGTGGCCTACCGCATGCAGCGCATGCGAGAGCTCTTCGGCATCGCGATGGAGGAGCCGGGCATCATGGGGCGCGCGATGCGCAGCGTCCGCCTGCTGCAATATCTCGAGGAAGAGGAGAGGGGATGAGCGAAGGAGCCGCTTTTGCGGTTCCGGCAGGCGGTGTGACCGCGCGTGTTCTTTGGATATCCGGGCGGTCTGCGGCAGGGAAGAAGCCCCCATGATCAATATAACAAATGACATGATCGCTGCCTGCGGAAAGCATGATTGACAAGGGAGGGGGCTTATGATATGATTTGACTAGACGGTCGACTAGTATACGATCGTCTAGTCAAAGGAGGATCATGTATGAGAAGGATTGTCGCATGGCTCCTGGTGTCCATGATGCTGATTGTCGGCTGCGGCGCTTTGGCCGCGGCTGATGGCATGACGCCGGGAACGTATTCTGCCTCTGCGCAGGGCTTCCACGGGGAGATCAGGCTGGATGTGACCGTCGATGACGGGAAGATCACAGGCATTGAGATCGTCGAGCAGAGCGAGACCGAGGGAATCGGCGAGGCGGCGCTGCCGGTGCTGGCGGATGCCGTTGTGGCGAACCAGACTGTCGGTGTGGATTCCGTGTCCGGCGCGACCATCACGTCCGAGGCATTCAAGGCCGCCGTGACGGATGCCCTGACCCAGGCGGGCGCGGACATGACGAAGATGACTGCCGCCGTCGAGGCGGGAGAGCTGGAGGACGTCACCCTTGAGACGGACATCGTCGTCGTGGGCGCGGGCGCTGCCGGCCTGAGTGCCGGCCTGTCCGCCGTGCAGAACGGCCGGAACGTCATCGTGCTGGAGAAGACGGGCGTCGTTGGCGGCGCGAGCGCCATGGCCGGCGCGGGCACGATGGCGACCGGCTCTGTCTGGCAGAAGGAGGATGGCTACGAGGATTCCCCGGAGCAGCTCGTCGAGGACATGATGGAGAACGGCCACAACAAGAACGACCGCGCGACCGTCGAGCTGTTTGCCAACACGATCGGCGAGGCGTTTGACTGGCTGGTCTCCGAGGACGGCGCGGCCGTTCCGTATCAGAGGAGCGGGGAACCCGCCCGCACGTATTCCGGCGTGGGCCGCGGCGCGGGCGTCTGCAAGAGCCTGTCCGAAAAGTATACCGCCGAAGGCGGCACGCTGATGCTGAACACGCCCGCCACCGAGCTGATCGTGACGGACGGCGTCGTGACCGGCGTGAAGGCGGAGGGCAATGGCAAGGCGTATACCATCAGCGCGAAGGCGGTCATCCTGGCCAGCGGCGGCTACGGCGCCAACGACGAGCTGGTGCCCGATGAGTATAAGGCGTTTGTATATGCGGGACATGCCGGCGCGCAGGGCGACGCTATCGCCATGGTGAAGGAGCTGGATGCCGAGCTGATCTCCATGGAACTGATCAACACCCAGCCGAACTCCATGATTCTGCCCAGCGGTTTGGGCCAATACTGCAATCCGGGCGTGGCCAAGGCGTATGCGGCCGGCGGTTTCATGGTCAATCAGGACGGCGTCCGCTTCTTCAACGAGAGCGGCAACGCCTGGGATCTGATGCAGGCCATGAAGCAGAATACCGCGCAGTATCTGATCATGGATCAGGATGCGTTTGACGGATTCAACGCGGGCATGACAGGCTCCGCGATTTACTCGATGGAGGATGTCGAGGCGTGGCTGGAGGACGATTACGACGGCCAGCCGGTGATGAAGACCGCGGCGACGCTTGAGGAGCTCGCCGGGAAGCTGGGCATACCGGCGGATGCGGTGGCCGCCTCCGCGGCGGCCTTCAACGAAGCGGCAGCGAAGGGCGAGCCCGATGAATTCGGCCGCACGATTCGGGTCGCCCAGAGCGAGGAAGGCCCGTACTACGCGCTGCAGATGCACATTCGTTACTATGCGTCCCTCGGCGGACTGCACATCAACGACGGCATGCAGGTTCTGAACACGAAGCAGGAAGCGATCCCCGGCCTGTATGCGGCCGGCGAGGTGGTCGGCGGCCTGGAGGGCGATGTCTACATGGGCGCTACGCTGTTCGGCTGGGCGATTGCCTCCGGCTATAACGCCGGAAACATCGCCTCCGCGGCGGTTGCCGAGTAACCCCTCAAAAATGAAGAATTTGCCGGGGCCCGGATGCCGGGCTTTGGCACGGTTTGATGACGGATGCTTTTTTTGCCGGACGGATTGAAGGAAATTGCCCGCCCGGCGTAGAAAAAATACGTTGACAAGCTGTGCCGAAGCTCAGGCTCTGAGCTTCGGCTTTTTAAAATCAGGCGAGTCTGAAAGCGAGAGATTCGATGGATAAAAGAGAATTGATTGTATCCGAGGCGGAGAAGCTCTTTTCTCAAAAGGGGTATTACGGTCTGGCGCTCTCTGAGCTGCTCAA
Source organism: Clostridia bacterium (assembly GCA_030535375.1). Taxonomy (GTDB): domain Bacteria; phylum Bacillota; class Clostridia; order Christensenellales; family Aristaeellaceae; genus Ventricola. Next base: position 7,255 of record JAUNJB010000060.1, on the reverse strand, counting down.
GCGATGCGATATTCCGAAGGGAAGCTTTTATTATTACTTTCCTGACGGCAAGATTCAGCTGATTCAGGAGACGCTGCAATACAGCTACCGCCGCATGGAATACGGAATCACCCACAGAATCATGACGGAGCCGACGGCGCTCGCCTGCTTTGAAAAGATGGCGGATCATCTTGCGGAGGATGTCGTGTTGAAGAAGCAGTTTAGCTCGCTGTTTCTGACGATGATTTCGATTGAATCCGTGTACCTGGACGAACGCATCCACAAAACCTGCAAGCAGATTTACGAGGACTGGCAGCGGCTGTACGCGCGGTATCTCGTCGAATTTGGGTTTGACGCGGAGGAGAGTGTGATCAAGGCGCAGGCGATCTTTGCGCTGATCCACGGCTCCATGGTATCCTCATGGATCAAGCAGGACTCCGCGGATCTTTTGCTGGCCAGGAAGTCGCTTGGGCAGATACTGGGGGACAGATAGCGCTCCGTCACGGCTGCGCTTGCTCCGCCTTCAGCTTTCCGGCGAGCCGCAGCGCCATGCAGACGGTGATGACGGCGGAAAGCACATCGGCTGCAGGCTGCGCCCAGAGGATGCCGCGCAGCCCCCACAGGCGGGGAAGCAGCAGAATCATGGGAATGAAGCAGATTCCCTGGCGGCAGACGCCCAGCAGCAGGCCCTCCTTCGCCTTGCCCATAGCGAGGAAGAGGGAGGAATACACCGTGTAAATCCCGAAGACCACGAAGGAGAGGCCGTTCAGCCGAAGCGCTGTCTGCCCAATGCGGATCATCTCCAAATCGGTTTTGGTGAATTGGGAGATGATGGAGGGGGAAAACGCGGCCGCCGTCAGGCCGAACACGGCGCAGAATGCGGTTGACCAGAGCGACGATACCCGGATTGTCTCGCGCAGGCGGCCATATTGCCCGGCGCCGTAGCTGTATCCGGCGATGGGCTGTAGCCCCTTCAGGAAGCCGAATACCATCAGGCTGCCTACGGATGTGATCTTGGTGACGGCGCCCATCGCCGCGAGCGCGGATTCCCCGTACGTTTTTGCGGCGGTGTTGGTCATCGCCATGGAGAGGCTGGTGAGCACCTGGAAGGCCAGTGTGGGCACGCCGATCCGGAGTATCCCGGACAGGATTTCCCGGGATGGGCGGCAATCCCGAAGGCGGAAGGCAAATGCGCTTTTGCCGCTGCGGATGTAGTGCAGATAGATCAGCGTGGAGACGAGCTGGGAAATCGCCGTGGCGAGCGCCGCGCCGGTCACGCCGAATCTCATGGCGTGTATGAGGATGGGATCGAGCGCCACATTGAGCGCTGCGCCCGTCAGCAGCACGCACATCGTCGTCTTGGCGGCGCCCTCGCTGGAGACGATGTTGTTCATGGTGACGTTGAACACATTGAATATTGATCCGATCACGTAGATGCGCGTGTATGCGAGGGCATAGGGCATGACGCTCTGCGTCGCGCCCAGCCGCAAAAGAAGCGGCCTGAGAAAGACGATGGAGAGGAGAATCAGGACGGCGCCCGCCGCGATGCTGCCGTAGAGCGCGGTGCCGGCGACCTGGTTGGCCTTTTCCCTCTCTCCGTTTCCCAACAGTCTCGACAGGCAGGAGGCCGCGCCGTTTCCAAATAAAAGCCCCAGGCCGACGACGACCTGGCCGAGCGGATAGGCGACGGTGATCGCGCCCATCTGGCTGGTTCCAAGCCCGGCGACAAAGTAGGCGTCCGCCAGATTGTACAGCGCATTGATCATCATGCCCACCATCGTGGGCAGGCCCAGAGCCAGCAGGGCGTGGGGAACGGGCGCGCGGCCCAGGAGCCGCATCTTTTTTTCCTGTTCGTTCATGGTTTTTCACTCCTTTTCTTGACATGGGACACATTCTTTGCGATACTATAAACTAGAATAGATTAAAGTAAAATACTATAATTTATAGCATGCTGTGCGATGATACTATAAATTATAGCATTTGTCAAGCGGATTTTTAAAAAAGGAGCATGCATATGGCAACCATCGATCTGATCGTGCTGGGTATGGTCAAGCAAAGGCCGCTCAGCGCGTATGACATCCAGAAGCTGGTGGAATACCGCAATATTTCCAGGTGGGTGAAGATCAGCACGCCGTCGATCTACAAAAAGGTCATTCAGCTGGAGGAGAAGGGCTGCCTCGCGGCCTCGATGGTCAGGGAGGGGAAGATGGCGGAAAAGGCCGTCTACACCCTGACGCAGGAGGGAGAGAGGGAGTTTGAGCGCCTGATGCTGGAGATCTCGGGGGAGCCGATTCGCATCTTTCTCGATTTCAACGCCGTGATTGTCAATCTCGACAGCCTGCCGGCGGACAGGCGGAGGCTGTGTATCGAGCGAATCGAGCAGAGCATCCGGACGCTGAGGACCTATCTTGAGGAGAACATGGATCGCAAGGAGGATCTGCCGGAGGTTCCCGAGACGGGCAAGGCGGTTTTGCGCCAGCAGCTTATTTTGGCGCAGTCGATTGAAGCGTGGCTTGCCTCGGTGAAGGAAAAAATGTGAGGGCATCAGTCCGCAAAATTTTTTGAATCGGGATGCATTGAACATCCCGATTCTTTCGTTGTATTTTAAAAGGGGTCATGTTACAATAGAAAAAATGGGTGATTATAGGTATACGGACAGGGAGGAATGAACCGTGACGCACAGCATGCCTATCGCGCGCCTGTTCATCCTGCTGCTGGCCGTGTCGGTGTCCGTGCAGGCGATGCCGGGCATGAGGGCGCATGCGATGCTTGGCGGGACGCGGACCGCGCGCGTGATGGAGCGGCAAGCGGAGGCGGCGTCCGTTGCGCCGGGCATTCTGGCGGTCCTGCGCCGGGAGGAAAGCGTCCGGCGGGCGGTTTCGCTTGCAAGGCTGTTGGCTCTGGCGGTGATCGCCGTGCGGAGCGGGTTTGCGTATGCCGCGCGCTGCCCGGGGCGGACGACGCCGCAGGCGATGCGCGTGAGGATGAACGATTGAGCGCTTCTCCCGGGGCACGGGGAAAGGAACGAAAATATGTTTGAGCAGGATATCATCATGCGGCAGATTCACGAGATCGTGCGCGTGATTTTGGTGCTGCTGACGGGCCGAGGCGACGCGGAGCCGGATACGGAGCTTTTGCAGAGCGTGCAGCACAAGCAGATGCTGGATCGGCTGACCGCCATGGTGGATGCCGGGGAGATCAACGCGGCGGAGGATTTGCTGTATGAATCCCTCCCGCTGTGCGGCGTGCGCGCCGCGCTGCTGTTCTACCTGCATCTGAATCAGAAGAGCGATGATTTTCTTGAGGCGCACGGCTTTTCCCGCGAAGAAATCCGGGATGGCATCCTGGATGCGGCGGCGAAGGCCGGTCTTGGGGAGATCGTCGGGACGCTTTGGCGGGATCAATGATACGGCGCGCGGCGTATGAGCGCCAAATTCCTCCCGAAAAGGTTGATAAATCGGGATGGGAATGATACAATATATAAGATGCAGTCGTGTGGACAGGCGGATTTTTCCGGGACGCGCGCTGCGGTTTGGAGGATATACATGGGCTTTTTCAGCAAATTATTCGACCCGAATGCCGGGGAGATCAAACGCCTTCAGAAGATCGCGGACAAGATCGATTCCTTCGAGGAGGCGCATAAGGCTCTGAGCGACGCGCAGCTGCGCGCAAAGACCGAGGAATTCCGCGAGCGGCTCAAAAACGGCGAGACGCTCGATGATCTGCTGCCGGAGGCGTACTCCGTCGTGCGCGAGGCGACCTACCGCGTGACTGGCAAGCGCCAGTTCCGCGTGCAGATGCTCGGCGGCATCGTGCTGCATCAGGGCCGCATTGCGGAGATGAAGACGGGCGAGGGCAAGACGCTCACCGCCACCATGCCGGCCTACCTCAACGCGCTGAGCGGCGAGGGCGTGCATGTGGTCACCGTCAACGACTATCTGGCCAAATTCCAGGGTGAGGACGTCGGCCGTATTTTCAAATTCCTGGGCATGAGCGTGGGTGTCATCGTTCACGATCTCAATCAGGAGGAGCGCAAGGCTGCCTATGCCTGCGATGTCACCTACGGCACCAACAACGAGATGGGCTTTGATTACCTGCGCGACAACATGGTCATCTATCAAAAGAACATGGTGCAGCGCGGGCATCACTTCGCCATCGTGGACGAGGTGGACTCCATCCTCATCGACGAGGCGCGCACGCCGCTGATCATCTCCGGCGCGGGCGACAAGTCGACCGATATGTATGAAAAGGCGGATCGCTTTGTCTGCACCCTTCAGGAGGGCGTGGAGCCGGAGGAGGACCGCTGGGCGGAGAATCCCCTCTCCGAGGAAGAGTTTGCCGAGATGCGCAAGGACTACGTCAAGGACGAGAAGAAGAAGAGCTGCAATCTCTCCGAGGCCGGCGTGCGCAAGGCGGAAAAGTGGTTCGGCGTGGAGAATCTGGCGGATATCGCCAACAACGAGCTGATGCATCACATCAACGCCGCGCTGCGCGCGCATGCGCTGATGAAGCGCGATGTCGATTATGTCGTGCAGAACGATCAGGTTGTCATCGTCGACGAATTCACCGGCCGCCTGATGGTCGGCAGGCGTTACAGCGACGGCCTGCATCAGGCCATCGAGGCGAAGGAGCACGTCAAGGTGGAGCGCGAGAGCAAGACCCTGGCGACCGTCACCTTCCAGAATTATTTCCGCATGTACAAAAAGCTCTCCGGTATGACCGGCACGGCCAAGACCGAGGAAGAGGAGTTCAAGGGCATTTACAGCCTGGACGTGGTGCAGATCCCGACCAACCGGCCGATGATCCGCGACGATATGAACGACCTGGTTTACCGCACGGTCAAGGGCAAGTTCATGCAGGTGGTCGATGAGATCGAGCGCCGCCACAAGACCGGCCAGCCGATTCTGGTGGGCACGGTGAGCGTCGAGGTCAGCGAGCTGCTCTCCAAGATGCTGCGCATGCGCGGCATCGAGCATGAGGTGCTCAACGCCAAATACCACGAAAAGGAAGCGGAGATCGTCGCGCAGGCGGGCCACTACGGCGCCGTCACCATCGCCACCAACATGGCGGGCCGCGGCACCGATATCCTGCTGGGCGGCAACCCGGAGTACCTCGCCCGCCGCGCCATGAAGCAGAAGGGCTACGACGAGATGGTCATCGAGGAGGCCACGGGCTTCAATGAGAACGTCCCGGAGGAGGTGCTCGCCGCGCGCAAGGTGTATAAGGCGCTTTACAGCGACTTTAAAGAGCAGACGGACGCTGAGCACGACCGCGTGGTCGCCGTCGGCGGCCTGCACATCATCGGCACCGAGCGCCACGAGTCCCGCCGCATCGACAACCAGCTGCGCGGCCGCGCAGGCCGCCAGGGCGATCCCGGCTCCTCGCAGTTCTTTATCTCCATGCAGGATGACCTGATGCGCCTGTTCGGAAGCGACAAGGTCAGCGGCCTGATCGAGAAGATGGGCCTGCGCGAGGACGAGCCGATCGAAGCGAAGATGCTCACGGGCCAGATTGAGAACGCCCAAAAACGCATCGAGGGCCGCAACTACGAGATCCGCAAGAACGTGCTGCAATATGACGATGTCATGAACGAGCAGCGCAAGGAGATCTACGAACAGCGCCGCCAGGTGCTCGAAGGCCGCGACATGCATGAGACGATCGTCAAGATGGCGGACAAGCTCATCGAGACGGCGGTCGGCTCCTACTGCGGAAACGGCGACGACTACATCGACTGGGATATCGAGGGCCTTGCGGCCTACATGGAGCGCCTGTGCGCGCGCGTGGGCTTCTTCAAGGCGCACGAAGAGGCGTTTAAGACCATCCAGAAGGACGATCTGACCGACAGGCTCAAGCAGGAGGCGCGGGACTTCTACGCCCAGCGCGAGGCCGAATTTGACAGCATTCACCTGGATACCCGGGAGCTGGAGCGCGTGGTGCTGCTCTCCTGCGTCGACAGGCGGTGGATGGATCATATCGATGCGATGGATCAGCTGCGCGACGGCATCGGCCTGCGCGCCTACGGCAATCGCAATCCGATCACCGAGTACCAGATCGAGGGCTACGACATGTTCGACGAGATGGTGCACCTCATCCGCGAGGACACCGTCCGCCGCATGTATCAGGCGCGCATCAATGTCCAGCAGGAGCGCAGGCAGGTCGCCCAGGTCAAGGAGACGAACCTGGAGCAGGCCAAGGCCGCCGGCGGCCCCGCAGGGCCGAAGAAGGTTGCCAGGAAGGTCGGCCGCAACGATCCCTGTCCCTGCGGCAGCGGCAAGAAGTATAAGAACTGCTGCGGAAAGGAAGCGTGACGCGCTTTGCCGGGCGGAGGGGTGCGGGCTTTCTTGGCGCCCTGTGCCCGGCAGACGGCCGGGGATTTCCTCCCCGTATCCGGGAGCATTTGCCGATGGCTTCCGCCGGATGGGCGCGGAGACATCGATAATGATGGGTTTACCATAATAACTGAACAATAAAGGAAGTGAATCAACGTGATCGAACTGGATCTCTATCGCCAGCAGCTGGCACAAATCCGCGAAAGCATTGTTGAGGCAGGTGAATCACTTTAACATCGCCGGGCTGAAAGAGCAGCTCCTTGAGCTGCACGAGACGATGAACGAGCCGGACTTCTGGAACGATCTGAAGCGTTCCACCGAGGTTTCCAAGAAGGTGCGCATAGCCGAAAACAAGGTGGAGCACTGGACAAAGCTCGGACAGCGCGCCGACGATGTGGAGGCGACCATGGAACTCGCCGAGGAGATGGGGGATCAGGACCTCGTCGTCGAGGCGGGAGATGAAATCAAAAAGCTCCTCGCCGATCTTGAGGAGGTCAGGCTGGAAAGCCTGCTGCGCGGCGATTACGACAGCAACAACTGCTATCTGTCGCTGCACGCGGGTGCGGGCGGCACCGAGGCGCAGGATTGGACGCTCATGCTCTACCGCATGTATACCCGATACTGTGAGCGCCACGGCTTCACCGTCAAGGTGATCGATCTGCTGGACGGCGACGAGGCGGGCCTCAAGTCCGTGACCTTTGAGGTCGACGGCGAAAACGCCTACGGCTTCCTGCGCAGCGAGAAGGGCGTGCACCGGCTGGTGCGCATCAGCCCGTTTGACTCGAACGCGCGTCGCCAGACGAGCTTCTCCTCGCTCGATGTCTCCCCCATCATTGAGGATGACGACAACGAGATCGAGATCGACATGAAGGATGTCCGCACGGATGTGTACCACGCCAGCGGCGCGGGCGGACAGAACGTCAACAAGACCAGCTCCGCCGTGCGCA
>JAUNJB010000225.1 GCA_030535375.1 Clostridia bacterium | reverse complement strand
GCGCGGCAGATCCTTCAGGAAGCAGGGCCGGTCTTTGCGTAAAAGGCGCGATTTGCTCAGAATGCTGCATTTTAGAATATGCGAAATCAGCCGGACAGCTCCTTCGCAGGAAACCGGCCCTTGGCGGACGCGGACAAGCCGCATTGAGACATCCCGCGCGGCCCGCTTGGAGAGAGCGTCCCGTTCATCGCCGGGCTGGGAGGCGTTCGTTTAAAGCTCTTCGTATCTGACAATCCTGCTGTCCGTGTCGTATTCAGTGCTGTCCAGCGCGCGGTTCAGCGTTTCGACCTCGCCATTCTGGTTGTCATAGGGATCGCGGCGCAGGAAGCGTCTGGGCGGATTGAATTCCTGCTGGAATTCGCTGCAAAGCGGCAGGCGCCAGGGCTCCAGATTGCCGAAGTAGAAATTCCAGCGGTCGAGCGCACCGCTGCGGTAGGCCGAGCCGCCGAAGGAGCAATCCGCGAACAGCCAGCCGTAGGGCGCGACATAGAAGCGGGCCCAGTCGTGGTTGCCCGTGCTCTCGGGCGTGGTGTAAAGGCCCGCTTGCCATTTGGCGGGGATGCCGCACAGGCGGCAGAGCGTGATGAAGGTAATCGCCTGCACGCCGCAGTCGCCGCGCAGCCCGCTGGCAAAATACTCCGGGATGTTGGTGACGATCAGGTACGGCGGCATAAAGCGATAGACGGCCTGCGTGGTGATGAAATCGTAGATGCGGCGCGCCTTGAGCAGGGGATTCGTTTCTTCGCCGACGATTTCCCTGGCGAGCGCGCGCAGATACGGCGTGAACACGACGTGCGGCGGCATCTCTTCGGTGTCAAAAACGGGCTGGTCGGGGAAGACCTCTTCGGGCATGGGCTCGCGGTAGGGGGCGTCGATCTCGTAGGCGATCTCCGCGCTGACGGTCATGCCGGGTGTATATGGCAGCTCGAAGTAGACGCTGCGGTGCGGCTCATCCTCCGCGGAGATGTACGATGCCGCGTGAGAGGTGGAGAGCAGCGCGGCGCGCGCAACCTGCGCCCCCACGACGGGCAGCGGCAGGTGAATGCGCAGCGTCTCTCCGGGGGTGAGGCTGTCGCTGCGAACGGTCATCTCCTCGTGTACCTCAAAGCGCGCGCGAAGGCCGTTTTGCGCCTTCATTCTGGCGATGACGGCGTCAAGCGCGTCGCTGCGCCGCTTGGCCCCGGCGACAACCTCGGGATCGATCGCGCGGTCGGCGTACTGCGGCCGCGTCTTGAGCAGATTGGAAATGCAGTTGTCCTTGAAGCGCACCTCGCCGCCGATATAGCGCCAGTCGAGCGTGCCGTCGTCGCGCAGGGCCTCAAGCTCCTCTTCGGAGAAATCCCTGACGCGGGCCTTGAGCTCGGACAGCAGCGCCGCCTGCGTATAGGGATACGCTGCGGGAAGCTCGTGCGCGATGGCCAGCTGAAAGCGCAGCCGCGCCTGCAGCGCGTGGGGCGTATGCGGATCGGCCAGCCGCTTAGCGATCACGCGCTCCATGCGCGCATAGTCGCCCGCCTCAAAGAGCCGCTGCACGTCCGGCGGCAGCGGATAGCTCAGATAGGAAAGATCGCTGAGCATGGAATCATCTCCTCATAGGTAAATGAGAGGAGTTCTCCCGCGTCGGTGAGAGAACTCCTCCGGAATCCTTACGCCAGCAGCTCCTTGACGTAGGCGATGATGGCCTCATCCTTGGCGTGGGCGAAGAACAGCTCACTGAACTTCTCGCCCGCGATGGCGCCGCGAACCAGCTCCTGATCGATGCCCTTCAGGCAGGTGATCAGATCCTTGAGGGTATGCGCGCGCACGGCGTCGAGGATTTTCTTGTTGCGCTGCTCGGGCACGACGCGGTCCGCCGGATAGCCGTTGCCGCTGCCAAAGCCGAAGAGCTTTTCAAACGTGTATTCGAGGTTGAGCTCCGCACCCCAGCCGTAGCCCTTGGCAAACGGCATGGAGACGGCGTTGCCGTCGTTGATCTGGGCGAACATATAGCCGTCGGAGGGATCGACGACGTGGCCGCAGATGACGCCGGGGAAGCTGTTGAGCGCGAGCATCGCGCCCTCGCCCGTGCCGCAGCCGGTGACGACGTAGTCCGCCGCGCCGGAGTTGAGCAGGATGGCGGCGAGGATGCCGTTCTGCACATAGGTGAGGGACGGCTCGCCTGCGGTGCCGTACATGCCGTAGTTGTCCACCTCATGCCCCATGGGGGTGACGACCTTCTTGAGGGCGGCCTCGATCTGGGCATTCTTGGCGGCCTGGCTGTTTTCGTTGATCAGAGCGATGCGCATCAGAATATTCCTCCTGTTCGAGTAAAAATAGCTGGATATAAAAATGATCTGCACGCAGTGTGCGTACAGATACAGAGTACCGCCCCCGGCGGAGAATGTCAAGAGGGGATTTAGCGCAGCAGCTCCTGCGGGACGCGGTTCATGAGGCGAAGCAGCAGCGTGCCCAGGATGAAGCAGGACAGGGCCTCACCCGCCGCGACGGAGAGCATGCAAAGCGGCAGCGGAATGATGGGCGAGTAGCAGTAGTGCACGACGGCGCCTACGATCAGGCCGTTGAAGACGACGGGCATCGCGGCGGCGAGCCAGACATTGCCGCGCAGGCGGCGTGTGCAGATGGCAGCCAGCAGCGTGGCCAGCGTGCCGAAGACGATATCAAAGATCGTGCAGCCGCCCAGAATGTTCGACAGCAGGCAGCCAATCGCCAGGGCGGGGATGGCCTCCGGCATGATGACCGGCAGAAGCGTCAGCGCCTCGGAGATGCGGACCTGCACCTCTCCGTAGCTGATGGGAGCGAGCAGAAGGGTCAGCACGGTGTAGATGGCGGCGATGATCGCGCCGCGCGCGAGCGCGCGGGTGGTCAGGTTCTCCTTGCGCATGGAGTGGGTGGTGTTCATGGTGGTTTTCTCCTTTGTCATTTTGCTCAACCAGCAAAACGGCGGGCGGCCGTGCCGCTTTTCAAATAAAAAAACGGCGCAAGGCCGCTGTGAAGAAGCGCCCGATGAGGCGTTTCTCCGGCCCATAGTTTTGTTTAAGGACTGGATGGTTTCGAACAGTCCATTCGGTTGTCAGAAGGATTATAGCAGAGGTCACGGAAAAATGCAAGCCCCGGGAGGATG
>JAUNJB010000224.1 GCA_030535375.1 Clostridia bacterium | reverse complement strand
AAATGAAAGCGGGGGAAGAGAGCCGAAAGAAAAGCAGCCCCCTTTGAGGGCTGCTCGGATCGCCGGCGCTCTCCCGGAAGAGGAGAAATTGCAGTAGCCGGGAAAATAAACCCCGCTATCGACGGCAGATATGCTTATGCAAACAAATTGGGCAGCCCCCTTTGAGGGCTGCTTGGGGCGGCGCTCCGCTTCACAGCAGCATGCTCATCAGCGGCACCGTCACCAGCGAGAGCAGCGTGGAATATGCAATGGCGCGCGCGGCGAAGACGGCGTCGCCGCCGTAGAGCTCGGCCTGCATAGCAGTCATGGTGCCCGAGGGCATGGCGGTGAGCAGGAAGAGCGTATTCGCCACGGCGGGAGAGATGGGGAAGGGACGCAGCGCAGCGTAGAGGATGAGCGGGAGCACGACGAGCCGCAGCGCTGCCGAAAGATGATAGTCGGTATCCTTGAAATCGCGCAGGTGGATGCCGCACATGCGTGTGCCGATGAGCAGCATGGACAGCGGCGTGGTCAGCCCGCCGATCATGGAGAGCACCTGGGCGGGAATCTCCGGGATGGTGAAGCTGGTGCAGAAGAAGAGGAAGCCGATAAACGCGGAGACGACATTGGGATTGAGCAGCGCGCGGCGGATGCTCATGTTCTCCTTGCCCCGGTACAGGCTGACGCCGACCGTCCAGGTGATGAAGGTGAAGGCGATGTTGTAGGCGACGGCGTAGATCATCCAGTCCGGATTGACGGCCAGGATGATGGGATAACCCATGAAGCCGCAGTTGGAGAAGCCTTCCAGGTTGGCCAGCACGGCCAGGCGCGCATGCGGGCGGCTCCGGAAGAGCCAGAGCGTTGCGCCCAGGCAGGCGAAGATCAGCACGAACGCGACCGCCATCGTGAGCAGAAAGTTCTGGAGCACATCCACGGCGAACGGACGCTGCATGTTGTAGACGGTGAGGCAGGGAAGCGTGACGTTGACGACGATCTGCGTCGTGCCCCGGATGGTTTCATCGGTGAAATAGCCGAGACGGCGGCACAGCGCGCCGACGAGCACGATGCAGAAGAGAATGATGACTTGTGCGGTGATGGACATGGGGATAACTCCTTTTGCTGCGGCATGAAAAAGGAGGGCAAGCGCCCTCCGCGGACTGTCGACGAAAGTATATCTTTTCTCAGAAGGAGGAGAAAATCTTCCGGGCGATGGCTGGAAAATGAATCCTGTCATGGACGGCAGCTATGCTAATGTCAACAAGTTGAGGAGGGCCGGCGCCCTCTGAAGGGTGGATCAGTCTTTGAGTGGGCGGATCAGGATGAAGGGCGTCAGCTCATCGCCCTGTCCGGAGGGGTTGTCCGCCATGGCGTCCTGAATCTGCTCGTCCGTCAGCGGGAAGCGAGTGCCCTTGCCGAGCTGGTTCTGGTCGAAGTCGTTGGCGTCCATGACGACGGTGGGCACGCCGGTGGCGGCCTCCAGCGCGTCGCAAAGCTCCACGGGATGCTCCGGATTGATGACGCCCATCGTGTGATAGACCTCAAACGAGGAATCCGGATAGAAGCCGTCGATTCCCGCGACATCGTGGCCGCAGATCTTGTAGAACAAGCCGCGAATGCCGAACGGGCGCGTCACCGCGGAGACGGCCGCGGCGAAGAGCACGCGGGGCAGGCCGCAGATTTCGATGACCAGCTGCATCTTGTAGGGCTGATGCATGCCGATGCCGGTGGAATTATGCCCGGCGAATGGCGCAAGCAGCTTGGCGAAGAAGCCGGGGTGCGTATCCTCCAGCGTGCGCACGTTGCCCGTGCACATGCCCATCACCTTGGCTGTGAAGGAGAGGCAATCGCCCGGCTGATAGAGCGGCAGCACGTAGCGGCGCACGAGTTCCGCCTGATCCTCACCCGGCTCGACAAAGTGCGTTTTGATCGCGAAACGCTGGTAGCGGCGTCCGTCCTTGCCGGTGAGAATACCGCGGTCATAATAGATCACGCCGTCCTTTTCCTGGCGTGCGGATTCCTGATTGCGAGAAGCGCCCATATTCTGCCTCCTTGGCTGATGCTTGACAATAGGTTTTCCCGATACAAATGGTTTTATCAAAGTCATCTCATTTTACACGATGCACAGGGGAATGTCAATTTTTCCCGCCGATTGAAGGGCCGTTTTTCAAAGAAATTTTGAAGGAACGCGGCAAAGTGGAAAACTGCTGTTGCAAAAAGGCAGGGTTTGGGCTATAATCCGACAAGAAGAGGGTTTTTCCCGGCTGAGAAAGGAAGATTCACCATGATCGATATCAATATGATTCGCAAAACGCCCGATATCGTGCGCGAGAATATCAAAAAGAAGTTCCAGGATGGCAAGCTGCCGCTGGTGGACGAGGTCATCGAGCTTGACCGCAAGAACCGTGAGGCCATGCAGAAGGCCGATTCCCTGCGCAATCAGCGCAAGGTGCTCTCCAAGGAGATTGGCGGCCTCATGAAGCAGGGCAAGAAGGACGAGGCTGAGGCCACCAAGGCAAAGGTGGCCGAGATTGCCGAGGAGCTTGTGCACCTTGAGGCGCTTGAGGAGGAATATGCCGAGGAAATCAAAAAGCGCATGCAGGTCATTCCGCAGATCATCGACCCCAGCGTGCCGATCGGCAAGGATGACTCCGAAAACGTCGAAATTCAGCGCTACGGCGAGCCGGTCGTGCCGGATTTTGAAGTGCCGTATCACGTGGAAATCATGGAGAAGCTCAGCGGCATCGACATCGATTCCGCCCGCCGTACCTCCGGCAACGGCTTCTACTATCTCAAGGGCGATATCGCGCGTCTGCACAGCGCCTGCCTGTCCTATGCGCGCGATTTCATGATCGACCGCGGCTTCACATACTGTATCCCGCCGTACATGATCCGCGGCGGTGTCGTCACCGGCGTCATGAGCTTCGCGGAGATGGAGAACATGATGTACAAAATCGAGGGTGAGGATCTGTACCTGATCGGCACGTCCGAGCACTCGATGATCGGCAAATTCATCGACACCATTCTCACTGAGGACGAGCTGCCCCAGACGCTCACCAGCTATTCCCCCTGCTTCCGCAAGGAGGTCGGCGCGCATGGCATCGAGGAGCGCGGCGTGTACCGCATCCATCAGTTCGAGAAGCAGGAGATGA
>JAUNJB010000223.1 GCA_030535375.1 Clostridia bacterium | reverse complement strand
CCCATCATCCACCGGCATCGGGAACTCCACACCCAGTTGGAGCGCATCGTTGACCCAGATGGCGGCTCGGCGAACGGCATTATTGGCGGTGCTGACGGTAACGGGAGTCATGACAGTATAGGCAAAGGAACACACCATGAGCGCTATTGTCGCCGCGGCTACAACCATCACGCGGCGGCAGTAGCGCTTCCATCTGCTGTTGCGCCGGGTATCGCGCACAACACAGCGGCGAAGATATTCCTCATGGGCCCTATCCGTAATCTCATCCATCTGCGCATCGTCAAGCTCCGTTTCCAAGGCGCGCAGTTTCGCCTCCATCCGGCGCAGCTCACTTTTCCTCATTGTTCATCGCCTCCAAACCGTCCCTCAGCTTCATCACCGTGCGCCGGTAGATGGATCGCACGGTATTGTGATTCATGTTCATCTTCTTGGCGATCTCCCGCAGGCTCATGTCCGTAGTGCGCCGATACTCGAGAATCTCCTTCGCAGGCGATTCCAGCTCATTGATAGCGCTGCGCAGCCATTGCTTTTCCTCCCTGGAGATGATATAGTCTTCCAGATCGGGCGCTTTTTCGAAGATTCCGACCATGTCGCGCACGCCGAGCTTGATCTGCTCCATGCCCTTTGCGCGCTTGCGCCGTCGAAGATTGGCCTCGTGGCGGACGATTGTATACATCCATTGAAAAAGCTTTTGCTTATCGCGCAGCTGCCAGCTTCTTATTGCCGCTTTTTCCATCATATCCGCAATGACATCGATGGTCTCCTCTTTATCCCGCAGGATTGAGTATGCCTCGCTATACAGGCCCTTGTACATATCCTTCGTGAAATGTGCAAGAAACCACTCCCATCTTTCCTGATGTGTCATCTGATCTTCCGGCCCCAAGCTCCACATGATAAACACCGCTTCTTTCGTTTTATTGCGTTTGTTTTAATATCCGAATTATAACATGGCCGGCAAAGCGTGACCAGTTTCTTCCAGGATAAAAACAACCCCACAGCATAGATGCCATGGGGATATTTTTGCGCCAGCCGCGGCATGCGGCCTTTTTTGCGCAAAACCCGCCGCCTCATTTCACCCGAATGCGCGTCACACCATCGGAAAGATACATGGGTTCGGGATAATTCTCCAGCGCGTTAAACTCGAAGAAGACCTCCTTCGCCCCCGCGTCGGTCATCCCGCGCGCGCCGCTGACGGCCGCCTCCAACACATGCCCCTCACCATCCGTGAGCACGGCCTTGCGCGCCCAGCGCGCATTGACCGCGGCGGCGCTCCACAGCTCGTCCACATCAAACATGCCCGCGGCCAGGCGCTTATCCGCCTTCACCTGAGCGCGCAGCGCATCGGGTTTGGGCTCCATGGCCACGCAAAGATACAGACGCACCGGCGAATAGATCGCGTGAACGCTCGCCGCAATGCTCTCGCCCAGATCGCTGAGCGCTCGCATGGTCATCGTTTGGCTGGGCGCCGTGCGCCGGGGCGCTTCCTTTCTCTTAGGCGCGGAAAATCTCTGCTGCATATTGAGCACTGCGGTCATAATCATGGAAACCCTCCTTCCGCCTCTGGGGCGTGCATTCAATGTCGTCTTCTGTCGTCACCGGTCTTGTGACAATCCCCTCTGTCTCTTTATATGATTAGACGCTCAAAACCTGACAAAATTTCCACTTTTCCATGAGATTTGTAAAAATTACAAAAATCCGTCAAATTTTAACTTTTTGAAAAAAAGAATGCAATTTTTGTCAGGTTTCCGGCGTCTAATGATATAGAAAGATGAACCAACCAACGTTGCTACAGCCGATACATCATTGAATGCAAAAAGGAGGATATATTTTTATGAAGAAACCGTTTCATCTTCTGGCGGCGGGCGTGATCTGCGCGCTGCTCGCCGTCCCGGCCTGCGCAAGCGCTGCGGATTACTCCTCAAGCGGGCTGTCCGTCAGCGGCTCCGCCCAACAGCTGGGCAAGCCCGCATCCTACGGCTCCGCCAAGATCACTGTAAACGTCCCCGGCGAAAACCCGACGCAGGACGGCATCAACCCGATCACCGGCGAATCGTACTCCGGCGCCTACCGTCCGACGCTCGTCAATATCGATACGCATCCGAGCGCACTGCCGCATTGGGGCGTTTCCTCAGCCGATCTGATCTATGAACTGCCGATCCAGCGAGATGGTTCTACCCGCTCCCTTGCGCTGTTCATGAGCGAATATCCCGAATCCGCCGGTCCGGTGCGTTCCGCGCGTATCGCAATGTGCTCTCTGCGTGAGATGTGGGGTGCGCTCTACTGCTTCTACGGCTATCAGGCCGGCAACGACAGCAACAATGTTCAGAACTGGGTAAAAGCCTATGGCGCCGAGAAGCGCTTTGCCTATCCCTATTATCTCAACGGCATCACCAAAAACAGCAGTTGGTTCCCGCGTTCCAGCGACAGCAACCACGTCGCGCCGTACAATGTCCGTCTGAACATGACCGAAATTCTGAATGACTACTCTTTGACTCCTACGCCGCATCCCTTCCTCTTCACCGACACCGGTCTTGACCGCGGCGAAGATGTGAACGGCATCGTCATCAGCTACAAGGCGACAAGCCCCGCCTATGTCTCCGCGTATCAATATAATGAAGCGACCGGCCTGTACGACCGTTATCGCAACGGTGCGCCCTATGTCGATGCCAATAATGGGGAGCAGTGCTCCTACGCGAACGTGATCGTCCTGCGGACGGATGTCTCCTGGGCGAGCGGCAACCCCTCCCGCCCCGTTATCCGCCTGAACGGAGAAGGCGTCTGCGAAATCTTCCAAAGCGGCAAATATATCCGCGGCACCTGGGTGCGCAATTCCACCGAGAACAGCAACCTGAGCAACCGCATCGTCTTCCTCGACGAAAACGGCAATGAGCTGCCCATGAAGGTCGGCAAGACGTTTATCCAGATCGTGGACAACGAGCAGCCCGTGGTCGTTCTGGCGGATCAGGCCATCTCCGGCGCGGTGGAACCGCAGGAGCAGCGCCTGACCATCGGCAGCGGCTCCGTGTCCACATCCACTTCTTCCGCCACTGCCAAGCCGAAAGCCACGCGTACCCCCAAGCCGACCAGCACCCCCGCGCCAACCGATACCCCTGCTCCGACTGATACTCCCGCTC
>JAUNJB010000059.1 GCA_030535375.1 Clostridia bacterium | reverse complement strand
TGCTGTGCGTGATCGTCTTTTCCATCATGCTGCTGACCATCCCGATGTACCGCCGCGTACAGGGACAGCTGGACAGCGTCACCGCCACCACGCGTGAAAACCTCACCGGCGTGCGCGTGATCCGCGCCTTCTGCAAGGAGGACGCGGAGACCGGAAAGTTCAACCGCAAAAACCAGCTGCTCACCCGCATGCAGCTGTCCGTCGGCCGCGTCAGCGCCGCGATGAATCCCCTGACCTACGTGGTCATCAACGCGGCGGTCATCCTGCTGATCCGCCAGGGCGCGCTGAAGGTGGAAATGGGCGCGCTCTCCCAGGGCGAGGTCGTAGCGCTGTACAACTACATGAGCCAGATCCTGGTTGAGCTCATCAAAATGGCCAACCTCATCATCACGCTGACCAAGGGCTGGGCGTGCGGCGACCGGATCGCCCGCGTGCTGGACGTAAAATCCTCCCAGCAGGACGGCACGCTCGTCCCCGCGGCAGACGCTCCCCACGGCAGCGTGACGTTTGACCACGTATCCATGACCTACAAGGATGCGGGCGCGGAATCCTTGAGCGACGTGACCTTCTCCGCCGCCCCGGGGCAGACCATCGGCGTCATCGGCGGCACGGGCTGCGGCAAGACGACGCTGGTCAATCTCATCCCCCGCTTCTACGATGCGACGGCCGGCCGCGTGCTGGTGGACGGCATCGACGCCAAAGAGATGCGCAAGGAGGAGCTGCGCAGGCGCATCGCCGTCGTTCCGCAGAAGGCCGTGCTCTTCAAGGGCACCATCCGCAGCAACCTGCTCTGGGGCAACGATCAGGCCACCGATGAAGAGCTGCAGGCCGCGCTCAAAACCGCGCAGGCGCTCGACGTCGTCGCCAGCAAGCCGCACGGCCTCGACGAGCCCGTGGAGCAGGGCGGCCGCAATTTCTCCGGCGGCCAGCGCCAGCGCCTCACCATCGCGCGCGCGCTCGTGCGCAGGCCGGAGATTCTGATCCTCGACGACAGCGCCTCCGCGCTTGACTATGCCACGGACGCGAATCTGCGCCGCGCCATCCGAGAGATGGACAATCCGCCCACCACATTCATCGTCTCCCAGCGCGCGGCGTCCATCCGCTTCGCCGACAAGATCATCGTTCTGGAGGACGGCCATGTGGCCGGTATGGGCACGCACGATGAGCTGCTCGCATCCTGCTCGGTCTATCAGGAGATTTACTCGTCCCAGTTCAAGCAAGAGGAGGTGCGCCACGATGGCTAAAAAGGGAAAGATCGCATCCCAAAGCGCCGTTCTGCGCCGCGTGATGCGCTATATTCGCCCGCATCTGCCGCTGCTCGTTCTCTCGCTGGTGCTGGCGCTTGTCACCGTCGCGCTGACGCTCTACGTGCCCATCCTCGTGGGCCGCGCTGTCGACTGTATCGTGGGTGCAGGCCAGGTCGATTTCGGCGCGCTGGCGCCCATTCTGGCCACCATCGCCGTCTGCGTGCTGATCACGGCCGCCGCCCAATGGATTCAGGGCGCCCTCAACAACCGCATCACCTATGACACCGTGCGCGATATCCGGCGCGACGCGTTCGCGCACATTCAGAACCTTCCGCTGGGATATCTCGACGCGCATCCCTCCGGAGATACCGTGAGCCGCATGATCTCGGACGTCGATACCTTCGCCGACGGCCTGCTTCTGGGCTTCACGCAGCTTTTCACCGGCATCATGACCATTCTGGGCACGCTGATTTTCATGCTCACGCTCAGCCCGGTCATCACGCTGGTCGTCGTGCTGATCACGCCCGTCTCTCTCCTGGTGGCCAACTTCATCGCCAAGCGCACCTACTCCATGTTCCGCCTGCAGTCCCAAACCCGCGGCGAGCAGACCGCGCTGATCGACGAAGCCATCGGCGAGCAAAAACTCGTGCAGGCCTTCGGCCACGAACGGCTGACCATGGACGCCTTTGACGAGGTCAACGAGCGGCTGCGCGCCTGTTCGCTGCGCGCGGTGTTCTTCTCCTCGCTGACCAATCCCTGCACGCGCTTTGTCAATTCTCTGGTGTATGCCGGCGTCGGACTGACGGGCGCGCTGGCGGCCGTCTCCGGCCATCTGACCATCGGCGGGCTGTCGAGCTTTCTGTCCTACGCCAATCAATACACCAAGCCGTTCAACGAAATCTCCGGCGTCATCACCGAGCTGCAAAACGCGCTGGCCTGCGCCGGGCGCATCTTCGAGCTGATCGACGAGCCCGCGCAGTCGCCCGACCCCCGGGATGCCGAAACGCTTGAGAACGTGCGCGGCGAGGTCAGCCTGCAAAGCGTGTTTTTCTCCTACACGCCTGAGCGCCGGCTGATCGAGGATTTCACGCTGCATGTATCGCCCGGACAGCGCGTGGCGATCGTCGGCCCGACGGGCTGCGGCAAGACCACGATAATCAACCTGCTGATGCGCTTTTACGACGTCGATTCCGGCGAAATCCTTGTGGACGGCCATGAGACGCGCCGTCTCACCCGCAACAGCCTGCGCAGGAACATCGGCATGGTGCTGCAGGATACCTGGCTCTCCGCCGGCACGATCCGTGAGAACATCGCCATGGGCAAGCCGGACGCCACCGATGAGGAGATCATCGCCGCCGCCAAGGCCTCCCACGCGCACAGCTTCATCAAGCGGCTGCCCGACGGCTACAACACCGTCATCAGCGAGTCCGGCGGCCAGCTCTCCCAGGGGCAAAAGCAGCTGCTGTGCATCGCGCGCGTGATGCTCTGCCTGCCGCCGATGCTCATCCTCGACGAAGCGACCTCGTCCATCGACACGCGCACCGAGCAGAAGATCCAGGCGGCGTTTGCCCAGATGATGCAGGGCCGCACGAGCTTCATCGTCGCCCACAGGCTTTCGACCATTCAGTCCGCGGATGTGATCCTCGTCATGCGCGACGGACACGTCGTCGAGCAGGGCACGCACCGCCAGCTGCTCGAGCGTGGCGGCTTCTACAAAAGCCTGTATGAAAGCCAGTTCGCCCAATAATCCCCATCACAACAGCGCGCCATCCGGCAGGACGGCGCGCTTCACTATCGGGGCATCCACAGGAACGAAAACGGCAGTTCTTCCGCCCCGGTACGGTCTCCGGACACACAAAGCCTCCCATTGCAGCGTTTTTCCACGCCGCAACGGGAGGTTCTTCTACTCTATCGTCCACGAACGGGACGCATGTTTGGATTATACCGTACGGTTTGATGCCCTATGGCTTTCATTTTTGCCCGCACACCGGGAACGGCCCGGGGGTTATATAGCGGCATTCCGGCTTTCTGCTTTTCCGCGGCGGCTCGCTATCTGCGCAGCTGCTCGGCCAGCAAGCACACCGCCTTTCTGCTTTTTCGATTCATCGATCGATAACAGGCGAGCAGATGCGTCTCCTCCCCCGTCAAAAACACCTGTTCACTCTGCACCGCCGGCTCCCCCTCGCCGCCCAAAAAATCCTCGACGCTCATATTCAGGCAGCCCCCGATCCGTTCCAGGGTGCTGATCGTGGGCACACGCTTGCCCGCACAGATTTGGCTGATATATGACGGTGTGATCCCCACCTGCTTCGCCAGCTGGCTCTGCGTGATGCCTTGTCTTTTCAACGCCTGCGAAAGCGCCGACGCGATGCTCATCCAAAACGTACCTCCTTTAGCACTCCATCCGTATCAAACACATAAGTCGCACACACCCGAGCACATTTTCCCGGAGCGCATGCGGCATTCATTTTCTCTTTCCGCCTCATCTTACTGCAATTTGCAGTAATTGTCAATACCGCAAATTGCGGTGGAGATAATAACGATGAGGTGATCATGATGTATCGCAGAATCCGAGATTTGCGTGAAGACGCCGATTTGACGCAGAAACAGATGGGCCAGCTGCTTCACTGCTCTCAGCAGGTCTACGCCAATTATGAGCTCGGCCAGCGCGATATTCCCACCGTCATCCTGCGCGAGCTGGCGCGCTTTCACAATACCTCCATCGATTATCTGCTTGGGCTGACGGATGAAAAAAAGCCCTACGCTCCCTCCTCAGGCAATATCGGGTGATGGACAGCCGCTCGACGGGATGCACGGAAAAGCGCATGCCGCCGGATGCTCCTTCATGCTCTTTCCCATCTAAAAAACCGCTTCGAAACTCCCGATGCCGCACCGGCGCCAAAAAATGCCGGCGCTTTCAAAGCGTCCGGAAACGCACAAAACGCTTTGTCTGCTTCTGAAGAAAAAACTCCCCCTTCCCGATATCGGGAAAGGGGAGTTCGCATTGCTCGTTATTTTCCCAGCAGCGCCGCGCCGATGATGCCCGCGTCCGCGCCCAGGCGCGCCAGCTCGATGGCCGCATGCGGCATGGTCTTATAAAACACCAGCGGCTCCACGGCCCGGCGAACCGCGTCCAGCAGGAAATCACCCGCCATCGATACGCCGCCGCCCAGCACGATCACCTCCGGATCGAGCACGTTGATGATGCTGATGATGCCGTGCGCCAGGCCTTTGATGTAGAAATCAAAGACCTGCTTCGCCGTCGGATCGCCTTCTTTTGCGCAGTCGATGACGATCTTGGCGTTGATCTTCTCCGGGTTTCCGCCGCAGCGCACCATAATCTGGCTCTCCGGGTGCTCGGCTACGGCCTTCTTCGCCTCGCGGATGATCGCGGTTGCCGAGGCGTAGCGCTCAAAGCAGCCATAATTGCCGCAGGTGCAGGGTTCTCCGTCCATCGCGATGATCATATGCCCAATCTCCGAGCCCACGCCGTGCGCACCGGAGTACGGCCTGCCATGGATGACGATGCCGCCGCCCACGCCCGTGCCAAGCGTAATAAAGACGCTCGACTCCGTGCCCGCGCTCACGCCCGCGATGGACTCCGCAAAGCCCGCGACCGTCGCGTCATTGTCCACATGCACCGGCAGGTCGATGTGCCTGCGCATCTCCGCGACAAAGGGAACCTCATGCCAGCCAAGGTTTGTGCAGAACGGAATGACGCCGGTTTTCGAATTGCAGATGCCCGGCACGCCCACGCCGATGGACGCGATATCCTCCATCCGCACGCCGGCCTGCTTGACCATCCGCCTGCACAGCCCGGCGATGTCCGCTATAACCTCCTGATAGGGGCGCTCCTTCCTGGTGGGCGTTGAGCCCTTGGAAAGGATTTCTCCCTTTTCATTGACCACGCCCACTTTGATGCCGGTTCCGCCCAGATCCACGCCAATGTACAACATATGAATCAACCTTCTTTCCCAAAGTTTTTCTTTCTGTCCGCCCGATCACGGTTCCAGCTCGCCGCTGTCAATCTGCTCCTGCGCATTTTCGCGCAGCTCAAGCCTGTACTGCTGGGTAAGCCTTCTGTCCAGCTCGCCCGCGGCATTGTATCCCTCCCCCTTGAGGCGCCAATTCCGCGCGGCAATCTCCACGATGATCGCCAGATTGCGGCCCGAGCGCACCGGCAGATCGATCATCGGCACGTCCACGCCCAGGATATTCATCGTCTTGTCCTGCGTGCCCAGGCGGTCGTAATTGCGCCTCGGATTCCAGACCTCCAGATGGATCACGATATCCAGCGTCTTGCGGCGCATGATCGCGCCGATGCCAAAGATGGACTTGATATCCACGATGCCGATGCCGCGCAGTTCCATGAAATCGCGCACAATCTCCGGCGCTTCACCGCGCAGCTTCCTGCCCACGCGCGCAAAGTCGACCACATCGTCCGCCACGAGCTGATGACCGCGCTTGATGAGCTCCAGCGCGCATTCGCTCTTGCCCACGCCGCTTTCGCCCGTGATCATCACGCCCACGCCGAATATGTCCACCAACACGCCGTGGCAGGTCTGCCGCGGCGCGAGCGCCTCGCTCAGATATCCGATGGCGCTGCTGGTAAAGGCGCTCGTCTCCTCCTGCGTGCTGTAAATCGGCACCCCATGCCGCTGCGCCTGCGTGAGCAGCGCAGGCGGGCACGGCATGCCGCGGGCGATGACGATGCACGGCATCTTATAGGAAAAATAGCGCTGAAGGCGCGCGCTGCGCACCTCCTCCGGCAGGCTGTTGAGATATGCCATCTCCGTCTTGCCGATCAGCTGCGGGCGTTCGTTGGCAAACACGTCAAAATAACCGGCAAATTGCAGCCCGGGACGGCACAGATCGGCCACGTTGATATGCATGCTGCTGGGCGGCGCGGCGCTGATGGTACCAAGCCCCAGCGCCTGTGCGAATTTCTCCGGGGATATCATTCGTCATTCCCTCCGTCACAATGAGTCGGGCGCCGCCCGGCTCTGCGGGGGCTTTTTCTCTATTATAGCGTATCCGGCGGAAGAAGACCATACCCACAAAACGTTTTTGTCCGGGAAAAAACGCGGGGCCGCGCACCGGCAGCCCCGCGCTTGTGTTCATTTAAGGCCTGCCCGGTATTCTCCCGGCGTCTTGCCCACGATTTTTTTGAAGCTCTTGGAGAAGTGCGCCACATCGCTGAACCCTACCGCCTCGGCCACGGCATGCACGCGCATGGACGGATCGCGCAAAAGCACCTTGGCCCGCTCGATGCGCATCCCGGCGAGCAGATCGAGGAAGCTCTGTCCCTTGTGCCTATTGATCAGCTTGGACAGATGCCACTGGCTCACATACACATTGTTCGCCACATCGTTGAGGGTGATGCGCTCCGTGCAGTGCTCCTGCATGTAAGCGAGCGCCGCGCGCACCACAAAGCTGCTCGCCTCGCCCTCCTCCGCGCTTTCCTCCTGCTGCGCGCACGGAACGCCCGCCTCGTTCAGCCGGTCGATCATCACCCGGACGGCCTCATTGAGTTCATCCATCCGGCTCGGCTTGAGCAGATACCGGCACACGCCCAGCGTAATCGCCCGCTGCGCATAGTCAAAATCCCGGAAGGCCGTGAGCACCGATACCTGCATGCGCGGGAATTCACTCTTCAGGGCAGCGATCATCGTCAGGCCGTCCATGTTGGGCATGCGGATATCGGTGAACACGATGTCCGGCTGCGCGGTGCGGATCAGCTCCATGCCCGAAACGCCGTCGCTCGCCGTGCCCACGACGGCGCACCCCAGAGACGCCCAGGGCATCACGCGCCTCAGCCCCTCCAGAATCAGGTGCTCATCGTCCACCAGCACAACCTTGTACATGTGCCGTTCCCTCCATGTCAGCTGTCCTCGGTATTCATCTTATCCCTTGACGGCGCCCGCGGTCAAGCCCCGGATGATATTCTTTTGCAGGAACAGGTACAAAACCATGACCGGGATGACCACAATCGCCACCGCGGCCGCCATCAGCCCGTAATCCGTGCCGTACTGGCTGGATATCTCGCGCAGAATGGCGCACACCGGCATCAGCGTCTTGGAGCGCAGCAAGACCATCTGCACAAACAGGTCGTTGTAGCTCCATATGAACGTGAAGATCGCCACGGTCGCCAGGGCGGGGCGGCACATCGGCAGCACGATTCTGAAGAAGATGTTGTACACCCCGCAGCCCTCCATAAAGGCCGCCTCCTCCAGCTCATAGGGGAGCGCCGTCACAAAGCCCATCATCACCGTGCAGGCAAAGGCGAGGTTGCCCGCCGTCTGCACGATGATCACGCTCCCCAGCGTGTCAAACAGGCCGGCATTCGTGATCATCCGATAGACCGGAACAATCGTGGAAAACGCCGGGAACATCAGCGCCGCCACCACGAGCGAGCGGATGACGCCCTGCCCCCGGAAGCGGTAGCGCGTCAGCGCAAAGGCCATCATGGTGGACAGCAGCATCACCGCCAGCATCACCGTGCCGGAGATGATCAGGCTGTTGCGGTAGCCCCGCAGAATGTTCACATTGTTGTTGGTAAACGCGCTCACGTAGTTTTTGAGCGTCGGCGAAAGGCGGACGGGCGCGCTCGTCTCATCGTAAACCCGGCCGCTGGACGTATCATAGGCGGGCAGATCGGCGGTCGTCTCGTCGAGCTGCGCCTGAGCGTTATAACCCATCAGCCCGGCAAACGCGGAGCCCTGATCGAGCACGGGCTTGTTCACGTCCCGCTCCAGCTTGACGCTGCCGTCCTCATTGGTGAGGTACTCCCGATACATCTCGCGGCCGTATTCGTCCTTCATCGTCTCCTCGTATTCGATGCGGCCAAACTGATCCCTGCTGTAGATCGTATGGACGGCCGGCGTAAAGGAATCGCTGACCACCAGCGAGGAATCCTTAAACGAGTTGTTGATGACCCAGACAAACGGGAACAGCGTCGTCACCGCCCAGAGGATCAGCAGCGCGTAAATCAGCGCCTTCCCCGGCGTCATGCGGTGCAGGCCGCGCACCCTGGCGGGCTTTGCAGCTGTGGTCATCGCGCTCACCTCCCCTGATCCTGCCGGCTGAGCAGGCGGCCCACCGTGCGGGAGAGCACCACGCCCAGCACAACGATGATGATGGAAATCGCCGAGCCGTAGTCGACATCCTGTGCGATAAACGTCTTCTGATACATGTACGTGCCCAGGAAGTGCGTCAGCCCCTTGGGCGCGCCGTTCTTGGCGATGACGCTGGGCAGATCGAAGATCTTGATCGCGCCGGTGATCGCCAGCGTCGTGCACGTCACCAGCACATCGGAGATCAGCGGCAGCGTGATATACCACGTCTTCTTCATTCCCGTCGCGCCGTCGATTTCGGCGGACTCGTACACGTCCTCCGGCACGCCGGCCAGCCCCGTCAGGATGATCACGAAGTAGAATCCCACATACTGCCACAGCACGGGGATCGCCACCATGGTGAACGCCTTGTCATCGCTGAGCCAGAGCACCTTCTCCCCGCCGAAGGCCGTGACGATCTGGTTGAGCATGCCGCCGTCATAGGCGTAGAACAGGCTGAACATCAGGCCGATGGCCGTCGCGGAGATGACGATCGGGAAAAAGTACACCACACGGAAGAATTCCGCTCCCCGCCGGATGGAATTGACCAGCAGAGCCAGCAGCAGCGCCAGCCCGACCTGGAAGATGACGGTGAGCACCATCATCACCAGCGAATTCTTGAGCGCAATGCCCGCCGTCGCGTCCCCGACGAAGAACTTGCGGTAGTTCTCGATGCCGATAAACGTCTCCCGCGGGCTCACAAGGCTGCGGATCTCAAAAAAGCTGTTGACGATGTTCTCAAAGAACGGGTAGTAGAGCATCACCAGCATCAGCAGCAGCGACGGCAGCAGGAATACGAGCAGCGGCCGTTTGTCCCTATAGAGCATAGCGGCACCTCCTGTTGTCACATTTATCTTTCCCTTGCAAAGCGGCCGGAGCATCCGGCCGTTTTGCAAAGGCCGGGCCCCCGCGTAGGGGACCCGGCGGCCATTTCAATTGCGCAATTCTTAGTCACCGAAGACCGGGCTGATCGTCATGACCTTCTCCCAGCACTCCTGCGCGCTCATGCTGCCGTCCGCCACGGAGGCGATGCAGCCGAGCAGCCAGGTCTCGCGCGCTTCCTTGGACATGGCATCCTGGAACGGGCTGAGCATGTACTTGGCGTTATTGATCATCTCATAGGAGGACTCCAGCAGCTTGCCGCTGAACTGATAGCCGCCCAGCTTCGCCGCGCTGTCCGCGTTGGTGAGGTAGGCCAGCAGGGCCACCGCCTCGTCGCGCTTCTCGGGATCGTCCCACGCCTTGCGGGTGAGATAGAAGCCCATGGACACGCCGCCGATGAACGCGGTCGGATCGGCATCCTCCGCATACGTCGGGAACGGAATGACGATCGTGGTATCCATCGAGGACTGCGGAATGCCGTTGGCGAACCAGCTGCCGTCGATCTGCATAGCGGCCTTCTTGTCCTTGAACATCTGGCTGGTCACGGCCTCGGTCGTGGCGTTGACATCCTTGGCAAAGGCGCCCATCTCGTAGAGCTTCGCGATGAGCTCCATGCCCTCGTACCAGGAATCCGGCACCTCTTCAAGGCTCTTCGGGCGGGCCATGTGCTCCTCCGGCGTGCCGCAGGCGATGATGGCAAACTCGGCGATGTAATGCGGGATATCGGAGAGCGAAACCGCGATGGGCACGATGCCGACCTCGTTGAATTTCGCGACGGCTGCCTCCAGCTTGGCCCAGTCGGTGGGCAGCTCCAGGCCATACTCCTCAAACAGGTCGGTGTTGACGAACAGGCCCTCCCAGAAGGGGCGGGACGGAATCGCGTAGATCTTGCCGTCGTCCTCGGTGAGCACGGCGTTCTCGGTCAGGTTCAGGTCGGGATAGGCCGCGTTGATCTCCTCGATCGGCACAACCTTGTCAAGAATCGGCTTGGAGTCGGCGCTCGCCGCGAAGAAGAAGAGCACATCCGGCTCATTGCCCGCGGCAAAATCATTGAGCACGCTGGCCTTCCACGCCTCATCGCTGGTGGACGAGGAATCCACGACGGTGTTTCCGGTCTCGGCCTCAAACGCCTTGAGGATCTCCGTGTACGCATCCGCCGAGGCATCCGTGCCCGCGAACGAACTCACGGTCTTGAGGGTGACGCCCTCGGCCAGCGCGCCCGCGCTCAGCGTAAAGAGCATGGAGACGGCCAGAAGCAGAGCAAACCATTTCTTCATTGTTCGTTTCCCCTTTCATATTCGGCATTTTCGTTTCCCTGAGGTTATTTATATTATACAGACAAAAAATCAGGCTGTCATTGCTTCAAAATGTCTTTCCTTGTGCTTGTTTGCGCTCTTTTTTGACCAAATTATCTAAATCCGTCCTTCCACCTTCCCAAGCGGAATGTGCAGCCGCACAACCGTCCTCATGCGCTCATCCTGCGTCACCTCGATGCCCGCCCGGCCGCCGTAGATCAGCCGCAGCCGGCTGGCAATGTTGGCCAGGCCCAGGTGGTTGCCGCCCTCGCTGTCCCCTTCAAGCGCGGTATCGATGCGCCGCCTGTCCTCATCCGTCAGCGGCTTGCCGCCGTTGACGACCTCCATCATCAGCATTTCCTCCCTGGCCACGCAGCTCACCGCGATCTCCCCGCCGCCCGCCGGCGCCAGGCCGTGCTCCACGGCGTTTTCAAGCAGAGGCTGAAGGGTCAAAAGCGGCACCACCGCGTGCATCATCTCCTCGTCAAAGTGCGTGGTGACCGTCAGCCGCTCGCCAAAGCGCAGGCTGATGAAGTACAGATATGCCTTGACGGCCTCTTCCTCCTCGCTCAGCGGCACCATTCTGCGATTGCCACGCGCCATGCTGGCGTTGAGCAGCACGCTGAGCGAATCCACCATCGCGCTGATCCCCTCCGACCCCTCCATGCGAGCCTGCCAGTTGATCGACTCCAGCGCGTTGTTGATGAAGTGCGGATTGATCCGGCTCTGCATCGCCTGGATGCGCGCGTCCCGCAGGGCGATTTCCTCCTTATAGGTTTTATCGATCAAATTGGCGATGCGCGTGCTCATGTTGGAAAACGCGCGCCCCAGATCGCCCAGCTCGTCCGCGCCGTGCATGGGCACCGTCACGCCCAGCTCGCCCGCCTCAATGCGCCGTGACGCCTCGGAGAGAAGCGCAATCGGGCGCACGATGCGCCTGTTCACATAGCCCATGATCAGCATCATGATCGGCACGAGCAGAAAAAATAGCCCCGCCATCATCCGCCTGAATGCTTCCATTTCGCCGTACACGCGCTCTTTGAAGACCGTCATGTGCATGTTGAAGACGTAATCCCTGTCGGCCGTGCGGCTGGTATAGCCGATCTCCTCCGCGCGCCCTGAGTCCGCGAGCCCCGGCGTGAGCGCGTCCCAATCGATATTCACAGCGCCCGCCTCGCCCAGCATGACATCCACCTCGGCGTCCCACAGCACCGTCAGCTGCTCAAGCGGCTGCATGAGCACCTCCATATCCACGCCGAGCACCAGCATGCCGAAGCGCTCCATCCTGAGGTTATAGAGATTGCGCACCAAATAGACCTCGTCCCCCTCCTGCAAAAACAGGCATCGGGTATCCAGCGTCTCCCCGAGCGCTATCACGCGCTCATGCGCGCCGCTGAGGTAGACAGCCGCCTGGTCGTATCCCGAGCGGTTGTAAATCAGCATCTCCGGCGCGGTAACGGGAAAGCAGGCCGCAAAGGTGAATATTTCCTCCCGGCTGTACTTGCGGTCGAGGTATCCGCGCGACAGACGCAGCATCTCCGCCGGGCTCATCGTCCCGCCTATGTATCCCGCGTAGACATTGGTAAGCTCCGCGTCGTATGTCGCGTCCTTGGCCAACGTCACAGCGCGCTCCACGTTCTGCCGCGCGAGCGTGAGCGCATGCTCCGCGCCCGAAGTGAGCGCCGTCTCCGTCTTCTCCCTCAGGTCGCTGAAAAACACGTTGCCCATGTATTCCCCCAGCAGAAGCGTCGGCGCCAGATAGCATACCAGCATGATCGCCAGCAGCTGAAAGCGAATCGATTTCATTCTCACGCGCATGCGTCCCTCTCCCTTCCCGGCGCGGCGCCGGGCGTATTTTCACAAAAGGGCTGCAAAGCCCAGCGCTTCACAGCCCTTTTGGTTTTATCCCAAGCTCAATCGTGGAACGGCAGATCGACAAACCGCGCCATCGCGCGCACGAGCGCGTTTGCGCGCTCCCGCGTCGGCATCTCCGCGAAGATCCGCACGCGCGGCTCGGTGCCCGAAAAGCGAACGATGATCCATCCCTCTTCAAAATAGACCTTGCAGCCGTCCAGATAGCTCACGCGCTGAACCGGCAGGCCAAAGTCCGGCAGTTTCCTGCGGATCATCACCGTCTCGTGAATCGCCTCCCGGCTCTTTTCGGTGAGCGCCCAGTCGTATTCGGCCATGTACAGCGCGCCGAACTGATCCGTCACCTCGCGCAGCAGCGCGGATAGCGGCTTGCGCGTCACGCTGACCATCTCCACCAGCAGCGACGCGGCATACAGACCATCCTTTCCGCTGATGTGTCCGCGCACCGTCAGGCCGCCGGAGGACTCGCCGCCGATGAGCGCGTGATACTGATCCATGCCCGCGGAGATGTGCTTGAAGCCGACCGGCACCTCATGGCATGTCTCGCCGAACGCCTCGGCCACGCGGTCAAGCAGATGCGTCGTCGCGATATTGCGCACGGCCGCGCCCTTCCACCCCTTGTACTTGAGCAGATAGTAGTACAGCAGCACCAGCACCTCATTGGCGGAGACGTAGCGCCCCCGCTCGTCGATGATGCCCAGGCGGTCGGCGTCACCGTCGGTCGCGATGCCCATGTCCGCGTGGTGATCGGCCACGGAACCCTGCAGATCGCGCAGCGTCTCCGGGTTGGGAGCGGGCAGATGTCCGCCGAAGAACGCATCGTGCCGGTCGTTGATCACATCCACATCGCAGCGCGCGGTAAACAGGATCGTCATCAGGCCGGTGAGGCTCACGCCATACATCGGATCGAGCACGATGCGGGGCCTGCGGGCGCGGATGGACTCCATGTCGATCTTTTCCATGATCGAATCGAGGTACGCATCCCTCGGATCGATGAACCTCACCTTTCCGCTGGCCAGCGCCTCATCAAACGGCACGGAACGAATATCCGCCTCGTCAAGCGCGTTGGCCTCCGCGCCGACGGCATCCGTGACCTCCTGTGTGGCATCCCGTCCGCCGCGCGTGAAGAGCTTGATGCCGTTGTAGATCGCCGGATTGTGGCTGGCGGTGACCGCCGCGCCATAGGGCAGATCCATATTTTTGACGGTGAACATGATCTGCGGCGTGGGCGCGGCCAGATTGACGAAATAGAGCCTTACATCCTCCGCGGCCATCACCTCGGAAAACCAGATGGCGGACTCCCGGCTGAGGAACCGCCTGTCATATCCGATGCACAGCCCCTCCTTGGCCACGCCCTCGCGCTGCATGCGGCGGGCGACGGCGGCGGCCACCCGCCGGATATTCGCCCTGGTAAATTCGTCGCCGATGACGGCGCGCCAGCCGCCCGTGCCAAACTGAATCATGTCATCTCCTCCGTTTCTCACTCAGCCCATGGTGACGCTCACGCGGTGCACGCCGCCATCAAACGCGGGAATGCCGTCCGCCCTGTGCCCATCCACCTCGATGGACGCGACGCCCTTTTCCACGTGCAGGGGATTCTTCACTTCAATGTGGTATTCCGCGCCGCGCCAGCGGCGAACGGCGTCAAAGCCGTCCCACTGCGCGGGAATGCAGGGATCGACCGTCAGCGCATCAAACTCCGGACGAATGCCAAGCATGTAGCGCGTCGCCGCATAGTACGCCCAGCCCGAGGAGCCCGTCATAAACGGATGCCGGGCGCGGCCGTGCGCCGAATGATCGCGCCCCATGATGAACTGACAATAGGTATACGGCTCCGCCTGGCGGATCTCCATGATATCGTTCTGGTTCTCCGGCAGCAGCGCGTCGTAGAACTTCATCGCGCGGCCGCCCCGCCCCAGGCGGCACTCCGCCACCCAGGCCCACGGATTGGGATGGCTGAACACCGCGCCGTTTTCCTTGACGCCCGGATACACCCTCGTCACAAAGCCGATGCCGTCATCCGGCACCGTAAAGGACGGCGCGTTGAGCATCAGCCCGTAGGGCGTGTAAAGCCACTCGTCCACCGCGTCCATGCAGGCCACTCCCTGCTCGCGCGTCGCCGCGCCGGAGACGACGGCCCAGGCGTTGCTCTCCAGGTGCACCTTGCCCTCCTTCGCTGCATGCGACCCGATGGGCCTCCCGTCGGCCGTGATGCCGCGCAAAAACCAGCTTCCGTCCCACAGTTCCCGCTGGCAGGCCTCCTGCATTCTTGCCTTGAGCGCCTCATAGTGCGCCGCATCCTCCGTGCGCCCCAGATGGCGCGCCGCATCCAGGAAGTGCTCCGTCGCCCAGATCAGCAGGAAGGCGACCATCGCGCTCTCTCCGCCGCCGAGATTCAGGCAGTCGTTCCAATCCGCGCGCAGGCCCTTGGTGATGCCGCTCTGCCCCACCTGCGCATAGGAGAAATCGAGCGCGCGCTTCATGTGTCCATAGACCGTGTCCCCGCCCTCGTCGGCGTAGGGGATCATCTCGTCAAAAAACGCATCCTCGCCCGTCTCGCGGACATATTCCACAATCGCGGGCAGCAGCCAAAGCGCATCGTCCGCGCAGGCATCCTTGATTCCATGGATCATGCCGCTCTTTTCGGGCGTGGGCACGACGGTCGGCGAGTCAAACGACTGTCTCTCCCCCGGCTCAAACCACGCCGGATCAAACAGATGCAGCCCATAGCCCGCCGACACCTGGCCATGCAGCAGCTGACAGATGCGCTTTCTGCACATCTGCGGCTCCGCGTGCGGGATGCACATGGCATCCTGCGCGGTATCCCGATAGCCCAGGCCCGTGCGCCCGCCGACCTCGATGAACGAGGAGAAGCGGGAGAACAGCACGTTGATTTCGCTCTGATACAGGTTCCAGATGTTGAGGCTGCGGTTCATATTCTCGTGCGGCGTGCGCACCTGCATCGCGCTAAGCTTCTGATCCCACCAGGCCGCCAGCCTGTCAAACGCCGCGTCCGTGCCCGCCTCGTCGTATACCCTGCGCGCGCGGCGCACCGCCTCTCCCCGGCCCGTGCCCAGGTAGAACAGCACGCGCGCCTCCTCGCCGGGTGCGAGCGTCAGCTTTTTTTGCAGCGCTCCGCAGGGATTGCCGCCCAGCTCCGTCGCGCCCGACAGCCTCCCGCGCTCCACGCCGAGCGGATTGCGCTCCGTGCGGTAAGGGCCGATAAACGCCTCCCGCACGCCGTCAAAGCCGTCCGGCTCGAAGCTGCCGGCGAAGAATTGGTAGCTTTCCTCCTCATAATGCAGCTCGCAGAGCACGGCGCCATCCTCCGCATGCGAACCGGCGGCATACAGGCTCATCTGGAAATTCTGGTTGTCCATATCGATGTGATGGAAGGAGAACTCCACGTAGCCGTATACGCTCAGCGCGCGCGGACGGCCGGACGCATTCCTCACGCGCACGTCGATGATCTCCACCGGGTCGTCCGTCCCATCCTCGCGCGGGATGAACAGCGTCTGGCAGGCGTCGATCCCCTCATAGCAGCACGAAAACCTCGAATAGCTCATCCCGTGGCGGCAGCTATACCGCGCATCACCGAGCGGCAGGCCCGTAGGCTGCCAGCTCAGCGACCAGTATTTTCCCGTCTCGTCATCGCGCAGATAGACATAGTGTCCGGGGAAATCCATCGGCACACCGTTGGGCCGAAAGCGTGTGATGCGGTGGAACTGCGGGGTATCCAGCCAGCAGTATCCGCCCGCGTTGTGGGAAATCACCGCGCCCATGCGCTGCGTTCCCAGATAATTGGTCATCGACACCGGCACATCCACCCTGTCGATCACATACTCGCGCGCTTTATCGTCAAAATAGCCGTATTTCATGTCCATTTCCTCCCGTTCAGACTGGGTTTTGGCTCTATCTTATCAAATCCAGCCGAAAATCGAAAGGGTTCCCTGTGCGATTTATTGTCTCGCGTTGCGCTCATAGATCCCATTCACGGGATTCCACTTCTATATTCTATCAGATATTCACGAAAAACCAAAGCACTTTCTGTCCATCCGCGCAGCCATTTTTTGCAAAGCATCCGCTCCGGCCGGCCGGAGCGGATGCCCGAATTCACATTCCGAGATACTCCCCGTTGACGATGTCCTTGTCCGTGTTCAGCGGCTCTCCCCGGTCAAAGGCGACGATGTTGTGATAAATATAGTTCACCATGTGGATATCGTTGTCCTTGGTGTTGCCGCCCGCGTGCGCGCTGGCGACGACGTTGTCAAGCGTCAGCAGCGGATGATCCGGCGGCAGCGGCTCGCGCTCGTAGGTATCCAGGCCCGCCGTGGCAATCTTCCCGGTCGTGAGCGCATCAATCAGCGCCGCCTCGCAGACGATCGGGCCGCGCGCCGTATTGATCAGCATGGCGGAGGGCTTCATCCTTGCAAACTCCTCGTATCCGATCATCCCGCGCGTGCTCTCGTCAAGCGGACAGTGAATGGAAAAGATGTCGCTCTCCCGCAGCAGCGTATCCATATCGACAAAGCGGTAGCCAAACCGCTCCTCCTGCTCCCTCTGGCGCACGATATCGTAATAGATGACCCGCGCGCCGAACGCGCTGACCAGCGCCGCCACCTTCTTGCCGATATGCCCCAGGCCAAGGATGCCCACGGTCTTGCCCCGGATCATGAACGAGCGGCCGAAATACTCCGTGCGCGGCCAGTGACCGGCCCGCAGGTCGCGGTTGATCTGCAGCAGATTGCGATAGCCCGCCAGCATCAGCATCACGGCCAGCTCCGCCACAATGCCGGAGTTCACGCCGGGGCATGTCGCGATCGGGATGCCCCGCTCGCCCCATGCCCTCAAATCCACATGGTCAAAGCCCGCGCCCCAGCGCTGCCAGAAGCGGACGTTTGGCGTATGGTTGATGATGTCCGGATCGATATCCAGCCGCGAAATCAGGTACTCGCAGTCCGTCAGGTTTCCGTAGGCCTCCGGCGAGAGCGCATCCACCAGTTCAAAGCCGTCGGGCACGTTTTCGTGCAGCGCGTCATACGCGCCGGGGAAATAGATGCCCACCAATCCGATTTTCTTCATGTTTCCTTCTCCTCACTGCACAGGAAAGCCCCGCCCAAAAGGGCGGGGTCGAGTTTGCGGCATGATCCGCCCTTCCGGGTGGATTTTTACTCCATGATGCCGATTTCGCGGTAGTAACGCGCGGCGCCCTCGTGGATCGGCACGCCGGCCACGTCGTTGCAGGCTTCCTTCGGGTCGGCCTTCTTGAGCGCGGCATGCGTCTCGGTCAGGGAATCCCAGTTCTCCCAGAACACCTTGGTCATCTGGTAGACGGTCTCCTCGTCCACATCCGCGGTGATGAACAGCGTGAGCTTGACAGCGGAGGTCGGCACATCCTCATCCTGGCCGGCGTAGGTGCCCGCCGGGATGACGTCCTCAGCGTACCAGGGATATTCCACCTTGAGCGCCTCGACGGTTTCCGCCGGGATCGGCAGAAGCTGCGCGTCGGTGGTGGTCATGATCTGGGTGACGGCCGCATTCGGGGTGCCCGCCATGATCCAAACGCCGTCCAGCTGCTTGTTGCTGATGGCGTCCGCCGCGGCGGAGGTGTCCATATATTCGGCCTTGATATCGTCGAGCGTCTTGCCCAGGATGTCAAGATGCACGGTCGCCTCGTCAACGGTCGTGGAACCGGCGGAGCCGATGGAGATATGCTTGCCGATCAGGTCCTCCAGCGTCTCAATGCCGCTGTCCTTGGTGACGACGACCTGGTTCGGGTTGAGATACAGGCCCGCGAAGATGCGCAGGTTCTCGTTGGCAAAGCCCTCAAAGCTGGCCAGGCCCTCCTGAGCCTGATAGACGAGGTTCGCGTTGGCGATGCCGATCTGGGCCTCGCCGTCATATGCCTGATTGAGGTTGTCGATGCCGCCGCCGGACGGGGTCGCGGTCGCGCGCATGCCCTCGATATTGTCGTTCCAGAGCTGGCAGACCGTCGCGCTGATCGGATAGAACGTGGAGGACGTGCCGGCCGTCACGAAGTTGATGTCGGCCGCCAACGCGCTGGTCGCACACAACACAGCCGCGGCGCACAGCGCCAGAGCAAGGATCTTTTTCATGGGTATATCTCCTCTCTTTTATATCGGAAGCGGAGTATTTTTCCTCCGCACCGGTTGCGGTTTACGCTGCCGCGATGGGCGGAATCCTGCGCAGCAGCGCGCGGTCGATCGCGATTTCCGCCGCGATGAGCACCAGCGCGACGATATCGGTCGCCAGGGTCGGGTTGACAAACAGCAAACCGCCGACCACAAGCATCGCGCGGCAGACAAGCCGAAGCGCCGTAGCGCCCGTGCTGTAGCGCTCAAGCGGCAGGCCGGAGAGGCCATAGGCCACGGCCAGCACGCCGATGGACGCTGTGATAAACGTGCGGATGGTCAGGCTCAGCGCGACGCCCTCCGTGCTGCCGTAGAGCAGCACCGGGTTGTTCAGGAAGAAGAATGGCAGAATGAAGCCCGCGATGCCCAGCCGCATGGCGATCAGGGACGTCTTGGTCATGTTGCTGTCCGCGATGCCCGCCGCCACATAGGAGCTCATCGCCACGGGCGGGGTGATGTTGGACAGGCAGGCATAGATGAGGCAGAACATGTTGGCCGCCATCTCCGTCGCGCCCACGCCGCGCAGCACGGGCACCGCCACCACATACACGATGACATACGCCGCCACGCCCGGCACGCCCATGCCCAGGATGATGGACATGATCATGACCATCAGGCCGCCGAGGAACAGATGCCCGTCGCCTACGACCCTGAGAATCAGGTTGCCGAAGTTGAGACCCAGGCTGGTCATGTTGACCGAGCCGATGATCACACCGATGATGATGCAGCTGATGCCCACGCCGATGGCGCTGCGGCTGCCCTCCACCA
>JAUNJB010000222.1 GCA_030535375.1 Clostridia bacterium | reverse complement strand
AGCACAGAAGCACTTTGGAGTGTGAAGCGCTTCGGAAGAGGGAGCGCGCCCGGCGTGCTTTTTATTGTATAAAGCTGTACAAAAAGGAGAGGAGGGGATGAGCGTGGAGCCGGAGGAGAAGAAAGCGGCGGTGCTTGCTGTCAGCGGCGTGAAAAATTCCGGCAAAACGACGTGTATTGCCAACGTGCTGCCCATCCTCAAAAAACATGGCTTACGGGTCGCGGTCATCAAGCACGACGGCCATGAATTTGAGCCCGACGTACCGGGCACGGACACATGGAGGCTGCGCAAGGCAGGAGCATACGGCACCGCGATTTTTTCGAAGGGGCGGTTCCAGATCATCCAGGAGAGGCCGACCGACGAAGCGGCCATTATCGGCATGTTTCACGATGTCGATCTGGTGCTGCTGGAGGGCTTCAAGTACAGCCGGTATCCCAAGATCGAGATCGTTCGAAGCGGCAATTCACAGGAAAGCATTTGTCCGGCGGACACGCTGATCGCTGTTGCCACCAACATCGATGGGTTTGACGGCGTACCGGCCGGCATTCCCATAGTTCCGCTGGATGATTTGCAGTCCATCGCGGAGCTGATGCTGAATTTTGTGCAGACAGCCGGAAAAGAGGAGCGGGCGTGAAGGCGCCGGGCGAAGTCTCTTTCTGCCGGGGCATGTGATTGAACAAACACAGAAAGGGTGGAATCATGATGGAAACACTCGAAAGCGTGCTGACGCTGCTGCTCGCACATTGCGGCGCCGTGAACGAAAATGAAACCCTGCCGCTGCTCTCCGCGCTTGGACGCGTGACGGCCTGCGACATCGTTGCGCCTATGAACGTGCCGCCATTTGATCAATCCCCGCTGGACGGCTACGCGCTGCACAGCGAGGATATTGCGCAGGCGAGCCGGGAGAATCCGGTGTTTCTCAGGGTTGTCGGCGAAGCGTGCGCGGGCTGCGGGGAGATTTTTCATCCTCAGCGCGGCGAGGCGCTGCGCATCATGACCGGTGCGCCTGTGCCGCCGGAGTGCGATTGTGTCATCCGGCAGGAAGACACGGACGAGGGCATGGAGCTCGCCGCGTTTTACGCCGCGGTGAAGCATGGCGCGAACGTTTGCCGTGCGGGCGAAGATGTGAGAAAGGGCGCTCTGATCGTGCGCCGAGGGGAGCGGCTGACCAGCGCGCATATCGGCGTGCTCTCCAGCCTGGGCTTTTGCGAGGTGACATGCCGCCGCCGTGTGCGGGCAGCGCTGCTGAGCACGGGTGATGAAATCACAAGGCCCGGCAATCCGCTCTCCTTTGGAAAGATCTATGAATCCAACAGCGCCGCGCTGGCAGCCAGACTGATTGAGCTGGGGATTGAAGCCGAGGTGATGGCGCCCAGTCGGGATGATGCGCAGCTCGTGGCGGATACGCTTACAGAAGCGCTGGCGAGGAACGATATCCTGATGACGACCGGCGGCGTTTCCGTCGGAAAGAAGGACATTCTCCATCAGGTGCTGCCGCTGATGGGGGCGGAGCGCCTGTTCTGGAAGGTGGCGATGAAGCCGGGAATGCCGACGATGGCGGGACAAAAGGATGGGAAGCTGATCATTTGCCTGTCCGGCAATCCGTTTTCTGCGCTGGCCTGCTTTGAGGTGTTTGCTGTGCCGGTGCTCAGGAAGCTTTCTGGTGAGCAGATCTGCGACAGCCGGCGGGTTCGCACGGTATTTCGCGGACAATTCGGCAAAGCCGGCAAAGCACGCCGCATTGTTCGCGCATTCTTTGATGGGAACAGCGCGCGTCTGACGGGCGAAAACCAATCCAACGGTTCTTTGAGCACGATGATCGGCTGTAACTGCCTGATTGATATTCCTGCCGGAAACGGTCCGCTCTGCGACGGCGACGAGATAACGGTGATTTTGCTTTAAATACTCAACATCGGACGCTGCCAGGGAGATGGCTGTACCGACCGGAGCGGATGACATATGTGCGCATCTATATAAATTGGACGGAGTGCGAAAAAGAAATACAATGAGGGCTTGCAGACGCGATTGTTTGCAAGCCCTTTGGATGAAAAAACTGGATGAAAAGCGAAAAAAACAAAAAAATCACCCTCCGCGTCTATATCGGAAGGTGATTTTGATGGAGCTGATAACCAGATTCGAACTGGTGACCTCATCCTTACCAAGGATGCGCTCTACCGGCTGAGCTATATCAGCATCGGCAACATCCAGTATTCTAACAGATTCTTTTGCAATTTGCAAGCCCTTTTGGCAAAATTCTCGAAAAACTTTTTGTGTGGGGAAAATGTCCGCATGAGGCGTGTGCAAAGCGGAGAAAAGCGGCAAAAAACGCAAAACGGGCTTGACATTTTCGCGCAGGTTTTATACAATGGACGCAGTTTCATAACAACTAAGCAAAGACGATGATGGGAAGCGGCATGCTTTGAATCCCTGCAGAGAGCCGGCGGATGGTGTAAGCCGGCGGGAAGGGGTATGCCTCCTCCTCCCGGAGTTGCGCGGGCGAAGGACAGTAGCCCGCGACGGGTGGCCCCGTGACAGGCCGGGGCCTTTGGCCCGCTGAGGGCTGCTTTCAGGCGGCTGAATCAGGGTGGTACAGCGCTTTTCGGCGCCCCTGTGCATGTGCGTGCAGGGGTGCTTTTATTGTGGAAGCGGTTTTGCGCGACAGAGATTCGGAGATTCTGCCGGGACAGGCGTCTGCGCCTGCGCGGCATGCGGAAAAAGAGGAGGATATCATCGTGAGCAAGGCTTACAATCCCGAAGAAATTGAATTGAAATGGCAAAAGCGGTGGGAGGAAACCCATTGCTTTGAGGCGGAAGCGAGCCATGAGAAGCCCAAGTATTTTGCGCTGATCGAGTTCCCGTATCCCTCCGGTGCGGGCCTGCACGTCGGTCATCCGCGCAGCAACACCGCCATGGACATCATCTCCCGCAAGCGCCGCATGGAAGGATACAACGTCCTGTTCCCCATCGGCTGGGATGCCTTCGGCTTGCCGACGGAGAATTACGCCATCAAGAACCATGTCCATCCCGCGGGCGTGACGAAGAAGAACATCGATCACTTCCGGGAGCAGCTCAAGCGCATCGGCTTCTCCTTTGACTGGAGCCGTGAGGTCGATACCACCGATCCCAACTACTTCAAGTGGACGCAGTGGATCTTCCTGCAGCTGTACA